>NZ_JAWODO010000096.1:0-3515 GCF_046483245.1 Desulfosalsimonas sp. | reverse complement strand
CCGAATCGATGATCTGCCGCCATCTTACCGGGACCGGGAGACCTATTTCGTGGGAAACACCATCGGCGGCATGCTCGATTATCTCCAAGGGGCCTGACGGCGCAGGTGCGCACAACCTGCTTGCTTCTGGTGACTATTTATAATAGTTAGAATCTATGTTGAAAAAGAAAGATGTGCTCACAACCATGACCCCGATTCTGGTCTATGGCCGGCCCCTTTTGGTGTTTTCCGGGATGATGTGCGCGGTGGCGGTGATGCTAAACCGCAGCCCAAACGTGTTTCTGGCCGGAACCCTGCTTTTTTTCGCCGCCATGGTCTTTGACCTGATGGACGGGTGGTTTTCGGCCCGGTTCGGCCCGGAGATCTCCTTTGCCGAACTGGCCGACAAGATCATGGACCGGGTGGTGTATTCCATTATATTTCCCCTGGTGGCAGTGGGCAGCATGTGGCGCCTGCATTACCTGATCCCCGACCACAGCCGCCTGGAGCTGGTGCATGCGGTGTTTGTGCTCATGCTGTGCGTCACCGTGCTCATCCGGGACAATTTTGCCCATTTCATGCGCGGTTTTGCCATCCGCCAGGCCCGGGAGGCCGAACTGCGGGAACTGACCCGGCTTCGAACCGCCGTGGCAGCGCCTTTGGGATTTTTGCTATATGTTCATGCATTTCATATCCCGGTGGAGGCTGATGTCGGGTTTTTGTATGCCGGCCTGACCCGGCTGGGCGGGCTTTCCGTGCGCAATCTCTTTGTCATTGAAATCGTGTTTCTGGTGATCAATTTCGGCTCCATTGCATTTTATTGCCGGAAATACGGGACTTACTGCCTGGATGCGCTTTGCGTGGAGGACATGGCCCTTCGCCGCCGGATTCTGGCGGCCTTTCCCAACGCCCTGACTGTGATGAACGCCATGATGGGGCTTCTGGCGGTTTTTTTTGCCTACCAAAGCAAGATGACCGAAGCCTACCTGCTGTTGATCGGGGCGGCGGTATTTGACAAACTTGACGGGGCCATGGCCAGAAGGCTGGGGCTGACCGAGCCCCTTCCGGGCGCAGCGGCAAAGCATATTACCTTTGGCGGAATCATGGATGACGTGGCCGACGCGGTGAGCTTCTGCATTGCCCCGGCCTGGATTTTTTATGTGTGTCTTTCAAATCATCCGGCCCCGGAAATCCGGGATCTGCCCGTATATATTCCCGCCCTGATTTATGCATTTTGCGGTTTTGTGCGGCTGGCGTATTTTACGCTGGACCGGGCGCCGGTGCCCGGCTTTTTCAAGGGGCTGCCCACCCCGGCGGCCGCCCTTTTTGTGACCGCGCCGCTGATTGTGCTGGCGCAGACAAATTCGCCCGCTTCCCAGTGGACAGTGTTTTTGGGCTATTTCTGCATGGGGCTGATGGTATTTACGGCCTTTCTCATGAACCTGTATCCGGTGCGCTATATCCACATTGGCCGGTTCATGGACCGCAACCCCTGGTTTACCTGGACCAATCTGGTGCTGATGGTGGTTTTTGTTTTCACGCCGTATTTCGGTTACCTGGTTTTTTGCCAGATGATTTTATACCTGCTCTCCCCCCTGATCACTTGGCGGGTGGATCCGGAGACCGCTTCCAAGGAGGCGGGGAAAAACAGTTGAAAAAATGTACCGGCCGGCAGAATACCGCCGGCCGGCAGGGTCATTATTCATACGGCGTATAGATCCGTGATCCGCCCTGCTGAGGCTGTTGCTGCTGTTGTTCTTGTTGCTGCATCTGCTTTAGGCGGTCAATGGTTTGATCCAAGGCTTTTTTCATGGCGCCGGGAAATTCATCCATGGCCTCCTGCAGGCTGGTGGCAGACAGCTGGGACTGGATGGGCAAAGGGCCCTCGGGTGTCATGAGCTGGGTGGAGCCGTAATAAATCCTGGAGCGGGAAAGGTCTTCAGAGCCGTCGGCTTTCACCGGGGTCATGCACCGGATCGAGGCTACTTTCAGGTCGGTGACCGATTCTTCCCGGTATAAGTTGTCCTTGTTGACAGTAAAATCAATCTGTTGAGATTCTGCAGAATCCGGCATAAGGTACCTCCGTTATGTTTAAGATGTTTAAGCCTGAATTTACCTGGTTAAAATATGCATCTGCGGGCCGATGTCAACCTTCGAGAACCGGACGGAGGCCGTCCGGATCCGCCCTGGCTGCAGCCGTGCTGGTGCTGATCGTGATTTATCTGACCGCTTGGTACAGCTATCTGTTGTTTCACAGTGTGGTGGAAACTTTTGCCATCCTGGTTTCTTTTTCCATTTTCCTGTTTTCCTGGAATACCCTTCCGTTTTCCCGTCAGCGCTACCTGGCGGTACTGGGCATTGCCTATTTGTTTGTGGGCGCCCTGGACATGGCCCACATGCTGTCTTACAAGGGCATGGGCGTGATTGTCCTTGAAGGGGCCGATTATGCCACCCAGACATGGATTGCAGCCCGGTACATGGAAAGCATATCTCTTCTGGTGCTCCCGTTTCTGTTTCATCGCAAGGCAGATTACCGGGTGGCGTTTGCCGCCTATGGCGGGATTTCCCTGGTCCTGTTTTTATCTATTTTTGTCTTTCCTGTTTTTCCAAAATGTTATGTTCAAGGCGCCGGGCTGACCCCTTTTAAGGTCATCAGCGAATACATCATATGCGGGATTCTGATTGCAGCCGGTGCGGCGCTTTATCGCCAACGCAAGGATGTGGATCCGGTGATGTTTAAATTTCTGATGGCCGCCCTGGCCGTGACCGCGGCCTCTGAGATGGCCTTTACCCAATATGTCAGCGTCTACGGGCCGGCCAATCAGATCGGGCATATGTTAAAGCTCATATCCTCTTATCTGATTTATCGCGCGATCGTGGCCAGGGGGCTGCTGTCGCCCTATCAAAGCATGTTCCGGGAACTGGAGCGGAGCCGGAAGGCGCTTGAGCGTTATTCCCGCTCCCTGGAAAATCGCGTGGCAGAGCGCACCCGGGAACTTGAGGAAAGCAACCGGGAGCTGCGCTATCTGTCCGGGCGGCTGGTCCATGCAGAGGAAAAAGAGCGCAGGCGTATTGCCCGGGATCTGCACGACAGCATCGGCCAGACCCTGAGCGCCATTAAGCTGACCGTGGAAAATGCCGCAGAAAAGTTAGGTCAGCGAGTGGATCAGCGGCATCTCAAGGAATTGGAGACACTGGTGCCCATGGCCAGAACCGCCATAGACGAAGTGCGCCGGATTATCATGGATCTGCGGCCGCCGGTGCTGGAAAAAGGCGTTTTGCACACCATTGGCGCCGTGTGCCGGGATTTTGACCGCCTTCATCCGGACATCCGGGTTGAAACCCGTTTGTCTGTAACCGAAGACCAGGTGCCCGAGGATGTCAAGGTGCCCGTGTTTCGCCTGCTCCAGGAGGCCTTGCACAATATTGACAAACACAGCAATGCCAGCAGGGTGCAGGTCATTTTTTCCCTGGAAGCCGATGGTCTTTGTTTTGAAGTGGCAGACGACGGCAAGGGGTTTGATCTGCAGGCAGCC
>NZ_JAWODO010000142.1:0-18064 GCF_046483245.1 Desulfosalsimonas sp. | reverse complement strand
AGTAATCTAGCTCATTTTCGTAATCGGCGATTATGACGTAGACGACATAACCCCAACCACCATCATGGTGGATTTTCTGAGCCGGGCCGGCGCGGACGTGCATTTTCACATCCCCCACAGAATCGACGAGGGATACGGGTTAAAGCCGGAGCACATCGACGAGGTGGCCATGCCTTTGGGTGCGGACCTGATCGTGACCGTGGACTGCGGCTCTGCAGGCCGGCCGGCTGTGGACCGGGCCGGGCAGGCCGGAATTGACGTCATTGTCACGGACCATCATGACATTGACGACATCCCCCCGGCATGTGCGGTGGTCAACCCCAAAAGAGGCGACTGTGAGGCCGGCCTGGAGCACCTGGCCGGGGTGGGCGTGGCCTTTGCCCTGCTTTTGGGGCTTCGCAAGCTTCTTCGGGAAAAGGGGTTTTTCAAAACCATTCCTGAGCCGAATTTAAAGGAAATCTGTGATCTGGTGGCCCTTGGCACCATTGCCGACATCGTGCCCCTGATCCATGAAAATCGCATTATCACAAAAATAGGGTTGCAAAGCATCAACAACAGCCCCCGACCCGGCATCCGGGCACTTGTGGATGTCTGCGGCATCACCAAACCCTCCCTGGAAACCGAGGACCTGGCTTTTCGCCTGGGCCCGCGCTTAAATGCCGCCGGCCGCATGGAGCACGCCCGCATTGCCGTGGAACTGCTGACAACAGATGATGACGAAAAGGCCGGAGTCCTTGCCAAACACGTCAACAACCTAAACACCGAGCGCCAGAATGTCGAGGCCCGGATTCTCCGACGCATTGAAATGTATCTGGAACAGTCGCCGCAAATCCTTGATCAAAAGGCCCTGGTTCTGGCCGATGCGGACTGGCATCCCGGCGTGCTCGGCATTGTGGCCTCACGGCTGGCAGACAAATACTGCCGGCCAGTTGTGCTGTTTGCCGCAGGTGCGGACATGTTGAAGGGATCGGCCAGAAGCCGGCCCGGCATTGACTTATACGAGCATCTTTCGGCGTGTTCCAACTATCTTGAAAACTTTGGCGGCCATGCCATGGCAGCCGGTCTTTCGGCCCGGCCCGGGCAGTTTCAGGATTTCTGCGCCCAATTTGCCTGCCGGATACGCGACTGCTGCCCGGAATCGGCATTTGCCGCCCGGCTGCCGGTGGACTGCGAGATCTCCTTTGATGCCCTCACCGAAACCCTTGCAGATGAGCTGGCCGGCCTGGAGCCCTTTGGTGAACAAAACCCGGAGCCGGTATTTGCGGCAAAAGACGTGGAAGTGGTTTTCTCAAAAATCATTGGCGGCCGGCACCTGCGTCTGATGCTGCGCCAGCCCGAATCCAGGGCAAAAAAAACGTTGCCTGCAGTGTGGTTTAATATTGACCCGCAGCAGCCCCTGCCCCGGCATTTGAATTGGGTCGCCTTCCGCCTTCGCTGGAATTATTACAACGGCAAAAAGGATCTGCAGCTGATCATCGAAGAAACCGCTGAAACTCTGCAAATCCAGAACTCCTGAGTTTTTTCTTGAAATCCAACGGGTATGGCTTTATGATGCAAATCTATTGTTTTTTTCAAAACCCCATAGGAAAAGGAATCGGTTATGTCCAAACGATTTCGACCGGAGAACAGCGGGGAGTCGCGCCTGATTTCCCGCATTGAGACATCCAAGGAATACGAGCGGCGCCGGGCCATCCACGCCGTGGGGGAAGTGGTCGGAGCCCTTGCCAATGCCATTTCCGCAAAGCTTCTGGAAAACCGCCTGGTGGAGACCAACAACGCCCATGCGGTGCGCGAGCAGATAGAATACTGCCTGGAAAGGCTTTCGCGCGCAGATGACTTTGACATTGACTTCCAGATCGCCCCCATGCGGAACCTGGTGGCCAACCCCCACGTGGTGACTCTCTACATCACCGGCTTTGTGATCGAGCAGCTGATCAAGCACCCGGATATCATCGACATCTACGGCTCTGATGAAGAGATTTATGGCTGCATCCACCGCCAGGTTGTCCGCTACCTCATGACCTGATGCCGCCGCTTTTCAATCCCCGCCTGGTAAATGACCCGGCCGGAGATCCGGGCCTGTTTGTTCCGTTTTTTTATGAAAAACGGGCCCTGCTGCTTGACGCAGGAGATCTTTCGGCCTTGTCTGCCAGAGATATCCTGAAAATCACCCACGTGTTTATCACCCATACGCACATGGATCATTTTATCGGCTTTGACCGGATCCTGCGCATCTGCCTGGGAAGAAACAAGGTATTGCACACCTTTGGCCCGGAAGGATTTATCGATAAAATAGCGGCACGGCTTTCCGCCTACACCTGGAACCTGGTGGAAAACTACCAGAACCCGCTTCGGATCACCGCAACCGAGATCCGCAGAAATGAACTGGTCAGCTGCATCTTTGACTGCAGCAGCCGGTTTGTCCCGCAGGATTATGCCACCCGGCGCCTTCAATCCCGGACAATTCACGTTGAACCGGCTTTTTCCGTGGATGCGGCCATTTTGGACCATGATATTGCGTGCATGGGATATGCGATAAAGGAACGGTTCAGCGTCAACATCCGCAGGGAAATACTTCAGGAAATGGGATTTTTGCCCGGCCCCTGGCTTTATGCGTTCAAGCAGGCGTTGTATGCCGAATCCGACCCGGAAAGCCTGTTTGAAATCCCCCGACAATATGCGCCAGAGAGCACACAAACGCGATTTTCCCTCCGGGAGCTGACAGACCGGCTGACCGTGGTCACAAAAGGGCACAAGATCGTCTATATCACAGATGCGGCAGGCCATGAACAAAACATGGAAAAAATGATTTCTCTGGCCCTGGATTCGGATTACTTGTTCATTGAAGCCGCCTTCCTGGATGAAGACCGCGACCTTGCCCGGCGCAAAAAACATCTCACCGCGGCTGCGGCGGGCCGGGTTGCCGCCCGGGCCCGGGCAAGGCGGCTTACCCTGTTTCACTTCTCCCCGCGCTACTCAGGAAACCGGGACCGGGTTGAGCAGGAGGCCAGAAAGGCCTGGAAAACGGCCGGAACCGAAGATGCTTTCAATCGGTTTCCATCTCGTTGAACTCCCCCTGATGCATGATCATCAACGCCAGGCGGTGAATGGCCTTTCGTTTTTCTTCAGCAGTGCGGCCCGGGTAGTTCCTGTAGGTAAGCACCACGCCGGCCAGGGACGCAAAGAAAGCCTGGGCGTTTAAACGAAGCTGGTCCGAGCCCTCGGTCTGCTCGACCACACTGGAAAACATCTTGAGAAAGTAGCGCTGGACGCTGTTGAACTTTTTCAACGCCTGAGGGTTTAACTCACCGCGGATCATGAAATGGACCATCATTTGGAAAGTGGCCTCGTTTTCAACAAGATAATCCACCACGGCAATGGCCAGCTCCTCCATATTGCCGCCGTTTTCCACCCGATCCCTGAGCCGATTTTCAATGTTGTTGATATCCCGGATCAGGGCTTCCACGAACAAATCATCCCGGCTCGGGAAATAACGGTATATGGAGGCTGCCGAAACCCCGGCCTTTAATGCAATATCTCGCATGCCGATTTCATGAAAGGATTTTTCCTCAAACAACTCCATTGCCGCTTCAATAATCAGACGCTTGCGGACTTCCCTTTCATCCTCTCGTAATTGTTCAAATGTTGATTTTTCGGGCATTTTAACTTCCTTGGAATCTATCAGATAACCGGTTTGAACAAAAAATCCTGTTTTTCAGATTATCATAGTTTGTTTATATAAACAACGTTTTTTGCATTTCTTTTTACTGGTTGGAAATTGATTCGGCTGTTTTTTTGAAACGGGTGCTGAAAATATTATGGATCTACATCTTTCAGCCCCTGCGATAGCCGGCTAAAAAAGATAGCCGGCTAAAAAAGATAGCCGGCAAAAACCATAAGCAAACAATAATATCACAATCATAAAAATTTGCAATAGGAAGTTGCTGGAAAAAGAATGGTTTTTTACCAGTTTACCGGAAGGCGGACGCGGTTGCCGGCCTTGTTTTCAAACAAAAGATAGCCGTTTTTACAGCCGAACAAAAACAGGTCCCGGGTGATTTCCACATCCTTTTTGCAGTATACAATGATCTCATCAAGGCGGCCCTGCTTCCACCAGGTTAAGGCCTGCAGTCCGTCCCCGTTTTTCTGCGCCCCCAGGCTGACCCGCGCCAGGTGATCCAGTGACAGGCGGTATCCCAGACGGGTGTGGACGTCTTCGAGGATGTCGAGAGTGGGGATTTGCTGCCAGGAAAAGGTCACATAACCGGAGAGCACAAGGTAATCAAAACGCTTGATGTTAAAGCCCACCACCAGGTCCAGGCTGTTGATATGATCCATGAGTGCCGCGATTTCATAATCCCGGTAAACCGCAAAATCGTTTTTTTGCGCGTCATAGAGTACCGCACAGCTTACGCCCATTTTACCGGCCCGGGACCACCCGCCGACTTCTTCGGCGCTTTTCTGGGTTTCAATATCAAGCACCCCGTAGCGGCGGATGTTGGCGTAAACCGATTGCGTGGCTCCGGACCGACCGGAATCCGTGGTTATGGCAGGGCCTGGGACCTCCTGTTCTCCCCGGTGATCGGGATTTTGCATTGAGTTTTTCTCAATGAGCCTTTCAATGATAAATTGCGCCGCATCCTTGTCAATGGGGCGGTTTCCTGATCCGCACTTTGGCGAATGCACGCATGCCGGACACCCGGATTCACATTCACAGTCTGAAACCGCATTCAGGGTCTGGTCCATCAGATCCCCTGCCCTGGCCCAGGCGCTTTTGCACAGGCCGATGCCGCCGGGAAAGGCATCATAGACAAAAACAGCCGCACTCTGCACCTGGGGATGAAACGGGGTGGAAATACCGGCCAGATCGTCGCGGTCACACAGCACCAAAAGCGGACATATGCCGATGGCCGCATGTTCCAGCGCGTGGATGCCGCCCATGAAATGCATTTCCGCGTTTTCTGTTTTTTCCTGGATTCCAGCCGGAATTGCAATCCAAAGCCCCTCGGTTTCAAACACCTGGGGCGGGAGATCCAGGGCCATGATATTGATCCGCTTCTGGTCCCGGATCTGGCGACGCTCATAGCCGGTGACCTGATCTGTGACCCGCAGCCGGCCAAAACCCACCCAGGTGGAACCCAGGGGTTTGCGGCTGTATTCCTCCAGGATTTCGGTCTGTTTGCTTGCCCGCACCCGGGTGTAGTAGTTCGGGTTGGCCCGGGACACTGTGACGGTTTTTGTTTCCGGGTCCAGACGGTCCACCCGGAAGCTGGTTCCCAGATGCAGATACACGGCCCCGGGATGGGTCTCCCGGAAGGCCCGGAAGCCGTCCACCTCGCCCATGTTTTCCCCGGTTTTTCCGTCAATGATGTTATACCGGCTGCCCGATCCCCGCAGGTCAATGTGGCGGTGGGGCTGCTTTCGGGCCGCGTAATAAAGGCCCCCGGCCTCGGAGCGCAGCAGATGTCCCTTTTGCACCAGGCGGGCAAGGCTGTCTTTTACCCGGGTTTCGGGAAACACCGGATCATCTGCGGCCAAGGGCTTTTCAGCAGCAGCGCACACCAGATGCTTTTCCAGCAGGTCGGTGTTATCCGGATTGACCATGGCCGACTCCGGGGCCATGTTGACCACGTCTGCGGCATGGCGCATGATGTACTGATCCAGGGCGTCTTCGCCGGCGATCATGACAATGGCCGCATCCCGGCCGGATCTGCCCACCCGGCCCCCGCGCTGGCGGGTGGCCATGACGGTTCCGGGATAGCCCACGAGAATGCACAAGTCCAGATCACCGATATCAATTCCCAGCTCCAGGGCGCTGGTGGAAATCACTGCCAGAAGCTCGCCGGTGACCAGTTTCTGCTCGATTTCCCGGCGCTCCTCAGGCAGAAACCCGGCCCTGTAAGCACTGATCCGGCCGGCATTCGCCCCTTTCTGGCTTCCGGCCCACAAGGAAATCAGTTCTGTCATTTTTCTGGACTGGCAGTAGACAATGGTGCGAAGCTGCCGGTGCAGGGCGGCCTTGAGCAGCAAAATGGCGGTTCTCGCCGGGCTGTCCACGGGATTGATAAACACCAGGTGCCGCTTTCCCTCGGGCGCTCCGGCCTGTTCCACGGACCTGACATCCAGGCCGGTTAAGGCCGAGGCCAGATCCCCGGGATTGCCGATGGTCGCCGAACTGAACACGAATACGGGATCGGCCCCGTATTCCGCGCAGATCCGGCGGAACCGGCGCAGCACCTGGGCCATGTGAGAGCCCAGAATCCCGCGGTAGGTGTGGACCTCGTCGATGACCACAAACTGCAGCCCGGAAAGAAACCCGGCCCATTTCTCGTGATGGGCCAGAAATGTCAAATGCAGCATCTCCGGGTTGGTCATGATCACGTTAGGGGAATTTTCCCGGATTTTTTTGCGCCGCCAAGCGGTGGTGTCTCCGTCATAGATGGCCGCAGTGGGCGAAAATCCGGCAAAAGACCCGCTCATCTCCACAAACGTGCGCAGCTGATCCTGGGCCAGGGCCTTTAACGGAAACAAATACAGGGCCCGGGCCCCGGGGTCCTGCAAAATGCGCTCAATGACCGGAAGGTTGTAGATCAGGGTCTTGCCGCTGGCCGTGGGCGTTGCCACCACAACGTGGCCGCGATTGCGGATCATTGAAATGGCCTCGTATTGATGACTATAAAGGGCGTTTATGCCGATTTGCGCCAGCAGGGCGGAAAGTTCGGGTTCTTTGCCGGAATCGGCGAATCTGGCTTTTTTTTCCGCCAGGCGGGTGTGATAGACCACCTGGCTGCCCAGTCGCACCGATGTTTTGAGCGACTCCACGTATTCATGGATGCCGCCGGATTGGCTAGGGTGTGACATTGTATGAATGCATGCCGGTGGTTGAACTTGTTTTTTCAGATGATTCAGACACAGGGGCGAAAACCGAAAATATAAGGGATTCAAGCACGGCCCGGGGTGAGGTTCCCGTGCTTTTCATGGCCAGGTCCGCCCGGGCAATGGCGGCAAGGGCCTGGCTTAACTCATGGCCGGTAAACCGGTCTGCCTGGATAAACACCTGGTAAACCGGATACGCGTTTTTGGGATTTTTTGCAATGACCATATCCGTTCCGGCCTTGTCCTTTCCGGATCCCGGCGTGATTTCGAGATCTTGCCCGGCCTGGACAGCATAGGCGGCAACAGCCTTGTCATGCTCTATCACCTGGGGCAGGACCCGGGCCTTGAACTGATCAAAGGACAAGGATGGTTTCCACTCGCTGCCCCCGGGGGTGTCTTCCACAAAGCTTTTGACCGCCAGTATCCGGCGCACCTGGTTGGCGGCCGCGGCAAGAAGCTGCATGGGATGATAACCGGAAGCCAGCAGGGAATCCAGGTAATACAGGGCCAGATCCGGCCGGCGTTCAGCCAGTGCCCCGGTAAACAGGTATATGGGATCCTCCCGGGTTTTTTCCAGGACCTCGGCCGCATCCGCGGCCATGATCCGGGAGTGCTCCGCGGTATACAAGGCCAGCTTTTCCAGGTTGTTGACAAAGCTGCGGGGATCAAACCCGGTAAGATCGAAAATGTGCTCAAACGCGGCTGGCTCAAGGTTTTTTTTTCGCGGCCCGAGGGTTTCGGCGGCCAGCTGCCGGAGCACCTGCCGCTGTTCGTCCAGATCCGCCTTGCGGCTGCCTGTGGCCACCGCGCAGTTAATGACCGTGCCGGCAGCGGCAACCGCTTTGTAAAGCCGCTTTCGTTTATCCGCCCTGGAAGTGACAATTATCAGGTGATGATTTTTGGGAAAACCCCTTTCCACGGCCGCCTCGAGAATGGCCGCGTCATTTGCGGTCTGGCCCCCCTGGCCTTTGGTTTCCCCGCCCTGGCCGGTGCCTGTGCCAAACAAAGCCGGGGCTTCATATACCACCACGCGGGGGCCGGAAAAAAAGGAAAACGTACCAACGCTTTCAACCGCTTGGCTGGCACCCTGCCCTTCTCCTGCATCAATGACCTCCAGGCTTACCTGGCGGGTCTGCTCATCGGGGATCAGCGCTTCCACAAGGGATTGTCTGGCGCGCCGGCACAGGTAGGGCTCCCCGAATATCAGGTAAACCGGTGAAAACCCGTTTTTTTGGCAGGCCTCCAGGTGGCGGCCTGTTTGCCTGTGGCTGATTTCACTCATCGGCTCTGGTCATTTCCCTTGTTTTTGCAGCATCCAAATCATCAAAACAAGCGCTGCGGCCGCAGCAGACAATCCCATCACCTGTGATACAGAAAGCACGCCGGCCAGAAACGCGCCCCGGTCATCGCCCCTGTAAATTTCGATAAAAGAGCGGGCAATGCCGTAAAACATGACGTAGTATAAAAACAACTGGCCTTCAAAACGCCTTTTGGAGCGAAGCAGCAACAGCAGGCCGAATATGGCCAGATTGGCCGCGGCCGAATACAACTGGGTTGGATGAACCGGCGTGTTTAAGGGCGCCAGGGAGTGAGCATCGTGAAATGTCACCGCCCAGGGCAGATCACATTGGCTGCCGTGGCAGCATCCGGCAAAAAAACAGCCCAGCCGACCAAAGGCATGACCCAGGGGCACGGCCATGGCCGCAATATCTGCGGTCAGCCAAAACGGCAGGCTGTGGGCGCGGATAAAAATCACAGCCGTCATCAAGGCTGCGACAAACCCGCCGTAAAACACCAGCCCGCCACTCCAGATCTTAAACACCTCCAGGGGATTGGCAATAAAATAATCCCCGTTGATGGCCACGTAAAAAAGCCTGGAGCCCACAATTGCGGCAATGACCAAAAAAAAGCACAGATCCGTAATCCGGTCCGGATCAATCCCCCAGCGCCGGGCCTGGGACCGGGCAAACACGATTGCGGCCAGTGCGCCCGCGGCGACGAAAAAACCATAAGTATAAACGGTCACAGGCCCGATTTCAAACAATACCGGAAACATATTTATCCTTTAAGTAAAACTTTCATTTTAACTTTATAATCATCTGAAATTTCTTTTCTTATTCACAATGTCTTTTTAAAAAACACATGCCAGGCAAAAATGATCATGCCGATGGTAATGGCGCTGTCTGCCACGTTAAAGGCCGGCCAGTGCCAGGTCCGAATATAAACATCGAGAAAGTCAATGACCTGGCCGTATCTGAGCCTGTCAATGAGATTGCCAACGGCGCCGGCAAGCACCAGGCTCAGGCCGGCTGCCAGCACGGGCTGCTCCGGCGGGGTTTGAACATAGAGATAAATGATCAGGCCCAGGGCTGCCAGTGTGACCAGGATGAAAATCCCTGCCATCCACAGCCCGGCATTGTCTGAAAACAGCCCGAACGCACCTCCGGGGTTTCGGTAATGAACAATGTTGAAAAATCCGGGCACCACTGCGATACGTTCGTATAAGGGCACCAGGCTGACAACGGCGAATTTGGATGCCTGGTCGGCTGCAATCACAAAAGCGGTCAACGCAGCAAACAGCCCGTGCCTTTTTGATCCGGAACTCAAGATGTCTCCTGTGCAGCGGATTCGGCCAGGGACGCAGCGCATCTGCGGCAAATGCCAGGCTGATCTTCATCGTGGCCCACGCTCGGGTCATGGACCCAGCAGCGCTGGCATTTTTCCGCATCAGAGGGCTGAACCCGGATCTTGATGCGCTCCATAGCGGTTTGCTCAAAATCGGCATCCGCATCTCCCAGGGAAACCAGATCCACTGCAGAGACAATAAAAAAGCTGCGCAGATCCTGTTTATATGATGCCAGCAGCTCATAAAGGGTTGAGGCCGCGGCAATGGTTAAGTGCGCATCCAGTGAATGGCCGATGGTTTTTTCCGCCCTGGCCGCCTCCATAACCCGGGTGGCCTCCCCGCGGATCTGCAGCAGTTTCTCCCACCGGGCCGCCAAGTCCGCATCCGTGAAATCCGGACGAATTTCGGGAAACACGGCCAGATGCACGCTGGACTGCTTGCGGTGCCAGTCCGGGGCGTACGACCAGATCTCTTCTGCTGTAAAGGGCAGCACCGGTGCCATGATCCGGACAAGGGCCGAAAGGGTGTGAAACATCACGGTCTGGGCCGATCGCCGGGCCCGGGACCGATCCGGGGACGTGTAGAGACGGTCTTTTAAAATATCGAGATACACCGAGGAAAGATCAATGGTGCAGTAATTGTACAGGGAGTGATAGACCACGTGATAATCATATTTTTCATAAGCGGCCGTGCATCTGCCCACAAGGTTTTGCAGGCGGTGGAGCATGTAGCGGTCCATGTCCGGCATCTGCCCGTAGCTGACCCGGTCTTTTTCCGGATCAAAATCATAGAGGTTGCCCAGCATGAACCGGCAGGTGTTGCGGATCCGGCGGTAGGCGTCACTTAGCTGCTTTAAGATATTGTCTGAAATCCGGATATCGTCCTTGTAATCCGAGGCCGCCACCCATAGCCGCAGTATTTCCGCTCCGTACTTGTCAATCACCTTCTTTGGGGCAATCACGTTGCCCACGGATTTGGACATCTTTCTGCCCTCCCCGTCGACCACAAACCCATGGGTGAGAACCGAGCGGTAGGGGGCCTTGTCCTTTAATCCCACTGCGGTGAGAAGAGAGCTGTGAAACCAGCCCCGGTGCTGGTCCGAGCCTTCCAGGTAAAGATCGGCCGGCCAGGTCAGGTTGTCTCTGGCATCCAGGACCGCGGCGTGGCTGACCCCGGAGTCAAACCACACATCCAGGATATCGGTTTCCTTGTCAAACTCCGTGTGCCCGCATTTTTCACAACACGTGTTTTGCGGCAGAAAATAAGCGGCATCCTTTTGAAACCAGATGTCTGCCCCGTTTTCCAGAAATGCCCCATACACCCGGTCCACCACCTCCCGGCTGATCATGAGCTCGCCGCATTGGGCGCAGTAAAACACGGCAATGGGCACCCCCCAGGATCGCTGGCGGGACACGCACCAATCCGGCCGGTTGGCGATCATGGAATAGATCCGCTCCCGGCCCCAAGCCGGAATCCATTTCACCGTGTCAATGGCTTGCAGGGCTTTTTGGCGCAGGCCGGTGCGGTCCATGGAAATAAACCACTGGGGCGTGGCCCGGAAGATCACCGGTTTTTTGCACCGCCAGCAATGGGGATAGGAATGGGTCATGTTCTGCCGGGCCAAAAGCATGCCGTCTGCATGAAGCCGTTCAATGATGCCGGAATCGGCCTCAAACACGAACTGTCCGGAAAATTCCGGGACGTCTGAGGTGATCCGGCCGCTGTCATCCACCGGAGAATAGGCATCCAGGCCGTAGGAAAGCCCCACCTCGTAGTCCTCCCGGCCATGGCCCGGGGCAGTGTGCACGCACCCGGTGCCGGCTTCCAGGGTCACATGACCGGCTAAAACAATCAGCGAGCTTTGGTCCAGAAACGGATGCCGGCATTCTCGCTTTTCAAGGTCCGCGGGATTGATATTGGCCAGAATCTGGTAGTCGGTGATCCCAAAGATCGGCATGCAAGTCTCCACCAGGTCCCGGGCCAGGATCAGGACCCCGTGATCTGGTATTTCCACCGCGCAGTAAGCAAAATCCGGGTGCAGGGCCACGGCCAGGTTGGCCGGCAGGGTCCAGGGCGTGGTGGTCCAGATCACCAGGGAAACATCTTTTCCCGCCAGAGCCGGGTCGATCTGCCCGGGATCATCTGCCAGGGGAAACCGGACATAGATGGACGGCGAGGCCTCGTTGGCATACTCGATCTCGGCTTCAGCCAGGGCGGTTTTACACGATGAGCACCAGTAAATGGGCTTTTTGGAGCGAAACAGACTGCCCTGGAGGGCAAATTCCCCGCACTGGCGGGCGATCTCCGCCTCATAGGCATAACTCATGGTCAGGTACGGATCATCCCACTGGCCCATCACGCCCAGGCGCTTGAATTCGTTTCGCTGAATATCAATGTATTTTTCCGCATATTTGCGGCATTCCTGGCGGATTTCAACGGCGGACATGTTTTTTTTCTTCGGCCCCAGGGCCTTGTCCACGTTGTGCTCAATGGGCAGGCCGTGGCAGTCCCAGCCGGGTACGTATTCCGCATTGTAGCCGGTCATCTGCATGGAGCGCACAACAATATCTTTTAAAATCTTGTTTAAGGCCGTGCCGATATGAATATTGCCGTTGGCATAAGGGGGGCCGTCGTGAAGAATAAAGGGCCTGCGGGTAGCCGAATCCTTGCGGATCATGTCATAGAGGTTTAACGATTCCCATTTTTTGAGCTGTTCCGGTTCCCGGTTGGCCAGGTTGGCCTTCATGGGAAAACCGGTCTTGGGCAGATTCAGTGTTTTTTTATAATCCATCTCAGCCACCTTGTATTCTTGGGATCTGTTTGCATGGGCATTAACCGACTCAAAAGCTTTTAAATTTATGTCAAGGCCATGGAATATGTCAAGGACTTTGACATTGCGCGCGCGGGTGTTTTGCTTGACAGGATCAAAACCCGCAGCTTATACCGGAAAAGAAAACCATCGACTGCCGTGGAAAACCACGACGACAAAAACAGCAAAAACCGAAGAATTCCCGGAAAATACCATGATTGCAGTGGTCCAGCGGGTAAAAAACGCCTCGGTGTCTGTTGACGGCACACAGATCAGCGCCATTGGCGCGGGTCTGCTGGTGCTGCTGGGCGTGGCCGACACCGATGAATCCAAAGATATTTCCTATGTGGCCGACAAGGTCGTCAACCTGCGCATATTTGCAGACGAGCAGGGCAAGATGAACAAATCCCTGGCAGACACGGATGGCCAGATGCTTGTGGTTTCCCAGTTCACCCTGCTGGGCGACTGCCGCAAAGGGCGCAGGCCCTCGTTTGCCCATGCCGCAAATCCGCATAAGGCCGAATCCTTTTACCTGGAATTTGCCGAACATGTGCGCCAAAAGGGCATTGACGTGCAGACCGGACAATTTCAGGCCATGATGGATGTCAGTTTGGTCAATGACGGCCCGGTGACCCTGACGGTGGAAAGCAGGCCCGGATCATGAAACCCAAAAACACTGCATCCGTGCCCGGAACGTCTTTGACGTCATGGATCTGCTGTCTTTTGATTTCGCTGCTGCCCGCAGCAGCCGCGGCCGGCACCTGGCAGGACGTGGATCAGATGATCGGCCAGAATGATTCAGCGGCTGTGTTTGCCCCGGACTGCCGGGTCATGTACTCTAAAAATGCGGATCAAATGCAAATCCCGGCATCCACGCTCAAGGTGCTCACCGCCCTGTGCGCCATAGAGCGCCTGGGCCCCGGCTTCCGGTTTGAAACCCGGTTTTATCGCAATGACAAAAACGACCTGATCATCAAGGGATACGGCGATCCTTTGCTGGTCAGCGAACAGGTGGCAGAAATCGCCAAAATTCTGGCCGGCCGGATCCGGCGGGTGCGGCATCTGATTCTGGATGACACATGGGCGGATCCCGGGATCGACATTCCGGGCACCCGGGCGCGCTCCCTGCAGCCCTATGACGCCCCGGCCGGGGCATTGTGTGTGAATTTCAACACCGTGGTTGCAGAAAGACGCAACAATACCTGGATCAGCGCGGAGCCCCAGACCCCGCTTCTGCCCCTTGCCAAAAAGCGACTGAACCAAATGCAGCCCAAGTCGGGGCGGATTCTTTTGTCTTCGGCAAACCAGGACAACCTGATCTACGCCGGCCAGTTGTTTGCCCATTTTCTCGGCAGACACGGCCTTGCCCCGACCGGAGAAATCCGCGCGGCAAAAGCCAATCCGGACACCGGCCAACTCGTATACTGCCACAGGTCGGCCTTTGCACTCACAGAGGTTGTCTCGCAGATCATGGCTTATTCCAACAATTTCATGACCAATCAGGTTTTGCTGGCGTTGGGGGCGGAAAAATACAGCCCGCCGGCCACACTGAAAAAAGGCGTGGCTGTGCTTTCCGATTTTGCCGCCCAAAAGCTGGGCATATCCCCGCAGATTGTCGAAGGTTCGGGCATTTCCAGGAAAAACCGAATCAGCGCAAACATGTTCGGCCCTGTACTTTGCGCATTTGCCCCGTATCATGGGCTGTTAACGGAGGAAAACGGAATTTTTTATAAAACCGGTACATTGAGCGGCATCCAGACCCGGGTGGGATTTGTTTCCCACAAGGGCGGGCTATACGGCTTTGCCGTGCTGATCAACACCCCGAAAAAACCGGCCGCTTCCGTGGTCAATGCCATTGCACGCTGTATCCGGCAAAACTGACATGGCTGGATTTGAAACCGAAGAATGGATTGTGACACTGCAGTGCCGCATCTACAAAAGGGAAGGCTCCTGCCCGCTTGTGATGGAGGCATAGGCGTTGTGGTTGTGAATGGACTCGTAGTTTTCCACGCCCACGGCAAACCAGGTAATGTTTTTGTCCGCCTTTAACTCCAGGGCAATGTCGCGGACAATGTCTTCCACGAACTTGGGGTTGGAAAAGCCTTTTTCAGTGACATGTTTTTCATCCGAACGCTTGAGCACCGAATACACGTCACAGGAGGCGGTGCGCTCCACAAGCGCAACCATGTCCTCGATCCAGATAAATTTCTTAAACCGGGTGCTCAGATACACCTTGCCCCGCTGGTTGTGGGCACCATAGTCACTGATTTCCTTGGAACAGGGACAGACCGAGGAGATGGGCACCAGGACCTCGGAAACCAGGTCCACGCTGGATCTGGAGTTCACCGAGCCGATAAACCGGCAGGTATAGTCCATGAGTCCGGGTGATCCCGTGACCGGGGCCTGCTTTTCAATGAAAAACGGAAAAGTGACCTCGATGTGGGCCGATTCCGCGTTGAGATGAGCCTTCATCTGGTTGAGGATATCCGAGAAGGTTTTTAAGGAAAGCTTGGGCCGAAACAGGTGCAGCAGTTCCACAAACCGGCTCATGTGCGTGCCCTTGCATTCATGGGGCAAATCCACGTACATGTTGATGGACGCCACAGTGTGCTGATGGCCGTTGTTGCGGTCCAGCACGGTCACGGGATAACGCAGGCCCTTGATGCCGACCTTGTTGATGGCAATGTTGCGGTAATCGCGCTCATTCTGAACGTCTTTCATGGTCCGTTCAATTTTGAGCCGCCGCAGTTCCGCCTCGGTTTCGTCGATCATTTTTGTCAAACCGTTGTCCCTGTTTTCTCCGGTGGTCCGGGCATCAGCGCAGCCGGCCTGCCGGTTTGAGCATGTAATCCATGTTGATGTGGCCCAAAGATCTGAACATGTTGTTTTTGATCTTTTTTTTGCCCCGGGTCAGGCCCGCCACGATCTCCTTGATTTCCCGTCGCTTGGAGCTGTCCCCCGAGGGGCACGGATTGACAAACTCCGGAAAATCCATTGCTGCCGCAAACCGCCGGAGCCGGTCTTCATCCACATAAGCCAGGGGGCGGATGATGGTGAATTTGCCGTCAAACATCTGCTGGGCCGGCCGCATGGTGCTCATGACCCCTGTATAACACATGTTGATGAAAAATGTCTCCAGGATATCATCCTTGTGATGCCCCAACGCGATTTTGCTGCACCCGGTTTCCTCCGCCTTTTCAAAAATCCGCTGCCGCCGTCTGCGGGCGCACAAAAAACACGGGTTTTCCAGATTTTCATCGCTGTGGGCCACAATCCCGTGATCCGTGTATTCCACCTGCAGTTCCAGGTCAAGCTGCCTGCGGCACCACTGCTGCAGCTCTGAAGCAAAACCACCGTCAAACCCGGGATCCACATACAGGGGCACCAGTTGGTAGTCAATGGGAATGCGCCGCAGCCGCTCGGCAAGCATCCACAGCAGGCCCAGGCTGTCCTTGCCCCCGGATACACCCACCAGGATGCGATCTCCGGCAGAGATCAGGTCATAGTCATGAATCACCCGGCCCATGTCCCGGTTGACGGCTTTGTAGGAATAATCCGACATGTGCTCAAAAAAACCTGTCAGTCGGTTTCAGGATCCGGTTCCGGGGTGTCTTCCTCCGGGCCGGATGCCACCGGATTTTCAGGTTCAGTGCCGGCACCCGCATTGACTTCCACGTCATCCGGGATAAAGGTCTCTTCGGCATGTTCGGTAACAAATACTTTTCCGGCCGCAATTTCCCGCAGGGCCGCCACGATATCTCCGTTGCTCGGCGCCTTGATCAGGCGGTCGGTGCCTTCCCGAAGCTGCCGGACGCGCTTTGCTGCCGTGTGCACCAACAGAAAACGGTTCGGAATGCGCTTCAGACAATCTTCCACAGTAACCCTTGCCATAGGTGCAACCCTCCTTTATTTAAACAATATCCGCAAGTTCGTAATTTCTGCGGCCGCCCGGGGCGTTGATGACGATTTCATCCCCAAGCTTTCTGCCGATAATGGCTTTTCCCAGAGGGGATTCAACCGAGATGCGCCCCTCCTTGATATTGGATTCCTCCGGACCCACCAGCTGATAGCTAACCTCGTCGCCGGTATCAATGTTTTCCAGCACAACCGTGCAGCCAAACACGGCCTTGTCCTTTGGCAGGGTGTCGGGATCGATCACCTCGGCATTGGCCAGCTTGTATTCCAGCTCGTTGATCCGGGCGTCGAGAAAACTCTGGCGCTCCTTTGCCGCGGAAAACTCGGCGTTTTCCGATAAATCCCCGTGGGCCCGGGCCTCCTCGATTGCACGGATATTGCCGGGCCGTTCAACTTTTCGAAGCTGGTGAAGCTCTTTTTTTAAGGATTCAAACCCTTGTCTGGTGATCGGTACCTGTCTCACAATCCTTCCCCTGTTATCCGGTTTTAATATAATCGGCCACCAGGCTGCCCACCTCTGCGGTGGTATAACCCATTTTGCCTGCAGCCACATCCTTGAGATCGTCTTTCAGCACTTTTTTCACGGCTTCTTCCACGTCTGCTGCAGCTTTTTCCTCTCCCAGGGCTTCGAGCAGCAGCTGGGCCGAACTGATGGCTGCCAGCGGGTTGATGATCTGCTTGCCTGCGTACCTGGGCGCGGAGCCGCCAATGGGCTCAAACATGGAAACCCCTTCGGGATTGAGATTGCCGCCTGCGGCAATGCCCATGCCCCCCTGGATCATGGCACCAAGGTCGGTGATGATGTCGCCGAACATGTTATCCGTGACAATAACGTCAAACCACTCGGGATTTTTGACCATCCACATGCAGGTGGCATCCACGTGAGCATAATCGGTTTCAATATCCGGGTATTCTTTGGCCACTTCGTAAAAGGCGCGCTCCCATAGATCAAATGCATAGGTGAGCACGTTGGTTTTGCCGCACAGGGTGACCTTTTTCTTTTGATTGCGCTTCCGGCAGTATTCAAATGCAAAGCGGATGCAGCGCTCAACGCCTTTGCGCGTGTTAATCGATTCCTGAACTGCCACCTCATCCGGAGTGCCCCGCTTTAAAATGCCGCCGGCACCCGCATACAGGCCTTCGCTGTTTTCCCGGATAACCACGAAATCAATATCTGCAGGACCCTTGTCCTTTAATGGCGTGCCCACGCCTTCGTAGAGCTTAACCGGCCGAAGATTGATATACTGGTCAAGCTCAAAGCGAAGCTGCAGCAGCAGGCCTTTTTCCAGGATCCCGGGTTTGACATCCGGATGGCCGATGGCGCCCAAAAAAATGCCGTCCTGGGTGCGAAGCTCGTCAATGACATTTTCCGGCAGGATTTCACCGGTTTTCATATAATGCTCCCCGCCCAGGGGATAATGTTTGAATTGAAACGAAAATCCGTGTTTCAGTGCCGCCCGCTCAAGCACTTTCAGTCCTTCGTCCACCACTTCCGGTCCGGTTCCGTCGCCGGGTATCACGGCGATGTTATAGGATTTTCCCATTGATGTCCTCTTTTTTGTATTGCAATTACGCGGTTGCAGGTTGTTTTTCCCGGATGCGCTGCGCTGTGTCATCTGATGTGTTATTGCATATATCCCATGATGGTCTGGCCCGCCTTGACCTTGTCGCCCACGCGGACCGCCGGTTCAGTATTTTCCGGCAGATACAGATCCACCCGGGAGCCAAAGCAAATCATGCCGAAACGCTGACCTGCGGTCATGTTCTGATTTTGCGCGACAGTGCAGATAATTCTGCGTGCCACCAGGCCGGCGACCTGAACCACTGCGATTTCATGT
>NZ_JAWODO010000110.1:0-13746 GCF_046483245.1 Desulfosalsimonas sp. | reverse complement strand
TTCCAGCGCAAGCCGCGCTCTGCTTTGCGCAGCTTGCAAAAGCCCGAAGACAGGCAGGCACTCTTTTCTGCTGTATCGGGCCTGATCGAATGGGCAAAAGACCTGCAAATGCAGCCATTATTGTATAACAAACTTGACAAAAGCGGGACTTTAAATAAAAATGACTGACTTTTAAAACAAAGACAGCCATTTTCAAAAAAGAGGAGGGATCCAATTGACTGTTGTGCTACTGATCAAAGCTGCGGCCATGCTGCTTGCGGCCGGCATTCTGGGCAACTGGTTTTTATCCGAGGTAAAAAAGGCCAAAATTGAAAAAAAACCCTGGTATACACCGTATGTTTCCATCCCCGGACTGCTGATCCTTCTTGCCTTAAGCCTTCCGGTGATCGCATGGCTTGTCCAGAAATAACCCCCTACCGCCGCCGGCCAAAAACCTTACGGGGTATCCGGGGTGTCTTTCTGCTTTTCAAACCCTTCCCTGTCCAGCAGCTGCCGGTACCAGCATGCAAAGTCAAACATTCCCAGATAGCGTTCGTCCTCGTTGATAATTCCGAGGCATAGCTCCATGGCTCCCTTTCGGTAATCATGGCCGTGGTCGGAAATATCCCATGTCTGAAAAAATTCGCGGATCAAATCGTTCATGGTGCGGCGGCTGCGATCCATTCGCATGTCCAGGGGATCCTTGGGCCCTGCAAACGGATCCCACCGTTCATAGCCCTTTTTCATAATGTGTTTCTGGCGCCTTGGCGCCATACTATCAAATATGGCCTTTTTCAGGCTGTCTTTTTCCTTTTCGCTGAGTTCCATAACATTCCCCGTGCAATCGAATTCATTATCCCTGTTCGAAATTGGCTTCTGCAGAAGCAATCCCCAGGTATTCATCATTATAGTCTGTAATCAAGGCCATGGAAAGCGGTACCAGCACGTCAGCCATTTTCACATGCCTGGATCCCATTGCCTTTACCATTTCCGCGGAAATCCGCATCAGCTGATCATGAATGGCATCCATGTTAATGGTGGTGTATTGCTGGCCGGCCTGGAATCCGGTCTTCCCGCAGGTACGCCCCTGGCCGCCAATGGACAAAGGCGCCCCGTAAATCCGGCAGGCAATGGGCCGATATGGATACAGATCACAACGATCCGATTCATTGAGCAAAGGGCAGCGAATCCGCTCTTTTGCCATTTCCTCAACAATACGGGTCTCATCTTCGCCTTTCTGCGTTTGCCGGTAGGCATCCCTCTTGCGCTTGTAAATTTTCCGGTCTGCCTGATTGGCTTTTTCAAGAAGCTTGCTGCGTTCCTCACCGGAAAAATTGGCGTTAAATTGATGATTCAGGTACATGGCCTCGATGAGGGTCAAATCAAAAAGCGCAAAACAGCAGTCCGTGCACCCGGGCTCGCAAACCACCTCCCGGGGATATGCCTGTTTAATCCGCAAAAAAGCTTCATCCGCCTTTTGGGCCAGGCCTTCATAGGTTTTAAAAAATTCACCTGCATCAAACTTCATTATTATATCCTCCTTAAAAGCTTTTTACCGCGTTCGATGTTTGTCAGGAAGGAAGCCCTGCGGCCGGGGTTAGTTTTTTTGCTCCTGAGCGTTTACGGATTTGCCAAATGCTTTCGCTGAAACTCAAAAATTGATCCTCAGCCTCAAACCGTAACGAATTTTAAGGCTTGGGCATTTGCAGCATTTTTCGGTAAAAAAAACCAATGTCACTTACGAACAGACCTGGACCCTGGGCTTCCTTTTAAAGTACCGTCAGACATCTATGAAAAAAACAAAAGCCAGGGTGCAGAATTGATTCAATTGTTTCACGTGAAACAATTGATTTTTACTTGCCCACACAATACCGGCTAAAGATCTCATCAAGGACATCCGTCTCAACGTACTTGCCGGTGATTTCATCAATGGCTGAAATCGCTTCATGTAAATCAATTGAAACCAGCTCAGGCAATCGCTGGTTTTCCAGACCGGCAATCACTTTGGAAACCGCTTCTGCGGCTTGGTCCAGCAGACATTTCTGACGCCAGTTCGGGATAAATCCATGCCCGGCACTGGCCACGGAGGAAAAGACCATATCCGCGATGCGCTGTTTTAATTCGTCAATGCCGGTGCCATGTAAGGCAGAAACCGCCATGCAGGGTGCCTCCTCCATCGCCGGCGATAGATGTAAAACCTTTTCATGACCCGCCAGATCGGTTTTGTTTATCACTATCACCACTGGTTTATCCATGAGTTGTTCATAAATGGCGACATCTTCATCATCCAGGGGAAGGCTGACATCAAGAACATGCAAAACAATATCCGCAGACGCCATGTATTCCTGGGTTTTTTCGATCCCAAGGCGTTCGATGGGATCCGGGTCCCTCCGAAGCCCGGCCGTATCGGCAACCACCATGGAAACGCCCCGGGTTGTCAGGAATGCCTCAATGCAGTCCCTTGTAGTGCCGGCAATTTCAGTGACAATGGCGCGCTGCTGGTTGAGCAGGCAATTCATCAAGCTGGACTTGCCGACATTGGGCCGGCCGATGATTACGGCCTGAACCCCCTGGCGCAGAAACCGGCCGCTTTCATAGGCTTCCCGCAATTGATTGATTTGTTGAAGAACTTCTATAGACAGGCGCAGGCCTTGCCCCGCATCATCCATTTCATCACCTGCGGCTTCAGGAAAATCAATGGCCGCCTCCAGGGACCCAAGCACAGAAACCAGGGATTGGCGGATGGAGGACACGACATTTGAAAGCTGACCTGTCATCTGACTGACAGCCATGTCCAGGGAGGCATCGGAACGGGCATTGATCAAATCGGCAACAGCCTCGGCCTGGGTTAGATCCACGCGGCCGTTGATAAATGCCCGGCGCGTGAATTCTCCGGGTTGCGCCGGACGAATTCCATAAGAAATCAAAAGGTTCAAAATCTTTTCAAGGACCCGGGACCCGCCATGCGCCTGGATTTCCACCACATCCTCACGGGTGTAGGAATACGGCGCACGCATGACAGCCAGGATCACCTCATCTATGAGGGTCCCGGAGACCGGATCAAAGATGTGGCCCAGATACATCCGCCAGCTTTTAAACCCTCCGCTGGCATCGGTATCGCTGTCCGACGGTTTTTGACCAAAAGGAGCGCGCCTGAACACAGCGGCCACCGCAGTGATTGC
Organism: Desulfosalsimonas sp.; assembly: GCF_046483245.1. Taxonomy (GTDB): domain Bacteria; phylum Desulfobacterota; class Desulfobacteria; order Desulfobacterales; family Desulfosalsimonadaceae; genus Desulfosalsimonas. The sequence goes on along the minus strand of NZ_JAWODO010000110.1, from coordinate 10,585 downwards.
GTCCGGTCCGGAAACCCTGATGACGCCGATACCGCCCGTGCCTTCAGGGGTGGCCACTGCTGCGATAGTTGAGCTGTCCATCTGCTGATCCTTTTTGCCGGAAATCGGTGTTCCGGCAAAACCTTATTCAGACCGGGGCCGGGATTTTTTGGCCTGGTTTTTTTTCCTGGGCATGATCAGCAGTTTCCGCAGATCGCCGTTGCCCACGCTCTGGGTGCGAACTTCGCGATTGTCGCGCAGGCTTAAGTGCACCACACGGCGGTCCTGGGCGCTAATCCGGTTGATGACCATGGGCTTTCCGCTGTCCATGGCCTTTTGCGCCAGCCTGGCCGCCAGAATGGTGAGTTCGGAACGACGCTTTTCCAGGTAGCCTTCCACGTCGATCTCAATGGGAACACTATGGCCAAATTGCTTGTATACGCCTTTTTCCACGAGATAGTAAATGGCATCCAGGGTCTGGCCGCGCTTTCCGATAAGGCGGGCGGAATCACCTCCCTTGATATCAAACCGGATCAGCTCGGCGTCAACCTTCAAATCCAGTTCGGAATCCGGGGAAACCAATACAATGATCTGGTCAAGAAACCCCCGCACCCAGTCAGCCACAACCCCGGGATCAGCCTTGGGGCCTGCATTGGCAGCCGGGTTTAGGGCTTGCTGTTGCTCCGGTTCCGTGACGGGTTCTTCTGTTTCGGCAACGGCATCCCGGCTGGTATCCACAGAAGACCCAAAGGCTTCGTCAACAAGAGCGGAAACCGAACCGTTATCACGATTATTTTCTTCCAGGGAACCATGGGTCCCGTCAAACTCAGAAGAAACCGGCCCGGAAGCGGCCTCAGAAACGGAAACCCGGATCACCGCCTTTTTGGCTCCCACAAGCCCGAAAATACCGCTGGAGCCGTAGGAAATAATATCGTATTTCAATTCATCCCGGTTGCGGTTGAGTTCGATACAGGCTTTTTCAACGGCTTTATCCACGCTTTTTTCTTCAAAATCCTGGTATGCAGTCATTAAATCAACGCCTCCGATTAAACGGTTTTCCGTGTAACGTAATACTGCTGGGCAATTGACAGTACGTTATTGGTCAACCAGTATAGCACCAGCCCGGACGGAAAATTGACGAAAATCACTGTAAAGACCAACGGCAGCATCATCATGATCCTGGCCTGGGACGGATCTCCGGGAGGCGGCGACAACTTCTGCTGCAAAAACATGGTGGCGCCCATGATGATGGTCAGCACCGGAATGCCGTACGGAGGCGCCATCAGGGGGATGGAAATGTCAAGCCGAAAGAGCCGGTCCGGGGACGAAAGATCGTTGATCCAAAGAAAAAAGGGTGCATGCCGCAATTCAATGGCTTCGTAGAGCATGCGGTAAAAGGCGATAAACACGGGAATCTGCACAACCATGGGCAGACACCCGCTCATGGGGTTGACTTTATAGGTTTTATAAAGCCGCATCACCTCTTCGTTCATTTTCTTCTTGTCATCCTTGTACTTCTTCCGGATGTCGGCCATTAGCGGCTGTAATTTTTTCATCTCCGCCATGGACCGGTAGCTTTTGTTGCCCAGGGGCCAGAAAATGATCTTGAAAAGCATGGTCAGCAGAATAATGGCCACCCCGTAATTGGCCACCCCGAATTCATGGATCTTATTCATCAGGTACAGACACGGTTTGGCAATAATGTCAAAAAACCCGAAATTAATGGCTTTGTCCAGTTCATAGCCAAAGGACTTTAATTCCGACATGCGTTTGGGACCCATGAACAGGTGGTACTCATAGGATTGCCCGGCACCGGCCTCAAGACGCTGCATGGGCTCGGCATACCCCACCCGCAGAACCTCCCGGTCAGTATCCTCGTTCATGCGGATACGTTTTTCCCGGGGATTTTCCGGAACCAGCGCGGTCATGAAATACCTGTCCTCAATACCGGCCCACCGGATTTTACCGGAAAAGGACTGCTCTTCATCGAGGTTTTTGGGTTTGACCTCCTCGAGGCTGCCGTCAACATAGGCAAATGGGCCTTCAAATACAAAAGTGCCGCCGTCCGGCCGCGGATTGGTCATCTCAAGCATCATCTCAGGTGCCAGGGGCGCGCTGCTCTCGTTGACCAGATTGACATTTAGGCCGATCTTGTAGCTGTCCGGGTAAAACACGTACTGCTTTTCGATAACCAGGCCCTGGGAGGACTTCCAGTAAAAGGAAAGGGTTTCCGGCTGGTCTGTTACGCGAAGGCGATCTCTGTCAGCATCGGTTGTAAAAACAGCCTGTTCCGGAGACTCCAAGTCAGAACCGACAAACCGGATCAGTGCGGTGCCCACGGAATTGGATTCCGGCACCAACTGCTTGCGGGGAGAGTCCTCGTCCATACTCTCCCGGTACTGGTTTAAAACAAAGTGGCGAATTGCAGCGCCTTTTTCTGAAATCTCGGCGCGGTACAGATTGTTTTCAACCACAATGGCGCCGAAACTCTGGGACGGCAGTTCTGCCGGAGTTGGGTCGGATTTCTCGGTTTGCCGGGAATCCGGCCGGGTTTCAGATCCCCGGTCATCGGAAACGCTTTCTGAGCTCCGGCTTTGTCCGGACTGCTCCGGCGGCTGGCCGGGCTGGCCGGGCACAAACAACAGTTCCCAAAGCACAAAGACCATAATGGTCAGAAAAATGGCCAGCAATAAACGCATATGTTCCATATCGTCTCCTGAAATAGCACGCGATGGCTGAAAAAATGGCTGACCCGTCCCCGGCAAAAGGGATTACGGGTCTCTTGAAGATGGCGGCAATGTGGCCAGCAGGACTTACAAAGCGGCAAGAAAGGGCTGAAAGGTGACCATTGGCAGCCCCGGGTTACCGTGGAAACGCACTTAATCTGATCGCTGCCCGCCGGTGCAGATTGGCGCAACTGTCTGGTCTTCTGCTTCCAAAACCGGGTCAATGCCGCCGGGATGAAAGGGGTGGCATTTTGCCAGCCGCTTTACCGCCAGCCATCCCCCGCGAATCGCTCCAAACCGGCGGATGGATTCATAGGCATACTCGGAACAGGTTGGATAAAACCGGCAGCATGAACCGATGACCGGCGAAAGCAGGCACTGATACAGCCTGATGGAAAACAGCAGAAAATATTTAATGGCAGTTCCCCCTGATTTTGCAAAACAGCTTTTCCAGCGATGCAAACATCTCGTTTGACGAAGCCTCGGCAGCTGATTTTCTGGCAATCACATTGATATCAAAGTTGCCCCCGAGCCGGTGGCGGTTGGTCCGGAAATATTGCCGGACAATTCGCTTGATCCGATTGCGGACAACAGCGCTGCCGACTTTGCGGGTGACAGTAACGCCGAGCCGCGGGCGGACGAGGTGATTTTCACAAAAGGCCACGACAAAAAGACGATCTGCAACACTGTCCGCCTTCCTGGAAAGATAGACAAACTGCCCCCGCCTGAGCAGTTTGTCGGTTTTCTGCAAGCCTTTGCCGCCGGTTTGCATCAAACGGCCAGACGCTTCCGCCCCTTGGCCCGCCGTCTTTTGATCACACGCCGGCCCTGCTTGGTGGACATCCGTGTTAAAAAACCGTGTTTTCTTGCTCTTTTTATTTTGCTTGGCTGATATGTTCGTTTCATTATTTTACCCTTTTTTGCAAATCTTTTGTGTTCATCGCGCCAATACCGCCTGAAACCCAAAAATATGGATCAAAAGGTTGTTAGCGCAATACAACCATTTTTGTCAAGATTCAAATCAATTCAATCCGTCTTCCAGGACCTCGGTGATCTCGTACTGTTCCAGGTGATAATCCCGCTGGGGATAAATGCAGATCTGCCGGTTGACCTGTTCCTCGAGATCGGAAATCAGGCTGCTTTCCTGACCGAGCAGCAAATCGGCAATCACAGGGTGGACCTTGATCTGGATCTTTGAAGGCCGGGTTTCAGCGCCCTGGCGGCGGACATCCCGAAAAACATTATAGCAGATGCTCCTACGGGACAAGAGCATTCCCTCGCCCTCACAATAGAAACAAGGCTCGCACATCATCCGCGGCAGGGACTTGACAACACGCTTGCGCGTCATCTGGATCAGCCCCATATCCGACATGGGCAGCACATTGGTCTTGGCCTTATCCCGGCCCAGGGTCTCTTTTAATGTATTATATACCTTTTCCTGGTCGGCCTTGCTTTCCATGTCAATGAAATCAAGAATAATGATCCCCCCTAGATTGCGCAGCCGGATCTGGTAGGCGATCTCCTTGACCGCCTCAAGATTGGTCTTGAGAATGGTTTCGGCAAAATTGCGTTTGCCCACATACCGGCCGGTATTGACGTCAATGGCCACCAGGGCCTCGGTGATCTCGATGACAATATAGCCGCCGCACTTGAGCCACACCTTTTTCTTAAGCGCCCGCTGAACGTCGACTTCAAGGTTATACGCATCAAATATGGGTTCTTCGCCGGTATACAGGGACACAGAGTTTTTCAACCGGGGCATGAACTTTTCGATAAACTGCTTTACCGTCTTGTATACCGAGGGCGCGTCGATAATGACCCGGTCGGCCTCGTGGGCCAGCAAATCCCGAACGCAGCGCAGGGTGACGGTGAGCTCCTGATGCAGCATGGACGGGGCCGAGACCTCATGATACCGCTGTTGAATATCATCCCAGAGATTGTTTAAAAACTCCATGTCCTGGGCAAGAACCTCTGCGCTAACGCCTTCTGCAGCGGTGCGGACGATATAGCCGTAAGGATGGGTCCGCATGGATTCCACAAGCTCGCGCAGGCGGGTGCGCTCGGCCTCGTCGGCAATCCGGCGGGAAATGCCGAGATGATCCACCGTGGGCATCAGCACCAGAAACCGGCCGGGAAGGGATATATAGGTGGTCAGGCGGGCGCCCTTGCTGCCAATGGGCGAACGGGCCACCTGCACCAGGAGTTCCTGCCCCTCTTTGAGCATCTGCTCGATGGGCGGGCGTCCCTCCGGGGCGGGGCCGTTGCCGCGACCGGAAATGGGGCCGCTTTCCTCCTCGGGCTGGCTTTCGTCTTCCTCGCCATATTCATTCTCATTTTTGATGTACATTCCCTCGGGCGGCGGGGTGCGGCCGTTTAACACTTCATCCACGTAAATAAAGGCGGCCTGCTTTAAGCCGGCTTCCACAAAAGCCGCCTGCATGCCCGGAAGCACCCGTTGGATCCGCCCCTTGTAGATATTGCCGGAGATGTTGGCCTCGTCCTGGCGCTCCACGTATATCTCCACAAGCGCGCGGTTTTCCATGAGCGCCACCCGGATTTCAGGGCCCAGGGCATTGATGATCAGTTCCTTGTCCATAAAAACCTCTTTAGATATTGCCCGGTTCTGTAAAATCCCCTGTTCAGCCGGCATGTTCAGCCAGTTTCAAAACACGCGCCTGATGCATAACCGAATCGGGCAGGGAAAAAATCGACGCAACCACCGGCCCCGGCCGAAGGGTAAGCCCGGAAGGTTGAACCATGCGAAGCTGGAGTCGATCCGGCCGGAGCCGGAAGCACTCTGTGACCACGGCCTTGAGATCCACCTGTTGATCCCCCTTTTTCCGGGTGGAAAACACCACCTCGATAGCAGGCGCTTCCATAAATGCTTCAAATGCCTGGTGGTCAAAGCGGCTGCCAGAGGGCAGGGTAACCTGATAGACCGCCGGGCCGGGCCTGTTCGGTACCTCCCGGGTTTGCGCCGGACTGCAGCCGACTAACCGCAGACCCTCGGGCAAATGCACATTGATCGATTCCGAAATCTGCTCCGGGGGAAAACTTGTGGCAATGGTCATGAAAAAACACTCCTCCTCGCTTTCCATGCCCACCGGCAGGGCGTCGCCAAAAGCCACCTTGGGCTTCGGGTGAAACCCGGCTGAATACGCCGGTTCCACCCCGGCCCGGCGCAGGGCCCTGAGAAAAATGCTGACCAGCTCCAATTGACCGAAAAACCGGGCCGGTCCGAGTTTGCTATAAACCATCCTGACGCGGTGAAAAGGCCCTTCTGCGTCAGCCAGGGGCGGGCCCGGGGCCTCTGGCGCTGAAACATCGCTTTTTTTCTCAACAGCCTCAATGGGGCGGCATGTTTTAAAATCACACACACCGCAGCCCTGGCAATCCCCGGACCGGCAGTCCGGAGTGGGCGCAACGTCAAGCGCCTTTTGATACTCGGCTGCAAGAAAATCCCGGGAAACCCCGGTATCAATATGATCCCAGGGCAGGGGGGCATCCAGGGCCACGGCCTGCAGGTAAAACTCCGGGTCCACGCCCTGTGCGGTAAAGGCTTCATCCCAGGCCGGCTTGTCAAAGGAATCGGTCCAACCGTCAAACCGGCATCCTCTTTGATAAGCTGCAGCCAGCACCGGGGCCAGACGCCGGTCGCCCCGGGCAAAAACGCCTTCCAAACGGCTGGTTTCCGGATCCTGCCATTTAAACTCCACCCCGCGCCCCTTTACCCGTCGGCGCAGATACTGCATCCGGTCCCGGGCCGTGGCCGCATCGAGCTGGCCGGCCCATTGAAACGGGACATGGGGCTTGGGGATAAAGGTGGCCACGCTTACGTTGATATTGCCCCCCCGCCGGCCTTTGGGCCGCAGCTTGTGCAGCCGGCGCACCAGTTCGGCAATGGCCTCGATATCCGCATCGGATTCCGTGGGCAGCCCGATCATGAAATAAAGCTTGACCAGCTGCCAGCCCAGATCAAAGGCCGTGGATACGGTCTCAATGATTTCATCTTCGCTGATGTTTTTATTGATCACCGAGCGCAGCCGGGGGCTGCCGGCCTCAGGGGCGATGGTAAATCCGGTTTTGCGGACGCTTCGGATCAGCTCCATCATTTCCGGATTCAGGGTTCCGGCGCGAAACGAGGGAATGGAAATGGCCAGATGGCGCCGCCGGTATTGCGCCGCCAGATGTTTCATCAGCGGCGTCAGGCAGGAATAATCGCCCGTGCTCAAAGACAGCAGGGAAAGATCCTCATACCCGGTTGAACCAAGGCTTTTTTCCACAAGTCCGGCCAGGGTGTCAAGGGACCGCTCCCGCACCGGGCGGTAGATCATCCCGGCCTGGCAGAACCGGCAGCCCCGTGAGCAGCCCCGTGCGATTTCCAGCCTGAGCCGGTCATGGACCGGTCTTCCAAACGGGATCACCGGATTTTCCGGAAAGCCCATCAAGTCAAGGTCCGGGGCCACGGCCCGGCGCACCTTGTCGTATCCGGGCAAAAGGGGCCGGGTCTGCTGACGGCCGCAGACATCAAAAGCTGCGGCAAAAAAGGCCGGCACATAAACGCCTTCAATGGCAGCCCAGGCCTTGAGCAATTTGGTTTTATCCCCCGACCCGGACTCTTTCCACTCGGACCAGGCATCGAGCATGGCCGGCAGCACGACCTCGCCGTCGCCCACCACCATGGCGTCAAAAAACAGGGCCACGGGCTCGGGGTTGACCGTGCAGGGCCCCCCCGCAATCACAAGGGGATGGCTGCTGCCGCGCTGGTCGGCATAAAACGGAATCCCGGCCAGATCCAGCATCATGAGCACATTGGTGTAATTGAGCTCATAGAGAAGACTAAAACCGAAAATGTCAAATTCACCCAGGGGCCGCCGGGTTTCCAGGGAAAACAAGGGGATTTGCCGGGATTTGAGCAGTTCCGCCATGTCAATGCCCGGTGCAAATACGCGTTCGGCACACGCTTCGGGCCGGGCATTGACCAGATCATAGAGAATCTGCATGCCGAAATGCGACATGCCGATCTCGTAGGTGTCCGGAAACGCCAAAGCCATGCGGAGCCGGACGTCCACGCCGGTCTTGACAATCGCGTTGATTTCCCCGCCCATGTACCGGCTGGGTTTTTCCACCAGGGACAAAAGCGGATCAATTTTCAGGTCAGCCATGGTTGATGCACCCGTAAAAAGTCTGATTCTAGATGGCGCCGTAAAAAGTTCAAGATCAAGGCTTGCGCAATTTCGAAGAATGCAGAGTGCTTACCCGTACGTGAAATTCTGAGGAATCGCGCGTAACGCAGATATTGGACTTTTTACGCGCCATCATGGTTGTCATCTATTTCATGCTGGCCTGAACGAATTCCAAGGTCTGACGAACTTCTTCGCGGAAAAAATTCTTCAGCTCCGCCTGCCAGTTTTCCTCTGCCAGTTTTCTGCGGATCCGCTGCACCGTATCCGCGCGCAGCATCTGCTTCATCCGAATAAAGGGCCGGCCCGGGTTGTCAATCCACAGGGATACCACCTGCCTGGCCCGGTCCATGAGCATGTCCTCAGCAACCAGTTCATCCACCAGCCCCTTTTCCCTGGCGGCAAATACATCGACCATGTCGCTGAAAAACATCACATCCCGGAACCGGTGGTTGCTGTCAAACCCGAACCGCATGACCTCGTGCTGGGCAACGCTCAAGGGCAGGCCGATTTTGTTTTCAGACATTCCCACTTTAATTTTGGGATGCTCCTTGATAATCCGGTAATCCGCGGCCATGGCCAGGATCAGCCCGCCGGCCGCGGTATGGCCGTTTAAGGCTGCCACAACGGGTTTTCTGCAGGCAAACAGGGATGTGAGCACCTGCTCTTCAAACTCAAAAAAGTCCACAGCCTCCTGGGGTTCGGAGAAACCCAGAAACATGGGCAAATCAAATCCGCTGGAAAAAAACCGGCCCTCGCCGGTAAGCACAATGCCCTTGGGAGACGGGTTTTCATCTGCCTCGGCAACGATTTCTCCCAGGCGCTGGAGCATATCCCGGTTTAAGGAGTTGGTTTTGCCGTGGTTTAAAGAGACAATCCGAATGTCATCCTCGGTGGTTTCCTGCAGCAATTGTTCAGTCATGGGCATATTCCTTTATATATTCTGATATAGATTCTGAAATTTTTATACAGTCAAATGGTGGTCTAAAAAAGTACAATACAAGGCTTTTGTCAAGAATGAAAACCCGGCTTCAGCAGGCCTGAAAACATCAGGGGCCCGGGCAAGCCCGGGCGTTATTGACACAAGCGGGTTTTCTATTATATACGAGCAGAAATTTTTATCAATCATGGAAAATTTAAAAACATGAAACCGGGTGATCCCAGCCCGGTAATTGACAACAATGCTCTAAAAATTTATCAAAAAGGACCGCTGACAATGATCCGTATCAATCCCCATTACAAAAAACTCCAGGCCTCTTACCTGTTTTCCGACATTGCCGCCCGGATTTCCGATTTCAGCGAAAAAAACCCGGATACCGAGATCATCCGCCTGGGCATCGGAGACGCCACCCGGGCGCTGCCCGTGGCCTGCATTGCGGCCATGCACGAAGCGGTTGACGAAATGGGACAAGACGCCTCCTTCAGGGGCTACGGACCCGAACAAGGATACGCGTTTCTGCGGGAAAAAATCGCGGAGCACGACTTTGCCGCCAGGGGCGCGCAGATTTCAGCAGACGAAATCTTTGTCAGCGACGGGGCCAAGTGCGACACCGGCAATTTCCAGGAAATTTTGGCAACAGAGACCCGGGTGGCCGTGCCGGATCCGGTCTATCCCGTGTACGTGGACACCAATGTCATGGCCGGCCGCACCGGAGTGTTTAAAGACGGCCGGTTTGAAAACATCGTGTACATGCCCTGCACCCGGGAAAACGACTATTTGCCGGACCTGCCGGATGCCGACGTGGACCTGATCTATTTGTGCTTTCCCAACAACCCCACGGGCACGGCCGCCACAAAGCAAACCCTTTCAAAGTGGGTGGACTTTGCCCGGCAAAACAAGGCCCTGATTCTTTATGACGCGGCATATGAAGCCTTTATCCGGGATGAAACCCTGCCCCGCTCCATCTACGAGGTGCCCGGCGCCCGGGAAGTGGCCGTGGAATTCAGAAGCTTTTCCAAAACCGCCGGGTTCACGGGCACCCGCTGCGCCTACACGGTGGTGCCCAAGGAGTGCCGGGCCTTTGACAAAAACGGAGACCCGGAAATGCTTCATCCCCTGTGGAACCGCAGGCATTCCACAAAGTTCAACGGTGTGGCCTACCCGGTGCAGCGGGCCGCGGAAGCCGTCTACAGCGAGCAGGGACAGAAACAGGTAAAGGCAATCATTGATGATTACATGAAAAACGCCGACCGGATCTGCCGGGAAATGGATGCACTGGGCTATTCATATGCAGGCGGCAAACACTCGCCCTACATCTGGGTGGATGCACAGACCGATTCCTGGAACTTTTTCAACGCACTTCTGGAAAAAACCGGGGTGGTCTGCACCCCGGGTGCGGGATTCGGTCCCTGCGGGTCCAGATACATCCGGCTGAGCGCATTTAACAGCTATGACAACGTGGACCGGGCCATGCAGCGGATCCGCAAAGCCCTGGGATAAAAAAAACAGGATAAAGCATCCTGGTACAACCGCTTTTATTTGGTTCAGGCACTATTTAATGGCTGAACGAAAACCCTGTTCAGCCGAAATCCGAATATCGAAATCCGAAATCCGAAACAAATACGAATATCGAATGTTTAAATGATAAAAACCAACAGCTTAAAACAGGATGTTTCTGTCATTGATGCATTTAGGGTTTTGGTAATTGGTTCGAATTTCGAGCTTCGGATTTCGGATTTCCTGAAAGAAAACCTGGT
>NZ_JAWODO010000100.1:0-24469 GCF_046483245.1 Desulfosalsimonas sp. | reverse complement strand
CCACGTTTTCAAGCTGCATACCTGTAAGGCCGTTGTTGATCTTCATGTGCGCGTCAAAAGCCTGCCGCTCCAGGGTGAGTTCCTGACGGATTTCAATTTTGACGACCGCACAAATGGATTCTGCGGTGGATGCCGTATGAAACATTGATAGAATCACGCATCCGACAAAGGCTGCAAACAAAAACGGTTTCAGATGAAAGCCGAAGCTTTTCTTCATTGATCCCCTCGTCCGGAATTTAAATTGTCATGAGTTCATTTTTGCCTTGATGCCCTGGCCACAAATCCGGAAAAGATTGTGATTTTTCATTGGGTTTGCACATTGGTCGCCGATAATGTGCAGTGCAATATAAACCGAATCCTTTTCCATAAACACACGGTTCCAGGGGTCTGCCACACCCCATCGGCCGTTGACATAAATTTCGGCCCAGTTGTGATAGCCCGAGGGTTGGAGCACCGTATTTTTCTCGCAGATATATCCGCCCACCCTTCTGCAGGGTATGCCTGCGGCGCGGCACAGGGCGGCAAACAGGTCCATGTATTCCGTGCAGTCGCCCGTCCCCCGGGTCAAAGCATAAAGCGCCCCCTGCTGTCGTTTTACGTATCCGCTGTATTCCATGTGGCCGGAGACCCATTTATAAACGGCTTCTGCTGTGGCCGAACGGTCGGTCCTTTTCAGAGATGATGCACGGGCTTTGATAGCCGGGTGACGGGATTGGACACGGAATTCTTGCTGCAGAAAACCGCTGCAGCCATCAGTGCAGGCGGTTTTCACAGGCGCTTGAGTTATAACGAGATCAGTTTTCACGGTCACGATTTCCGAAGCAAAGGGGGCAATGGTTTCAATCGGGAAATAAAGCACCTGGTTTCCGTAACAATCTTGGGTCAGCTGATAAGGGTGGGAGGATTTGATGGTTTTCAATGTTTGATGAGCAGTTTTTCCCACAGGTGCATAAGTCCAGAGGGAGACATCTTCGGCCGTGCTGTTGGTTGTATTTTTAACAGTAAAGCTGTAGCGGATCTGCCTTGAACTTTTGCCGAGAAAGCCTGCGCTTCTCTGCACTTCCCGGTTTGCGCTCCATATGACAACGAGTATCAAAAACAGGCCGGCAACAAATATCCATATGAATTTTTTGTTCATTCGGATTGTCTTTCTGTCAGGGACGGATCCCCGGCTTCTTGGGGGCAAATCTCAAAAAGGCCGCATGGTTATGGATTTTTTAAGGACTTTTGTAAAATTTTATATAAAAATCGGCTATGCCGATTATGAAATAACCTGGATATTGTTGGGCATGAAAAGCTGAAGATATATGCGCTTATTCCTCTTTAACTAACCGATTACAGATTATTCAAGAAAGCCTATACCCGGTATGGGAAAATCATGACTTTCGAATGTTGTCAAGAAAAAATTTTAATATTTTATTTCGATTTCATTAACGAATACTTCCTGAATATCACATGTAATTACTATGATATTGAGCGAATAAATCAAAATTCAAATACCAAAATTTCTATGAATATGAATATTTGGATACATTCATACCAATTGCGCAACCCGGCCCCCCGGCCTGAAGAATGCGGGCATTCATTTGTTTTTTGACTTTGCCTGTCTGTTTTTGTAAACTCCTTTTGTTTACAAAAACACCGGATTGCAGGCATTGCCGAACGGCGGCTGCGGATCCGGAAAGAAAAAATACCAGGGGAAATCTTGAAAAAAACAAGACAGAAGGTACTGCCCCAAAAAACGTACAGATTGTCCACGATCAGGCCCCGGGCCTGCGGAGCCACGTGAAAAAAAAGGAATTTTCGTGAAAACATTTACGGATATTGTGTCTGAACACAACCAGGTGCTCGGTGATTCGCTGGCATCATTTGAAAAAAATTTCGATCCGGCGCTGGAAGTTTGTATTCACTGCCTGCAAAACCAGGGAAAGCTGATGATCTGCGGCAACGGCGGATCTGCCGCTGATGCCCAGCATTTTGCCGCAGAACTGGTGGGCCGGTATGAAAAGGAAAGAAGCCCATGGCCGGCTGTTGCCCTCTGCGTGGACACCTCCATTATCACGGCCCTGGGAAATGACTACGGCTTTGAACAGGTCTTTGCCCGCCAGGTAAAGGCCCTGGGCCGCGCCGGGGACGTGCTTGTGGCCCTCAGCACCAGCGGCAATTCCCCCAACGTGATCAGGGCTGCTGAAACCGCCCGGGAAATCGGCATCAAGGTCATTGCCATGACCGGTGAAGGCAGCGGAGCTCTGGCGGATCTGGCCGATGTTTTGTTTGCCGTGCCCTCCAGGCGCACCGCCCGAATCCAGGAAGTGCATGAAATCTGCCTGCACGGTCTTGCCCAGGCTATTGAAACCGGGCTGACCAATGCCCGGGCCGAAAGGAAACCTTCATGAAACCGGCTTTTCTGCTTTCCCGCAGTCTCATGGAACTGCTCGAACATGCCCCAAAACTGCATATATGGGTGGTGGGCGACGCGTTTTTGGATGATTACATCGAAGGTGCCATCAAACGGGTTTCCCCTGAGGCCCCTGTGCAGGTGGTCAACGTGGAAAACCAGTTCCAGCGCCTGGGCGGAGCCGCAAATGTGGCAAACGGACTGGCTGAACTCGGTGCCAGGGTGAGCCTGGCAGCAATCGCCGGCCGGGACGCCCCGGGACATGCCCTGGCCGAACTGTGCGCTGAAAAAAACATTGATACCCAATGCCTGATCCGGGTCCCGGACCGCCCCACCATCCGCAAACTGCGGGTCATGTCCCGGCGCCAGCAGATGATACGGCTGGACTGGGAAGACACGGAACCTATTGACGATCAAACCCGGCAGGCGCTTTTTGATGCCCTGGACCATGCTGCGCCGCCGGATGCCATTTTGCTCAGCGACTATGCCAAAGGTGTGCTCACTGACAATGTTATCCAAACCCTTGTTGAAAAAGGCAGAAACCGCAATATCCCGGTGGTGGTGGATCCCAAATCAAGAGATTTTTCCAGATACAGCCGGGCCTCCATCATTGCCCCCAATCTTTCTGAATTTGAAACCGCAGCCGGCCGCGCTGTTGATCCCCTCGATGAAACCGCAATGGCTGAAACCGCAAAATCCTTGTGTGAAAACTGCCGGCTCGATGCCCTGCTCATCACACTGGGAGAGCTGGGCATGGCCCTGTGGAGCCCGGAAAACGGCCTGAAACGGGTGGATACCCGGGCCCGGGAGGTCTATGATGTCACGGGTGCCGGCGATACCGTGGTGGCTGCCCTGGGATTGTGTCTGGCCGCAAAAATGGATTTTCAGACCGCTGCCATGATCGCCAATGCGGCAGCCGGCATTGTTGTGGGCAAGGCCGGCACCTCCACGGCCAGCCCGGCGGAATTGGTGGAGTCCCTGTCCCCCCCGCTTGAAAACAAAATCATGGACACAAACACCCTTGCCGAACACGTGCGGTGGTGGCGCATGCGAAAAAAACGTATCGTGTTTACAAACGGCTGTTTTGATCTGCTTCACGTGGGCCACCTCCATATTTTAAACCAGGCTGCGGCCCAGGGGGATCTGCTTGTGGTAGGACTGAACACCGACGCATCCATTGCCCGGCTAAAGGGTGCAGACCGCCCGCTGATTGCCGAGCATGAACGGGCCTCCATGCTTGCCGCATTTGACTGCGTGGATGCGGTGGTGCTTTTTGACGAAGACACACCGGTCAACCTCATTCACACCATTAAACCCGATGTCCTTGTTAAGGGATCAGACTACCGCATGGACCAGGTGGTGGGCAGAGAAGTTGTGGAAAAATACGGCGGCAGGGTGGTGCTTGTGGATTTTCTGCCCAACCAGTCCACTTCCCTGCTGATCGAACGCATCCGCGGCGGCCCCCGAAACAACGGCGCATAATTTTTTTCTGGTCTTATGCTCATAATTATGATCAAATGGGTATAACCGGGTCCAAACAGCCGGCTGCAAAAATGCCGCCTTTTGCCCAGGCCCCGGTCAATGACAATGCGCAGCAAAGGAGGCCGCCATGAACATTTCCATGCAACCCGTGGACCGCGTGGACATCCTGACCCTTCAGGACAACTACATTGACATCCTTGCCCGGGACAATTCAGATGTCATCTCCCGGGCCGTGCCCCTGGAGGGAATGGAGGTAAAAAACAGCATACTGGCCGAACACGGCTTTTCTGCGATGATCACTGTCAACACAGGCGAGTCATCCAAAAGCCTGCTGTTTGATTTCGGGTTTTCCCCGTATGGGGCTGCCATGAACGCAAAAACCCTGAAGGCCGATCTTAGCCGGGTGGAGGTCATGGCCCTTTCCCACGGCCACCTTGACCATGTGGGCGGCATTCGGCAGCTTTCGGAAATGGTGGCCAAACCCGGCATCCCCCTGGTGGTTCACCCTGAGGTGTTCCGGGATCCGCGCTACATGAAAATCACAAAAGATCTCAAGGTATTTTTCCCCCCATTTACCCGCCAGGATGCCGAGGACGCAGAAGTTTCCCTGATCGAAACCGCAACCCCCTATCCCATGCTCGACAGCCAGGTTCTGTTTTTATCGCAAATCGAGCGAACCACTGAATTTGAAAAAGGCGCGCCCTCGCTTTGGTATGAAAAAGACGGCGTTGCCAGGCCAGACACATTTGAAGATGATACCGCCCTGGCCTTTGTGGTCCGGGACAAGGGTCTGGTGGTGCTAAGCGGCTGCGCCCATTCAGGCATTGTCAACACGGTGAACTATGCCCGGAAGGTCACGGGCGTGGATGAGGTTTATGCTGTTATGGGCGGATTCCACCTCTCCGGCCCGGACCAGGCGCCGGTTGTCAAACCCACCATTGACGCCCTGACAAAAATCGACCCGGCCTGGATCGTGCCCACCCATTGCACCGGGCGTGATGCCACAGCAATGTTTGAACAGGCCTTTGGCGATCGTTTTATCCTGAACATGGCCGGCACCCGGCTGACCTTTGCCGCCGAACAGTAAGATTTTAAATAGATATAATGATTGACATATCCTTTCATGGCGCGTATAGAAAAACGCCATGAAAGGATATGAATCCCCCATACTGCCGCCGCCTTAACGACTCCCGTTTTTTTGTCGTCTTCACCCGCTTTGTCCTTTAAACAGGATTTTATCAGACACGGTTCCGGTAAAACCCGGGCCGAAAATTCAACAGAGTTGCATACATGAACGCGATATCAGAAAAACAAAACCGTCAGGAAACCGGGCGGCGCCGGACTTTTGGCATCATCAGCCATCCGGATGCCGGCAAAACAACGTTAACGGAAAAACTGCTGCTGTTTGGCGGCGCCATCCAGATGGCCGGATCGGTCAAGGCGCGCAAGGCAACCCGGCATGCAGCCAGCGACTGGATGGCCATCGAGCAGGCCCGGGGCATTTCCGTGACCAGCTCCGTAATGCAGTTTTCCTACCGGGATTGCCAAATCAACCTGCTGGACACCCCGGGCCACCAGGATTTCTCAGAAGACACCTACCGGGTGCTCACTGCAGTGGACAGCGCGGTCATGGTGATTGACAGCGTCAAGGGCGTTGAGCCCCAGACCCGCAAACTCATGGAAGTCTGCCGGATGCGAAACACCCCGATCATCACCTTTATCAACAAGCTTGACCGGGAAGGCATGGCGCCGCTGGATATCATTGATGATATTGAAAACACCCTGCAAATCGAGTGCGCCCCCCTGTCCTGGCCCATTGGCATGGGAAAGCGGTTTAAGGGCACCTACAACCTGTACCGCAAGGAACTCAACCTGTTTACCCCGGGCCAGGAACGTCTTCCGGATGATGTGTTGACCATCCGGGACACAAGCGAACCCAGGCTGGATGATATGCTCGGCAGCCAGGCCGCGGAACTGCGCCAGGACGTGGAACTGCTGGAAGGTGCGGCCAATCCCTTTGATATGGAGGATTTTTTAAATGGCAGCCAGACCCCGGTTTTTTTCGGCAGCGCCATCAACAATTTCGGCGTGCGCGAACTGCTGGACACATTTGTGGAAATCGCCCCGCCGCCCCAGCCCCGACCGGCTGCCACCCGCATGGTTTATCCTGAGGAAAAGGAGTTTTCCGGGTTTGTGTTTAAAATCCAGGCCAACATGGATCCGGCCCACAGAGACAGGATCGCATTTCTGCGCATCTGCTCTGGCAGGTTTGAACGGGGCATGCGAGTGCGCCACCACCGGACCGGGAAAACCGTCCAATTGGCCAATCCCATCACGTTTATGGCTCAGGACCGCGAATTTGCCGAAGAAGCCTGGCCCGGCGACATTATCGGCATCCACAACCACGGCACAATCTGCATCGGGGATACCTTTTCGGAAAAAGAACCCCTGTGGTTTACCGGAGTGCCCAGCTTTGCCCCGGAACATTTCCGCCGGGTGCGCCTCAAATCCCCGCTCAAGGCCAAGCAATTGAAAAAAGGGGTCCACCAGTTGGTCGAGGAAGGCGCCATTCAGTTGTTTCAGCCGCTCTTTGGAAGCGATTTGATCCTGGGTGCGGTGGGCGTGCTGCAGTTTGATGTGACCATGGAGCGGCTAAAAACCGAATACGGTGTGGATGCCGCCTATGAACCCGCCGAATATGCCGCAGCCCGCTGGGTCCGGTGCAGTGACAAAAAAAAGCTGGATGCATTTAAAAAAGCCTGCCAGTCCCATCTGGCAACAGATGCCCGGGGGGACCTGGTCTATCTCGCCCCGACCCTTTGGCGGCTCAATTATGAGTCCGAGCAATGGCCGGATATCACATTTTTAAAGACCCGGGAATATCAATAAATCCCTGCCCATCCAGTCCCGGAGGATGAAAATTGGCTATTTTTCCGCCTTGCGCGCGCATTCAATGCAGGTTGCCACACTGGGATCAAAGCGCAAACGGCCTTCTGCAATTTCTTCATCGCAATTGACGCAATAGCCGTAATCCCCTTCCTTCATGCGCTCAAGCGCCTTGTAAATCCGCCTGCGCTCCTGCTCAGCCAGACGGGATGCAGCCCGGGACATGGCTTTCTGCTGCATGGCATCCATGCGCGAAAGCCGGCCCGTACGCGCCTGATCCAGTTCCAGGGGTGCTCTGTCGTCTTTTTTGTCGGCCTGCCCGCTTTCGATTGCTTCCAGGCGCTTTTGCAGGGCTTTCTGAAATTCCGCAAGATCGATGTCTTTTCGCAAGATAAAAAAATCCTTTCCGGATCATTTGAAAACCACCCGTTTCACCGGCTTACCCGTTGCCTTTTCGAAACAAGTATACAAGTTTTTTATTTTATCCGAAAACGCATAACCGCACAATCATGATTTGTGTTCACTCTTGACCAGTCTGCAAACCCAAAAATTGACACCAGCAAACAACAAGATTATCTTTTAAAAAGAATATATATTTCTCCGAAATCAAAAGCCAAGCGGTTTTATTTCACCACAAATGCGTCACTATATAGGCAAGGAGGGCCTGCCAAAAAAAAATCACCGGGTAGGAATTTTAAGCAAGCATTTTATAGACATCTTTTCCCAAAAAAAGGAGCAACGCCATGAGACCTATTGTAAAAACAGCTGTTATCATTCTCTCTGCCATATTTGTCACATCCCTGGCAGGTGAGACTTTTGCGCAAAACAAAACAAAAATTGAGCCAAAGGCAGAAAACTTTGTGTTTTTAGTGGACAACTCCGGGTCCATGGGTTTTGACTACAAGCCCTTGGAAATGCCCAAAAGCCAGGCTGCCAGAGACCTGCTGATCGCTGTCAGCCAGGATCTGCCGGAACTGGAAGCCGGGTTCGGTGTTTATACCTACGGTCCTTATAAAAAATATCTTCCGGCCGGAACCCAGGGACACCAGGGTTTGAAAGGCTCTTTTGAAGCCATGCCTGTTGAGTTTCCCATTTTTGACCGGCAGACCCCGATGGGACAGGACCTGAAAAGCCTTAACAACGAGGTGTCCCGGCTAGAGGACCGGATCAACGTCATTGTGGCAACAGACGGGGAATCCAACCGCGGCCCGGATCCGGTGGGTGTGTTACAGGAGATCGATGACAAATACGGCGACCGCGTCTGTTTTCACTTCCTGAGCCTGGCCCAGAGCCCTGAAGAAAAAGCCCTGGTAAATCAGATGGCGCGCGTCCAGTCCTGCTCCACCACCACCGAAGCCCACACCCTGGCCGAAGATGCCGGCAGGCAGGCATTTATCGAAAAAGTATTTTATGAAACCCGCCAGGTCAAAGCCGAGCCCGAACCCGAACCCAAGGAAAAACCGGCTGAAAAGGCCCCGGTTATCGGCAATGTCCTGTTTGATTTTGACTCCAGCCAGATCAAATCCCAATATAAAAAGGATCTGGATAAAGCCGTTGAAATCATCAAGGCTCATCCCGGAAAAGAGATCATTTTAAAAGGCCATACAGACAGCAAGGGATCAGCCGAGTATAACATGAAGCTGTCAAAACAACGGGCAAATGCCGTGGCGGATTACCTGAAGGAACAGGGCGTGGACCCGAATCGTTTGGAAGAGGAGATTGAAGCATACGGGGAAGCTAATCCCGAATACGACAACGCCACGGAATCCGGGCGGGCCCTGAACCGCAGGGTGGAGATCAAACTGGTCAAGTAGGACAAAACCTGGCAAGTTCCGGCGTTTATAAAACCGGACTGCCGGAGTTTTTGTAACCGATTGCAAAAACGTAATCATTACGCGGGGATGTCAGGAAAAAGCCTGCCGGCATCCCCGCTTTTTTTCTTTTTGATCCGGTTTTACCCAATGTTATCAGGGAAGCCCAGCGCCCGGATATCCAAGGCCCGGGCCGCAGTGCAATTGCTTGACATCATGGTAAAAGGACGTATGTTTAGCCCATAAAGCGTTACACTTGAAAACACCTTTTAAAACGGAGGCGGTTATGCCGGAAAAGAAATTCAAGCAGGTATGTGAATGTGAAAAATGCGGCAATGAGGCGGAAATGATGATCACCTGCAGCCTGGTTCCCGAAGAGGACAAACCGGAAGAAGAGATGGAACAGGCAAAGGTGCTAAAGGAGAAAAAGCCCGGCACGGTTGCCGGACATGCCGTCTGCACCCGCTGCGGCAGTGAAGCCGATATCTGGCTGGATACCAGCGGCATATAAAATGGTTTGAAAATTTTTTGCACAACCGGACAAGGTGCTGGCCGCTGGCCGCAATTGCCTTGTCCGGTTGTCCGTGTGGTTTTGCATCCGTTATGGCCGGATCCGGTCCGGCCCGGGAAACGTGTCCACAGAAAGCTCCTGGAGCTTGTATTTCTGGATTTTGCCGCTGGCGGTCATGGGATAGCCATCCACAAAGGCAACGTGTTTGGGGATCTTGTAGCGGCTGATCCGGCCCCTGCAGAAATCCCGGATATCCTGCCCGGTTAAGTCCGAATCGGATTTTTTGATCACAAAGGCGCCCACCTCCTCGCCGTACTTTTTGCTGGGCACACCCACCACCTGTACATCGACCACCCCTTCGAGCTGATAGAGAAACTCCTCGATCTCCCGGGGATAGATATTTTCCCCGCCCCGGATGATCATGTCCTTGTACCTGCCCGTGATGGCCAGATAGCCTTCAGAATCAAGCACCCCGAGATCGCCGGTATGCAGCCAGCCGCGGGCATCAATGGTTTTGGCCGTGGCCTCGGCCATGTTGTAGTAGCCGCGCATAACATTATAGCCCCGGCAGCACACCTCGCCCTGCTTGCCCGGGCCTTTTTCCTCCCCGGTTTCCGGGTCCGTGATTTTGACCTCGATATGCGGCATGGGACAGCCGACGGTTTCGGTTCGCCGGCGCATGTCATCTCCTGGCATGGTCTGGGTGATCACCGGGGAGCCCTCGGTAAGCCCATAGCAAATGGTGATTTCATGCATATACATTCTGTCAATGACCTGCCGCATCACATGTACGGGACACGGGGAGCCGGCCATGATGCCGGTGCGAAGCGAGGAGAAATCAAACTTGTCAAACAGCCCGTGGTCCAGAATGGCAATAAACATGGTGGGCACGCCATAAAGGGCCGTGCATTTCTCCTTCTCCACTGCGGCCATGACCTGGACCGGATCAAATTTTTCCAGCACCACCAGGGTTGCGGCATGGCTGACAGCCGCCAGCACCCCCAGAACGCATCCAAAGCAGTGAAACAGGGGCACAGGCAGGCATACCCGGTCGGCTGCGGTGAATTTCTGGTTTTCCCCGATCCAGAACCCGTTGTTGACAATGTTGTAATGGGTCAGCATCACTCCCTTTGGAAACCCGGTGGTGCCTGAAGTGTACTGCATATTGACCACGTCATGGACGTCGAGTTCAGCCTGGCGGGCCCTGTAATCCGATTCAGAGACCAGAGCCCCCATTGCCATGACCTCGGGCAGGGCATACATGCCCCTGTGTTTTTCCATTCCCAGGAAAAACACCCGCTTCAGGTGCGGAAAACGCGGGGCATTGAGCTGGCCCCTGTCCTGGGACCGAAGCTCTGGAACCAGGTCATAGACGGTCTGCAGATAATCGGTATCCATGTACCCGTCAATAAGAAACAAATTTTCGCATTCCGACTGCTGCAGCAGATAAGCCAGTTCATCGCTTTTGTAGTTGGTGTTGACCGTGAGCAAAACCGCCCCGATTCTGGCCGTGGCAAATTGCAGCGCCACCCAGTAGGGGATATTGGTGGCCCAGATGGCCACTTTTTCGCCCCTGGCCACGCCCATGGCCATCAGCCCCTTTGCCAGCCGGTCCACCACAGAAGCAAATTCCCGGTAGGTCATGCGGAAATCCCGGTCCTCGTAGATCAGTGCATCATTGTCCGGATGGCCGGCCACGGCCTCGTCCAAAAGCTGGCCCATGGTGAGGGTTCGCAGTTGATTGTCCATAACCGCCTCCTATCTGGGAATGTAGACCACCGCATAGATGGCAGCCAACGTCTCGCCCAGGCAGCTGACACAATGGGGAATAATGGAATTATAATAAATGCTGTCGCCCTCGCCCAGACGATAGGTCTCATCGCCGTAAATCACTTCCACCTCGCCCTGCTGCACCACGATAAACTCCTCTCCCTCGTGGCTGGACAAATGCTTTTCCTCTGCGGACTCAGGCAGGATCTCCACGTAAAAGGGTTCCATGTGCCGATCGCTTTTGCCTTTGCCAAGGGAGTAAAATTTCAAATCCACGGGCTTGTCCCTGCCCCGGAGCATGCTCAGCTCGTTTTTGCGCTCAGCCCGGCGCATCACCAGGGGATCTTTGCTCATCTGGTCATCCAGAAATGTTCCCAGCCGCACTTCCAGGGCCCGTGCGATTTTGAGCAAAGGTCCCAGAGATGGATAAACATTTTGCTCCACCACGGAATGCAAAAACTCGGGAGACAGCTCAGTGCGCCGCACCAGCTCGTCCATGTCGATTTCTTTTTCGGCCATAAACGCCTTGATCCGCTGGCCCACCTTTTCGGATTTCATGTGACCTCCATGCCTGATTTTTCAACCTTTCGGGTTGCCGGCTGCTGCCTGGAAAAGAGTCTTTCCAACAAATTCTGTCTCTGCCCTGTGACCTATCTTCCACAAACCGGATTTCTATACCTTATCTGTGAAATGATGTAAACCATTCATTACCCGCACCGCCCGCCTTATACCCGGACCCGGACAATCAATAAACGAGCAGGCAATATATTTATGAAAAATTACGCCTTTACATGGCTGCCAGGGGCTGTTATTATTTTTATAACAAAATTTTTTCCGTCCCTGCTGCCTTAAATGGTTTCAATTCTGGCTTGGCAACTGCATGAAAACATTGGCAGCCATCTGATCACTTTATTCTCCATTTCAGGTGGGTGAAACATGGCCGCGTATCGAGAAAACCTTCTGGAGCTTCTGGTGGATGCACCCTGGTGGGTCAGTGCAGGGATTGCCGCTGCCGTATTTGTGATTCTCAAATTCATCCTGCCGGAACTGGTTACAGGACAATCCCTGTCTGCCGCCCTGGCTGGGGGTTTGGCGGACGCGGCCTGGCTCATCGCCCTGATCGTTTTGATCCCTGCCCCGGTTTCAGCTTACAACACCTGGAAGAAAGACCGCCTGTTAAGCGGCCTGGAGGACCCGGCCGCCATCAAAAAACTTTCCCGGGGCGCCTTTACCCGGCTGGTGGAAGGCCTTTATGCCGCAAACGGCTACCGCATCAAGCCGGATGCCGATCCCTGCGACGAGGCCGAAGTGGACCTGATTGCGGAAAAAAACAGCCAGCAGGTGCTTGTCCAGCACAGGCATCACAAATCCGGACAAATAACGCCCAAAGCTGTGCAGGCCATGCTTGACAGGCTGGAAAAAGACAACGCCGGACAAGCCCATATCATTTCCTGCAGCGGTTTTACCCACGAGGCTTCTGAACTGGCCGCAGGCAGCGCAGTCCGATTAATTGACGTCAACGGCCTGGAAAAGATGATCAAACCCGGCCAAAGCTGAAAACCTTCAACAATGATGGTATAGTAAAAAGTCGGTTTTCAGATGGCGCCGTAAAAAGTTCAAGATCAAGGCTTGCGCGATTTCGAAGAATGCAGCGTACTTATCCGTACGTGAAATTCTGAGAAATCGCGCGTAACGCAGATATTGGACTTTTTCCGGTGCCATCAAAACCGGCGGCAAGCCCCGATAGGAGAAAACCATGAACTCCTCTTTGTTTGATTTTTTGACCACTGTCCCGCCTTTTGACGTGCTGCCCGAACATGAACTGCGAAAAGCCGCCCAGGAACTGACCAAGAGCCATCGCTACCGAGACATGGTTCTTTTTGTTCAAAACAAAACCGTGCTCAATTATGTATATATCCTCCTGGAAGGCCGGCTGGAAAAATATATCCAGGACGGGGATAAAAAGACCTTGGACGGACTGCTCGAGGAAAAAAGCATCTACGGCGGCCTGTCGATTTTGTTTAACAAAAGTGTTTCCATCCGCACGGTTCAGACCCTGGAAGACAGCACCTTTTACTGCCTTCCCAAGGAGCTGTTTCTGGAATTTTGCTCCCATTACCCGAAGTTCACCAGTTTTTTTACGGATCAGTTCAGCGAAAAGATGCTGCAGGAGCCCTACGTGGCATTAATCGCCAAAACCCCGGAAACCCGGGAATCCGGCGATCAGAGTTTTTTGAACCTGACCCTGCAGGATATTTTTTCCAGGGAATTTGCCGCATGCAGCACAGATGCCACCATTCAGGAGGCAGCACAGCTCATGACCCAAAAAAAAAGAAGCTCTATTGTGGTCATGGACGCGGACGGCAACAGCATCGGCCTGATCACGGATCATGACATGCGCAAAAAAGTGGTGGCCGAGGCATACTCCGTGCACAATCCCGTAAGCGATATTGTAGGCGGCCCCCTGATTACCATGCCCGCCCAGTCCCAGATATTTGAAGCCATCATGCAGATGATGAAATACGACATCAAGCATCTGGCTGTCACGGACAATGCACAAAAAATGCTTGGAATCGCAACCGAGCAGGACCTGCTGCTGGCCCAGGGCAGATCTCCGGTCTATCTCATGCGAGAAATCCAGATTGCAGACAGTGTGCAGGAACTAAAAGCCCGTCACAAACAGCTTCCGGGCCTGATCAAGTCCATGATCGACAGCGGGGCCATCGCCAACCATTTAAACCGCATCATCACAGAACTCTCTGATGCCATTCTCAAAAAAATTATCGGCTTTGCAATCGATGAGATGGGAGAACCCCCGGTTGAATTTGCCTTTATGATCATGGGCAGTGAAGGGCGCAGGGAACAAACCCTGAAAACCGACCAGGACAATGCCATTGTTTTCAGGGATGTGGCCGAAGGCAAGGAAAAGGAGGTTCAGTCCTATTTCCTGGCCCTGGGTCAGAAGGTCTGCACCTGGCTCGATGAAGCGGGCTACAGCCTGTGTGAGTACGAAATCATGGCCCAAAACCCCAAATGGTGCCAGCCGCTTTCAAAGTGGAAGCAGTATTTCGGGCAATGGATACACGAAGCAGATCCGGAATCGCTGCTGCATTCAAGCATTTTTTTCGATTTCAGAACTGGGTACGGCCAGGCCGATATCATAGAAGAATTGCGCATGGATCTGTTTAAAGCCCTTTCGGGCTGGGCGGGCTTTTACCGTCATTTTGCCGAAAATGCCCTCCATTTTAAGCCGCCTCTGGATTTTTTCGGCAACCTGATCCTCAAAACCAGGGCCGGGCGAAAAAACAGTCTGGACATCAAAACCCCCATGCGCCTCATTGTGGATTTCGCCCGCATCTATGCTCTACAAAACCGGATAGAATCTACCAACACCATGGAACGGCTGGAAGAAGTCCAGTTAAAAGGCGCCCTGGAAAAAAAGGATTATGAGGAACTGGCCCTGGCCTACGGATTTCTGATGCACATGCGCCTGGCCCATCAGGTGAATGTGCTGGTGGAAGAAAAACAAAACCCCGACAATTTCATCGAGCCCAATAAACTCACCCATATGGAACGGCAGTCGTTGAAAGAAGCCTTCAAACGCATAAAGATCGCCCAGGGCAAGATGCGCATGGACCTGACTCAGGACATCGGCATTACCTGATCCCGTTTTGGGCCCACATACTTGACCTGCTCGGTCACCGCCCTGGCCTCCTGAAGCGTATTGACTCCCTTGTTTTTCAGCAGCGCAATCAACTGCAGAAAAATCTCCGCGGTGGTCAGGGCATCACCCATGGAGGTGTGCCTGGGATATATGCGGGTGCCCAGCCTGTTGGCAATGGCTTCCAGGGAATGATCCTTTTGGCCGGGATGCACATACAGGGAAAGCAAAAGCACGTCAAGGACCGGATTTTCAAACTTGAGCCCGATATTTTGTTCCTTTAGCTGCAGAAAGGTCAAATCAAAATCCGCGCAATACGCCACCAGCACACTGTCTCTGACAAATTCCCAGAAATGCGAAAGCACCTGTTCAATTCCCGGCTGGTTGACCACCATTTCATCGGTAATGCCGTGCACACGGATGGATTCAGGACCAATGGAGCGATTCGGGTTTACCAGGCGGTCAAAAGTCTCGCCGGGGACAATCCGCGCGTTAAAAATCCTGACCGCGCTGATGGAAACGATCTGATCGCCGCCCAGGGGATCCAAGCCCGTGGTTTCCAGATCCAGCACGGTGTAGGTCAGCTCGGAGAGTTCGCGCATGTCCATGGGCGAACTTTTCTGCTGCCGGTACAAAAGCTGAAAATCATAGGTACAGGGCCGACCATTCTGCAGTATACCCGGTCCCTGACTTTTGGCAGCAAAATCCGGACTGCCCATGCTATGCAGAAAAAAAGACTGCTGATCATGGGGCTGGAGCAGACAATAGTCCTCGTGTGCATGCAGGAAAAGGCCATATCCCAGAATTGAATGTTCATGATCCTGGATACAGACCATCTGGGCCGGCACATCCGCCCCCTGTTCCTGCTTAACCTGGAGGTAGGACACGGGATCGCCGACATTTTCCTCGAGCTGGGCATGCAGATCATGCATGGCCAGGGCGATATCGTCCTGGTTTAAAAATGCGGACAGGGATCGTCCCAGCCCGAGTGATATCCCGGAACCGTTGGCCGGGTTTCTCTGGCAAAGCAGCTCATCTGCTTTCCTGTTGTACAGAAGAATTTTGCCCCGCCGGTTGCAGACCACCACCCCCAGGGGCATGCGCGTAAAAAGCGAGGCCAGGGTCTCCCGGTCGGTGCGCAGTTCCGAGTCGGGCTGGTTTTGCTGGTGGAGCTGCTCCTGTAAATACTGCAGCTTGTCTGCGGCCTTGTTGATCTTTTGCACCACGCTTTTGATCTCTTTGCCGCCCTCGGTGACGTTGATTCTGTGGCCGGCGTTGACCGTGCTGATCAGTTCGATTTCCTCGCTGATTCTTGACAAAGGCAGGATATAGCTCTGGAAGATCTCGTTTAGCAGAAATAAAAATCCCATGAGAATCACCAGGCTGATTAAAAACAACAGCCCGAAAAAATCCCCCTGGGATTGCCAGATGCTTTGCCTGGCGGTTTCCGGCAACTGGGTCCACAAGCGAAAAAACAGATATCCGAGCAGGGTAAGCTGGATGGTGATGATGGTCAGGGTCAGCACCCAGAACTTACTTTTCAGGTCCATATACCTTCATCTCCTGATGCCCGGATACCTGTCTTCGGAAACGACCCTGACAATGCCGAATTTTTTTGCCGGCCGGATACAACATTGTATTGCCGGCCCGGGAAAAGCCCGGGCCGGCATTGCATTTTTTCAGTACGGATATGTTATCCCAGCAGGCCCATTCCGATAAGAATGACCCACAGGATGGAAAATCCCACGACAATCAGCATCCACAGATCTTCTGGCTTCATATTCCCTCCTTTTGCCGGTTAATGCGTTAGGGCTGTTTTCTAAGTGATTTCCTCCACCACGATGTTGGGCTCATTTTCCGCCCGCTGAATTGTCTTTTCAGTAATGCTTGACATCTCCGCCTTGAAACACAGGGCCCACATCATGATGATGCCCAGGATCCACCACGTGATCTGCCAGGACCACAGGGGCGGAAATCCGGCAAATGAAAACGCCTGGTTGCCGAGAATACACAGGGGGCCGATGGCGAATATGTACCATGCCGGCACCACGAACTTCATGGCATTGCGCCATTTGCGGCCGCTTTCACTGGGTGTTTCCACGTTATCCAGCCAGCCCCGGAACTCGCTTTGCCGCTCCACGGTCTCGGCACTGTCCTTGATGCCAAGGCCCCGGCACACATAAGCCACGACCAGACCTGTGGCCGTGCCCCAGAATGCGCAATGCATGGTCAGGGGGTTGGGCCAGACCTTATAGGTGAGAAAAACAGCGATCAACCCGGCCAGGATACCCAGAAACGTGCCGTAGGAAGGCCAGCGCAGTCCCCAGAGCGTTCCCAGCAGGGGCACGTACATGACAAATCCGAATGCCGTTGCCAGGGCCCCCAGAATCACCAGGGCTGCTGTGGAACCCAACCCCACGGAAAGGGCAATGATGGTGATAATGGTGACAAACAGGCGGTTGACCCAGATCTGTTCTGCATGCCCGCCTTTTTTCTTGCGGATTTTGAGCCACCAGATGTCTCTGAGCAGCATGGAGCCGGCTGTACCGATATAGGGCGCGGCCGTGGAGTGCATGGCCGCAATCAGCCCGATAAAGGTCACACCCAGCAGAAACGAGGGGATGTAACTGGCCATGAGCTGAGGGACCACGTCACTGTCTTTAAGCAGGTTCAGCTCCCCGGCCCGGTCTAGAATCACTGCACCAAGACCCTGGAAGGCGGTGAAAAAAAACAGGGCAAAGCCCACGATAAAGGTGGACATAAACACCTGCTGCCAGGCAAAGGGCCTGGGGTTCTTGTTGGAGAACTGCCACATGATAAAAGCCGGCGATGACTGAATGCCCATTAAGGCAAACATATAGGTCAGAATCATCGTCGTGGTCCAGACGGATTTACCCACCGTGAATTCAATCAGCGACGGCACCTGCAGGTATTTGTCCGGCAGGTTGGCCACCTCCTCGCTCATGGCACTCCACCCGCCCAGATGGGCCAGGGTAAAGGAACCCACCAGGATGATGGCCAGAACCAGCAGAACAAACTGAACCACCCCCACCCAGGTGCTGGCCCGCAAGCCGCCGGTGACCACGTAAAACCAGACAATGCCGGCCATAATAATCGCCCCCCAGACCAGCGGGACTCCCGTGACCCATTTAAACAGGGCGGCAGCGGCCATGAGCTGGACTGCGGAGTAAAATATTCCGTAGAGACACGCGGTAATGACCACGAGATAGCGCACACCGTCATTGTTGTAATAATAGGCAAACATGTCGCCAGGGGTAACAAATCCGTATCTTTTGCCGGCCAGCCAGGCCCGCTTGGCAAAAAAAGTGCCGGTAATCGGGATGGTCAGCACGTAAAAGGATGCAAATGCATAGGCCAGTCCCGCCTTCCAGATCAGTCCGGGATGGCCCACTGTGGTCCAGCCGCTAAACGAGGCAGCAGTTGCCGCCATCAGAAAAGCGATCATGGGGATTTGTCTGCCGCCGAGGGTATAGCCCGAAGAGGTCTTCTCCGTGAAATACCCCCGTAACCCCCAGTAGAAACAGTAAACAATATATAACCCAAGAAAAATCCAGACCCAAGTTGTGTCAACGGCTCCGTTTCCCATAATTTTTCCCCCCTTTTGTTTGTTTGCTTGCCGGCCGGGACCCGGCCGGCAAGCCGGTCAAAAAAACACGGTTATCCCTGGACCATGTGACGAATCTCCTCGACAATCTCCGGGTTGGCCAAAGTGGTGACATCGCCAACGTCATTGTAACTGGAAATCGAGGCCAAAATCCGGCGCATGATCTTTCCGGAACGGGTTTTGGGCATATCGGGAACAATATAGACATGGCCGGGCTTGGCGATCTTGCCAAGCACATCTGACACCGCGTCAGAGACCTTCTTGGCCAACTCAGTGGTTGCTTCATAGCCGGGTTTGAGAGATACGTAGAGATCCGGCACAGTGCCCTTGATTTCATCGGGCACGGCCACCACAGCGGCCTCAGCCACTTCCACGGCAGACAGGGCTGCAGACTCGATCTCCTTGGTGCCCAGCCGGTGACCGGAGACATTGATCACGTCGTCTATTCTGCCCAGGATGCGCACGTAGCCGTCTTCTGCCATCACCGCGGCATCCCCGGCCATATAAGGCCAGTCTCTCCAGTCCGTGCTCTGGGGGTTTTTGCAGTATTTACCGTAATAACTCTTGATATAGCGTTCCTTGTCCTTCCAGATGGTCTGAAACGCACCGGGCCAGGGGTTTTGAACGCAGAGATTGCCGGCCTTCCCAGACCCGGGAGGGATTTCGTTGCCGTCATCATCATAGATGATCGGATGGATTCCCGGAAGACCCGGGCCGGCGCTGCCGGGTTTCATGGGCTGAAGTGCGGGAATGGTGCTGCACAGAAACCCGCCGGTTTCCGTCTGCCACCAGGTGTCGACCACCACGGCTTTGCCCTTTCCCACAACCTCGTAGTACCAGCGCCAGACCTCGGGCTCGATGGGCTCGCCCACGGTTGTCATATGTTTGAAATAATAGTTGTATTTTGCCGGCTCATCACCGCCCACCTTTCGCAGCGCCCGGATGGCGGTGGGTGAGGTGTGAAAGATATTGACATCCAGCTCCTCGGCAATGCGCCAGCAGCGGCCGGGATCCGGGTAAGTGGGCACGCCTTCGTAGATCACGGTGCTGGCCGCAAGGGCCAGGGGGCCGTAGACAATAAAAGAATGCCCGGTGATCCAGCCGATATCGGCCATGCACCAGTACACATCTTCGGGATGGATGTCCTGGACATATTTCGACATCCAGGTCACATAGGAAAGATATCCGCCGATACTGTGCTGGCATCCCTTGGGCCGGCCGGTGGAACCGCTGGTATACATGAGAAACAAGATTCCCTCAGCCGGCAGGGATACGGGCGGGACCTCGGCGTTTTTATACTTTTGCATCAGCTCGTCTGCAAAGAAATCCCGGCCCTCGACCATATCCGTGGACGAGGAATACTTGCCTGGATAACGTCTCCAGACCAGAACCTTTTTGACCTTTTGGCCCTGCTTTTCCGCGGCTGCCACGGCTTCGTCGGAATTGGCCTTGTGATTTAACAGCTTGCCGCTTCTGTAATAGGCATCCATTGTGAT
This sequence comes from Desulfosalsimonas sp., assembly GCF_046483245.1. Classification (GTDB taxonomy): domain Bacteria; phylum Desulfobacterota; class Desulfobacteria; order Desulfobacterales; family Desulfosalsimonadaceae; genus Desulfosalsimonas. The sequence goes on along the minus strand of NZ_JAWODO010000100.1, from coordinate 4,829 downwards.
CAGGATATCGCTTTCCGAGTCCCAGATCCTGTCGCCGCATGCCTTGCCGCTAAATCCCGCAAAAACCTGGCAATGAATGATCCCCAGCCTGGCACAGGCCAGCATGGTGATGGGCAGCTCCGGGGTCATGGGCAGATACAGGGTGACCCGGTCGCCGGCTTTAAGTCCGCAGAAATCGCGCAGCACGGCTGCGGTCTCATTGACCCGGCGGTAGAGTTCCTGATAGGTCATGTGAACCACGGGTTCTTCTTCCAGCTCCGGAACAAAATGGATGGCGGTTTTGTTCTTGTATTTGGCTAGATGGCGATCCACGCAGTTATAGGAGGCATTGAGCATGCCGCCCACAAACCATTTCCAGACCGGGGCCTCGCTGGTATCCAGGGTGGTGTGCCAGTACTGGTCCCAGTCCAGCAGGTCCCCGAACTCCTTGAAACACTCCGGGAAATTGTCCAGACTGAAGCGTTCAAAGATATCCGGATCAGTGCAGTTTGCCTGGCCGATAAATTCCGGCCTGGGGTAATAAAGCTCCTCTTCTTGCCAATGAACAGCGTAGTGGGAATTTAAACCTTGTTCACTTTTAGCCATGCGCCCCCCTTTCGTTGATGTTGAGTGTTTTGTTCAGTGAAAGGTGTTTTCTAAGCTGTAATATGTTTTTTTCTAAGAAAAAGTTTTACACAATGCTTTGTAATGACTGAAAAGTGTTTGAGCAAACAAGATCAGGAATCGAAGTGCGGCGACAAAAACTTCTCCTTATGCGCCTTGTACCTTAAAATTGCAGTCAGGGGTGGAGATTGTCAAGTTTTTTTTTCCGGGTGCCCGGCTTTTGCCATTTTTTTTATACAGATAGTTTTTCCCATCTCAGCACGTGCGCCACCACAATTCCGGTAATAAATCCGGCAGCCAGGTTGCTGGCCAGGGTAATGCCAAGGATAATGGCCGCCACAAAAAAATCCTTGCGCGCCTTTAAGTCCATATATGATGTAAAAAAGACCGATGCTGAAAAACAGGCCCATGGGATTTAACCCATTGAAAAGAACCATGGCAATGGCAATGGGCAAAAGCGTGCCCAGATCCCCGAGTGATCCGGCAAACTCCATCCGGTTGAACCTGAATCTTTCAGACATGCGCAATTTCCTTCCTGTATCGGAAAACATAACCTTGCACAGCACCGGCCGCAAAAAAATTTTTAAGACCTGCGGGTTAGCGTTCCAATGTGCCGGCAAGGCCATCAAATATCTCATCGAGTTGCGGCTCCGGGGAAAACATCTGGGAGATCAAAAAAAACCGGAAAACAGCGGCTGTGCCTGCTGGCCCGGGCCCTGGTGAAAAATCCCTATCTTTTGCTCCTCGACGAACCCTGCCAGGGCCTGGCGCGCAGTCAGCAAAAGGCGTTTCAGCAGCTCACAGACGCCATTGCCGCCATCAGTGATCTCACCATTGTCTATGTGACCCACCAGGCTGAACAACTGCCGTCCTGTATCCAGCACACCCTGCACCTGCCGGTAGGCTTTCTTAAACATTCCTTTTTGCATGGAAAGAATTTTTGAAAATTATTCTGGAAAATCATAACAATTGCATGTAGAATGAAGTTTTTTAATGTGAACGGGTAACAAGAATAAACTACCGGGTAAAAATCCGCCGTTTTTTTTGAAAGGAGCATGGATCGTGGCGTTAAGAACCCTTGAGCAACTCAAGACAGAGGAAAGAGAGGCCCGTCGGAGGCTGATTGCCGATACGGCCCGGGATCTTTTTTCCAGAAAGGTTTTCCGGGATGTCACGGTCCGGGAAATCGCAAAAACCGCCGGTGTGAGCGTGGGCACCATTTACAATCATTATACCAGCCTGGGCGAAGTCTTTCTGGACGTATTTCTGGAAAGCGCCAAGGAAATCACCGACCTGATGGATTCGGCCCTGAAAAACAAGGATGGAGATGTTTTTCGAAGATTCTGCAGGACTTATGTCAATTACCTCAACGAAAACATGACCTTTTTCCAGATGATGAGCAACTTTATCCTCGGCGGCGAGCTCTCCGAGGACGGAGTCCATAATCTCAACAACAGCATGCGCTCCATGGTGGACCGCATCGAACAGGCGGTGATCCTGGCCGGCATCCAAAAAGATACAAGAATTGCCGCCCACGCGCTGTTTTCTGCGCTAAACGGCCTGATGATCAGCTACGGCCGATATCCCGGAAGAACCCCGGAGGAAATCCGGCAGCACACCCTGCGGCTCACCGACGTGCTGGCGGCCACGTTTGCGGCCTCTACCCGCGGATGAGCTCCAGAACCCGGGGCAAAACAGCGGCATTTGCGGATATGGCCTCGTTTGCGCAAATGGTTTCATTGCCGGACCAGTCGCCGAAATAACCGCCGGCTTCCTTTAAAATCGGCGGAAACGGGGCGCAGTCCCAGACATTGACCACGGCATCAAGCATGACTTCGGCCCGGCCCGTGGCCACCAGGCAGTGGCCATAGGCATCGCCCCAGCCGGCGCGCACGTAAGTCGCCTGCTCAATTCTCTGCCAGGCTTCGGCACGCCCGTATTGGGCAAAGCTGCCCGGATCCGTAAATGTGGCCACTGCATCGGCCATCCGCTCAACCGAAGACACCCTGGCCAGCCGGCCGTTGAAACGGCAGCCAAGCCCGGTGGCGGCCGCCACCATCTCGTCCAGCGCCGGAAAATAGGCCACGCCGGCTTCCACCCGCCCCTCGATTTCCAGGCCCAGCAGGACTCCGTAGAGGGGAACCCCCCGGGTAAAGGCCTTTGTTCCGTCAATGGGATCTATATACCAGCGATGGTTTGCCCCCTTGTGGGCTGACTCTCCGAATTCCTCTCCCACAATGGCATGATCCGGAAATTTTTTTTCAATGCGACCACGAATGAGTTTCTCTGCCTTTTGATCGGCCACGGTCACAGGCGTTTGATCCGCCTTGAAGTCCGGCCGGATGCCGGCCTGAAAATATCCCAGGGTTAACCGGCCGGCCAGGTAGGCGGTTTCCACGGCAAAATCCAGACAAGATGCCAGGTGGTTACTCAACTGCTTTTCTCCATTGCCATGTCGGGCTTAATTGCGCATGCTGGTTACAGACGCGGGCAGCCGCCCGCCCCGCTTTAAAAAATCCCTTGATGAAAACCCGTTGACATGCATCACCGGGGCGGTGCCCAGAAGGCCGCCGAACTGGACCAGATCCCCGGCCTTTTTGCCCGGCACCGGAATGACCCGCACGGCTGTTGTCTTGTTGTTGATCATCCCGATGGCCAGTTCATCGGCAATAATGGCGCAAAGGGTTTCTTCGGGTGTATTTCCAGGCACGGCAAACATGTCCAGACCCACCGAGCAGACCGCGGTCAGGGCTTCGAGCTTATCCAGGCCAAGGGCGCCGGCACATACCGCATCGATCATGCCCGAGTCCTCACTGATGGGAATAAATGTGCCGCTCAAGCCCCCCACGTTTCCGCTGGCCATGGCCCCGCCTTTTTTCACCGCATTCATCAAAAGCGCCAGGGCCAGGGTGGAGCCGTGGGCCCCGATTTTTTCAATGCCGAATGCCTCGATCACTCCGGCCACGGAATCGCCCCGGGCCGTGGTGGAAGCCAGGGAAATATCCACGATCCCGAATCCGATATCCAGGGACCGGGCCAATTCCCGGCCGATGAGTTCCCCTGCCCGGGTGATTTTAAACACCGTGCGCTTGATCACCTCTGACAGCCGGGTCAGGTCGCAGTCCCGGTTTTGCTCCACCACGCTGCGAACCACGCCAGGGCCGCTGATGCCGATGTTTAATGCGGCATCCGCCTCCCCCACTCCGTGAAAGGCCCCGGCCATAAACGGATTGTCCTCAGGGGCATTGACAAACACCACAAACTTGGCACATCCAACGGCGTTTTCGCTTTTGGCTGCGGTCTGTTTGAGCATCGGTCCGATCCGGTTGACCGCATCCAGGTTCATGCCGGAAACAAAAGAGCCAACGTTTAAAAAGGAGCAGACCCTTTCGGTCTGGGACAAAACATCCGGCAGCACCTCAATGAGCATGCTGTCAGCACGGGTCAGCCCCTTTTGCACCAGGGCGCCGAATCCGCCGATAAAATCCACCCCCGCGTCCCGGGCGGCAGCATCCAGGGTCTGGGCCATTTCCAGAAATTTTTCCGGCTCGCAGTGGGTTTCCATGATCAGGCTCACCGGGGTGACGGCAATGCGCTTGTTGACAACCGGAATGCCGTACTTGCGTTCAAGCCTTGCAGATTCGGCAATCAGCCGTTCGGCATGGGAGCAGACCTTATCATAGACGTTTTTGCGGAAAACCCCGAAGTCGGAATCAATGCAGTCCTTGAGATTCAGGCCCAGGGTGGTGGTCCGGATGTCTAAATGCTGGCGCAGGATCATGCTGGCGGTTTCGTAAATCTCTTCGACTTCAAATGGCATTTTTTCAGATCCTGTGCATCATCCGGAAAATGTTTTCATGCTGCACCTGCACGGACATGGCCAGCTCATGGCCGATTTTTTCAAGGCCCAGGCTCAGTTCCTCCATGTTTAGGGATGCATCGCAGACATCGACAAACATGGACATGACAAAGCAGCCGTCGGGCATGATCCGTTGGTTGATATCGATGATATTGATGTTTTGATGATAAAGATAAGTGGCCACCGTGGCCACGATTCCTTTTTTGTCCTCGCCGATAACGGTGATAAACACCATTTCCTTTTTCTTTTCCATGGGCCGCGTTTTCCGCTTGCATTCAAATGTCTTGTTTGCCCGCAGGGGCATCGATCATTATTCTTCTGCCATGGAAAAGCGCCAGGCGCAATACCATTCTTCGGGGTGCTCGTC
>NZ_JAWODO010000059.1:0-10353 GCF_046483245.1 Desulfosalsimonas sp. | reverse complement strand
GTGAGCAATGCGTCAATAATAAATTCACTGTTGGTTTTTTTCTCCCGATCCATGGGATACCTTTCTCTGTTCCAATTGGGTTGTATAATAGTGCCTGAACAAAAACCGTCTTTTCCGCCAATCTCTGCGTCCGGCTCAAATTTTAATCCTCAAAATACGTCGAGTATTCCTGCGGTTAAAATTTTCGCCGTCCTGGACCTTAACGAAAAATCCTGGTTTTCGTTCGGGCACTATAATAGTATGTTTTCTTTTTCTTTAATTTATTCTATAAATAATGAATTTAATGATTTTGTCAAGGATATTCTAATTTTATTTCCAGGCGGTTAGCCAATATTTCGATTTCTATTGATTTTACGAATGCGGTATTTAGATTGATCTTGTTGCATCATGGAATTTTTTCGGAAAATATGGCTTTGGCTGGTGAAGGTGAAAAAGGAGTGTTAAAAACGAACGAATGCTCGTTTTTTCGCCTTGACACGGCTTCGGCCGCAAGGGTATGAACAAGGCATGCCTGTGCAGGCTAAACACATCATTGAACTCCGCAAGGAAAAACCGGACTTGATTTTTGTATAAGGAAAACTCCATGACTTCAGCAGAAAGGTTTCGGTCGATCTGGCGCGATCCTGCAGCCTACGGCCGCAGCGTAAAACAGGAAACCGGCCGCAGCATCCTTGGATTTTTTTGTTCCTATGCGCCCGTGGAGCTGATTTACGCCGCCGGGGTCCTGCCTTTTCGCCTGTTTGGCACCCGGGGGGAAATCAGCCTCGCGGATACCCACCTTCAGTCCTATTGCTGTTCCCTGGTGCGCGGCGGCCTGGAGGACGCCTTAAAGGGAAATCTGGATTTTCTTGACGGAGCGGTGTTTTCCCATACCTGTGACTCCATTCAGCGGCTGTCGGATATCTGGCGGTTAAATGCCGGTTTTGCCCATCATTTTGACGCGGTTTTGCCGGTTAAGCTAAATACTGAAAGTGCCCGGCAATATATGATCGAGGTGCTTTCCGGGTTTTGCCGGGAGCTTGAGACCGCCTTTGGCAAACCGATTCGTGACGCGGATATAAACTCGGCCATTCGTGAGTACAACCAAATGCGGGAACAGTTAAAAGCCGTATATGAGCTCAGAAGCCGGAATCCCGGATTGTTTGAGCCCTCTGAGGTCCACTGGATCATGACCGCGGCCATGGTTATGGAGCCGGCGGCATTTTTGCGCGACATTACCGCGTTTCTCGATCAGATCCGCTCTTCTGCCGGGGAGGCACAGCAAACCGGCCGCAAGCGTCTGATGCTGGCCGGCGGCATCTGCACCCATCCGGACGTCTATGATTTGCTGGCCCGGGCCGGGACGGACGTGGTATGGGATGACCTGTGCACCGGCGCCCGGTATTTTGAGGGTACCATTGCCGAAGACGTCGGGGATCCCGTGGCTGCTGTGGCAGACCGGTATTTGTCGCGCAGCGTGTGTCCGGCCAAGCATGCCGATATCACCGCCAGGGGCCGGCACCTGGTGGATGCGGCCCGGGAGCAGGGGGCAGACGGGGTGGTTTTTCTCCAGCTTAAATTCTGTGATCCCCACGCTTTTGACTACCCTTACCTGAAGCAGTTTCTCGACGAAGCACAGATTCCGAGCCTGCTTATCGAAATCGAGGACCAGCCCCCGCCCGGGGGACAGCTGCTCACCCGTTTGGAAACCTTTGTGGATATGCTATAGTCCGGGGCGTATGGGAGGCAAGTAATGGCAGATAATCAAACAAAGCATGATTCGGAAAAAAAGGCGCCCAAAATCCAGGCGGTCTCCCGCATGAAGGAGATCATGACCAATTACTACATTGATGCCAAAACCGCCCGGGAGCAGGGCAAAAAAGTGGCCTGGATCACCAGCGGCGGCCCTGTGGAGCCTTTGATCGCCATGGACGTGATTCCGGTGTACCCGGAAAATCACGGGGCCATGATCGGGGCTTCCAAGATGGGGGCGCAGCTTTGTGAAAAAGCAGAGGAAATGGGCTATTCCCGGGATCTGTGCTCCTATGCCCGGGCCGATATCGCCGACAGCGTGCAAAAAACCGGGCCCATCGGCGGCCTGCCCGAACCCGACATGCTGGTGTGCTGTAACAATATCTGCGGCACCGTGCTCAAGTGGTACGAAACCGCGGCGCGGTATTACAACGTTCCCCTCTTTATCCTGGACACGCCCTTTGTGCACACGGAGTTTTCCGATTCCGCCCGCAGGTACGTGCTTTCCCAGATTTACGAATATATCGGCTTTCTGGAGACCCATTGCGGCACCAAAATGGACTATGACCGCATGGAGGAAGTGGGCCGGCTTTCCGTGGAGGGCACCGGGCTTTGGCAGGCCGTGCTCGACACCTGCGCAAACCGGCCTGCGCCCATGACGGCATTTGACGCATTTTTCCACCTGGCCCTGATTGTCACCCTGCGCGGCACCCGGACCGCGGTGGATTATTACCGGGAGCTGCTCGATGAATTAAACCAGCGCATTACAGACGGCGTTTCCATGGTGCCGGATGAAAGATACCGGCTTTTGTGGGACAATCTTCCGGTGTGGTACCGGACCCGGTGGCTGTCTGAGAAATTTGCCGCCCATGACGCGGCCCTGGTGGCCGACACCTACACCTCGGCCTGGAGCGGGATGCTGCCGGACATGAGCGGACAGACGTTTCTGGAAGCCATGGCCGAGACTTATACCAAGGTGTATATTAACATCTCCATTGACATGATGTTTGATATTGTGGCCAATATGATTGAAAAATACCACGTGGACGGGATGGTGATGCATTCCAACCGTTCCTGCAAGCCCTATTCCCTGGGCCAGTACGATCTGCGCCAGATGATCATGGACCGGCTCGGGGTGCCCACGTTGATCATCGAGGCCGACATGGTCGATGAGCGCGCTTTTTCCGAAAGCCAGATCGACACCCGTATTGACGCCTTTATGGAAACCCTGAAGATGGGCGCATAAAAAGCTTGTTTACCGCGCCCGATGTTTGCCAGGAAGGAAGCCCTGCGGCCGGGGTCAGTTTTTTCGCTCCTGACCGTTTACGGATTCAGCCAATGCCTTCGCTTAAAATTTCAAAAACTCGGCCTGTCGGCCTCAAACAGTTTGAAATTTTTTAGCTCCGGCATTTGCTGAATTTTTCCGTAAACGCTCAATGTCGCTTACAAACCGACCCCGCCCCCCGGGCTTCCTTGGAAGGGTTCTTGGCGGGCCAGCCCACGGGACCGGGCATGAAAACAACGCTTTTTAAGACTTGAATGTGTTCCTCCCGACTCCCTTGGTGTGAAACTTTGCACACAGTCGGCCATGATGCCGGCCCGGGGGTGGGTTGCGAGTCGCATTGAGCGCGCAAGCGGTCAGCAGGGAGCAACCCGCCACCGGGTCGGCATCATGCGAAAATTATAGAACCAAGTACTATCAGCAACTTTTTTGATATTACTTAGAAGTCTGATTTCAGATGGCGCTGTAAAAAGTTCAAGATCAAGGCTTGCGCAATTTCGAAGAATGCAGCGTACTTATCCGTACGTGATATTCTGAGAAATTGCGCGTAACGCAGGTATTGTGCTTTTTGCAGCACATTAAATTTTGAATTCAAGACATATTGTAAAGGGCGGGAAAATAGCATGATTACCGCAGGCATTGATATTGGTTCGATCACCGCCAAGGCGGCGCTGATCCGTGACGGTAAGCTGGCCGGGACTTCTCTGCAGTTTACGGGCTATCATGCGGCAAAAGCCGGAAACGCGGTGCTTGAAACCCTTCTGGGCCAAACCGGTATCAGCCGGGATGACATTGATGTCATTGTGTCCACGGGCTACGGCAGAAACAGCGTGGATTTTGCCGACAAGGCCGTCACCGAGATTACCTGCCATGGTGCGGGCGCGCATTTTATTGATCCGGAAATCCGGTTTGTGGTGGACGTGGGCGGCCAGGACAGCAAGGTGATCAAAATTGACGGCACCGGCAAGGTGATCGACTTTGCCATGAATGACAAGTGCGCAGCAGGCACGGGCCGGTTTCTGGAGGTCATGGCCCGGGCACTGGAGGCGGATCTGGATGATTTCGGCCGGCTTTCAGCCGAGGCCGACGCCCCGGCGGCCATCAGCAGCATCTGCACTGTCTTTGCCGAATCCGAGGTCATTTCCCTGATTTCCAGGGGAGAGAGCCGGCAGAACATGATTGCCGGGATCCATGAATCCGTTGCTTCCAGGATTTCGGCCATGGCCCGGCGCGTGGGGGTTACTCCGCCGGTGATGATGACAGGCGGGGTGGCACGCAACCAGGGGGTGGTCCGAGCCCTGGAAAACCGGATGGACGTGGAAATCCGCGTTTCGCCGCACGCTCAGTTAAACGGCGCCATTGGCGCCGCCCTGCTGGCAGCGCGAATTCAGAAACAATAAAAAAATCTTGACACGGACAAACCCGTTGCTATATAAATAATCTTTTTATATGTGTCATAAGCTTGGCAGATATTGGATTGTGAAAAAATTTCCGGCCCCTTTCGGGGCCGTTATTTCATGTGAGAAAAGGAGTTGAGAGAAAAATGATTTGCCAGACCACCCGAAAAGGAATGGAATGTGCTTTTATGACAGCAGACGGCTGTGTTTATAACGGCGGTACCTGCTATCAGATTGTTGAGTCCTGCAACGGCTGCGGCCGAACCGTATCGTATGAATCCGGCTGGTATTGCAGCAAGTGTCCGGAGCCGGAAAAAAAGTGGAAAAACGGCGTCTGCAACCTGGCCACCCACGTGTCCAACGCAGTGGCAGACACCAAGGCGGCCAAGATCAACCCGATCAAGGCCTCCAAGCGCGGCGCGGGCAAAAAATAGCCGCATTTCAACAAGCGATCCCCTCCTGCGGCGCAGGCCGGTAAGTCTTACAGTTTGCGCCGCATTTTTTTTGCGCCAGCCCAAAAAACGCTTTTCTTATCCCCCGAGACTGTCGCGGAAAGACGGGTTGAGAAACAGGGGCAGTTCGTGCTTGATCACCGCCCTTTGCCACCTGCGGATATAGCGCTGGCGCAGCCGGGCGGCGTCATCCCTTGTTTGCAGCGCCTTGTCAAAATCAATGATATAAACCCTGCCGCAGTCATTCACCAGAATATTGCCCGGGTGGAGATCCACGTGCAGGATGCGGTTTTGCATCAGTCTGCGCACCTGGCCGGCCACGGCCGGAATAATCTGCTCTGCGGCTTTTTCATCGGCCATGGCCAGTTCCGAAAGGGTACGGACCTTTTCGATTTGCCGGGTGACCAGCCAGGTGTTTTGCAAAAATCGCCCTTTGGATGCAAAGGCCACCGGCGCCGGTGCACGCACGCCCAGGGCACGGATGCGGGTTAGCATTTCGAATTCCGCCCGGCCCCGGCACGGGCCGATACCCAGGTAGGTTTTTTCGATGACCCGGCCCAGCAGTCCGCCTCTGAAGTATGCCTTTATGACCACCCTGCCCAGCCCTTTGATTTCCGCGGGTTGAACAGCCGTTCTGCCGCCGAGCCGGCCCTGTGGGTTTTGCGGCGGCATCTGAAAATACTCTGCCAGCCGGTCCATCTGCGGGCGTGTCAGGCCTCGGCCCGAGCCGAACCGATATCCCCGGTGCCGCTGGAGTGTCATCATTTCTCCATCTCCGGCAGATTTTGCGAATCCGGGTAGGCTGTAAGGCCGTATTGAATCTTTTCAAGCACTTCTTCCGGGGTGATGGTCTCCATCCGTCCCAACTTGGTTTTGCGGGTAATCGAAGCGTGTTGTGCCCCCGGATCGTTGTAGTGGTCGATTAACAGGTCATGGAATCGGTAGGGGCCGCAGCGCCTGGGATTGGAATATCCATAGAGCCCGATGGTGGGCACGCCCATTGCCACGGCAATGTGCAAAGGGCCTGTATCCGGGGATACCACTATGCGGCATCCCTGAAGCTGCATCATGGTGCGGCGGATGGGCTTTTCCAGGGCAATGATGGGCCGGCATGTGCATTGGGCGGCAATTTCTTCCGCAATCTGTTTTTCCCGGGCGCTGGGCCCGCCGATCATCATCGGCTCAAGACCCAGGCGGGATTTGACCGCGTCCATGACCCGGGCGTAGCAGGCCGGGGGCCATTCCTTTTGCTGGTGGGCCGTGGCAATGACAAATCCGGCTGCCGGCCGGTCAATGCGGTCAAAATAGGCTTTCTGCCATTTGCGTTCCTCCGGGGTAAAGCAGAAGTCCCAGGTTTTTGTAAAATTGCGGATCTCCAGGTATTCCAGAAACTCGAAAAACTGATCTTGTACATGACCCATGGGACGGCCGGGGATGTTATGGTTGGTGGCCAGCCAGTGCAGTTCCCTGGATCGGTGCCAGTCAAATCCGAGCTTGATTGCTGCCGGAGTAAACAGGGAAATCAGGCTGACCTTGGCGCTGATCTGGGGGATCACGGCCAGGTCAAAACGCTGGCTGCGCAGGTCTGCAATCAGTTTTCGCCAGCCTGCCGGACCGGCTTTGCGGTTAAAGGTGATAAACTGATCCACGCACGGCTGGTGCATGACCATTTCATAGGGAATGGTCTGCAGCACCCATGTCAGGCTGGCATGGGGAAAGCCCTGTTTCAGTCCGTTGGCCAAAGCCAGGGCATGGACCGTGTCGCCCACGGCAGAGGTGCGGATCAGGCAGATTTTTTCAGGTGTGGGCTCAAGCATTTTTTATGGATCAAAAGGCCGGCTCCGGCCTGGAATTGCCGGACAACGCCTTGGTTATAATGAGATTGGACTTGAAATCAGTTAGGCTACACTATATGGTTTGCCTTAAAAAATCAATGGATTTGTCCCATATACACCGTTTGTGCGGAAAGGAACAACAATGAAGGTTGAGGTCTCTGTGGGGGAATTGGTTGACAAGGCCACCATTGTCCACATCAAGTCCGAGCGGATTCATGATCCGGAAAAACTGCGCAATATCAACAGGGAATTTAGTCTGCTCAAAACGGCCATGGCTGCTGCGGGCATTGACGAAAAAAGTCCGCAATACCTGCAGCTCTACGAGATCAACGGCCGGCTGTGGGATATCGAGGATGCCATCCGGGAAAAAGAGCGCGCCAAAGCCTTTGATGATGAATTCATCTCCCTAGCCAGAAGCGTGTATTTCAACAATGACAAGCGCGCCGCAGTCAAGCGGGAAATCAATCTTGGCTTTGGATCCGAGCTGGTGGAGGAAAAAAGTTATCAGTCCTATGAATGATCCGGCCTTATGCAGCATGCAGGGCGATACCATCTAACAGACAAAAACGACGGGGAATCAGATGAATTTGCGGGTGATGACGTTTAATTTGCGGTTTGAAAACGACCGGGACGGGCAAAATGCCTGGGAGTGCAGAAGGGCCATGGTCGTGCGGGTCATTCAAAACCATGCTCCGGACATCCTGGGCACCCAGGAGGGGAAATGGGACCAGCTCATGTACCTGGCAGACAACCTGCCGGGCTACCAGATCCACATGCCCGGCCGGCAGGAAGACAAAAAGGCCCAGTGCCCGACCCTGTTTGTGCGTAAAGACCGGTTTGAAATCACGGGAGGCCGGGATTTCTGGTTGTCAAAAACCCCGGATGTTTACATGAGCAAGGACTGGGACAGCGCTTTTCCCCGGATGATGAGCTATGCCGAGCTTGCCTGCCGGGAAGAAGAAGGCCGAAACATTTGCGCGGCCGTCACCCACCTGGATCACATCGGCAAAGAGGCTCGGTTTCACCAGGCAAAGATCATTGCGGACTGGGCCGGACGCACACGTTTGCCCAGGCTGGTCATGGGCGATTTCAACGAGGAGCCTGAAGTCGATGTGCACCAGGTCCTGACAGACCCGGCGGTTGGCCTGAAGGATACTTGGCAGCAGTCAGGCGGCGGCTCCGGTCGGGACAGTTTCACCAGTCACGGGTTTACCGGTGTTCCCCAAAAAAGTCGCATTGACTGGATACTGGCAAGCAAAGAATTTTCGGTTGATCATGCCCGGATCGTCAAATACCAGGAAGACGGGTTTTACCCGTCGGATCATTTCCCGTACATGGCGGATCTGCACCTGATGACATAAAATCGCCTGCTGCCGGGCCGGTTTTATGCAAACAGGTCCAGGCGTTGACCGGTTTTTAGATCCACCAGCCCCTGCTCGCAGATCCGGATAAACGGGATGGCCGCCCCGGTAAGGGTCAAAAGGCTCAGCACCGGGTCGGGAAAGGCAATGCCAAGGGATTTTGCAGCGGATTTGACCTCGCGGTTGGCTTCGATGATGTTTGCCATGGGCTGTTCTGTCATGACCCCGAGAACGGGCAGGGGCAGTTCACCGATCACCCGGCCGTATTTTACCGCAACAATGCCGCCGCTGTTGTGGCTGACCCGGTTGATTGCAGCGGCCATGTCCGCGTCATTGACCCCCGCGGCCACAAGATCCGAGGTGTCCCAGGCGCCGCTGGCCGCCATTGCCCCGGCCTTTATGCCAAAACCCTTTACCAGCCCGGTAAAGCACCTGCCCGGATCCTGGCGGAAATTGACAGCCGCTGCCTTGGCAATGTCGTTTTCCGGATCTGCCGCAATCTCGCCGTTGACCACAGGCAGGTCCATGATTTTTTCCCGGGTGACAAGGTCTGTGACCATTTCCATGACCCGGACGCGCTGCACGGGTCCCGGGGCCGGGGCGGTGACGGCAAAGTCGGCCGCATCCAGGTCCCTTGGCAGGCGCATGGTGTTGTAAGCGGTTTGGGAAAACACGTGGGGCCTGGGGGGAACCAGCAGTTTGCCGTTTTCCGCAATGACCTGCCCGCGGGAGACCACGCACCGGGCCCGGATGGTGGAAATATCGGGTACAAGCAGAAAATCCGCATCCCGGCCCGGGGCCACGGAACCGATTTGCAGATCCATCCGGAAGTGCTCGGCCACGTTCAGGGTGGCCATGCGGATGGCGTCCACAGGGGCAAAGCCCAGGTCAATGGCCTTTTGCACAAGGGTTTCCATGTAGCCGGACCGGCTCAAAGCCTCGGGGGTGATGCCGTCTGAGACCAGGGCGGCCCGGCGCAGGTCGATGTTTTTGTGCCGGATTTCGGATACGGCTTCCAGGTCTTTTCGCACGCTGCCCTCGCGGATCATCACGTAAAGTCCCTGGCGCAGCCGGGACAGGGCTTCTTCTGCGGAAATGGGCTCATGGCATGATGATATGCCAGCGGCCAGATAGGCCGCCAGTTTCTGCTCACTGGCTCCGGCTGTGTGGCCCTCCAGGGTTTTGCCGGATTTGCGCACCATTTCAAACGCCGCCATGTAGCGGTCCGGATGCTGGAGCACCTCCTGCCAGTAGGCCTCGCCCATGCCCAGAATCTCGGGCCGGGAAAGCAGGGCCTGCAGGTCTTCTGTGTCAATGCCGGCAGACAGGCTGCTGATGGACACCATGGCTGGGGCGGTGGCAAAGATCTTGATGGGCTGTTCACTGCAGGCGGCCAGGTAGTCGGTGACCCCGGCCAGGCCGGCGGCAAAATAGCCCTCAAAGACTTCCGTGACAATGGTGGTGGTGCCGCCGGTCATGGCATATTTGAGAAATTCCTCCGGAACCAGGGATGCGGCCATGTGGGTATGGCCGTCAATAAATCCGGGAATCAAGCTCATGCCGCCGGCATCAATGACGCGGGTATCCGCATCCGCCATTTCTTCCACGCCCGGGCCCACGTAGGCGATTTTGCCGTCCTTGACGCAAATTCCGCAGTTATCCAGCAATTCGCCGGTAAACACGTTTAGCACCCGGGCATTGATCACAACCAGGTCCGCCGGGATTTTTCCCAGGGCCGCATCCATGAGCCGGGCTGCTGCCTCGCCGAAGCTGTCATTTGTGCCTGCGTCCATCTCAGTGAGGCTCTTTGGGAATGTCGGAATCGGATACATCCGTGCTGAGGTTTGCATGGATGTTGTTTAAGCCGTTTTCGTAGAACTCGTCGGCAAACAGCGATTCCAGGGCCCGGAGCTGGGCGGCGTTCTCCTGATCAAAAAGCTCGTCATAGGTTTCAATGCCCTTTTTGTCCACAAGGGTTTTCAAGGCCATGCGCTGGGCCAGGCCGAACCAGAACAGGTTGTCCTCGAAATCCTCGAGCAGATCCATGACCTCGGATTCCTCCTCGTAATCCGGGGTGGGAACACAGGCGCCGGCCTGCTCGTCATAGGCCACCAGATCACCCAGGCCCTTTTCCCGGGCCCCTTCGTAAATCTTCTGGATCACTTGGTCATAGTCCCGGGTTTCGGGGTTTTCCTCGGTTTCAAACACGTGAAGGACCCAGCTGGCGATCATGGCCAGATCCATGAGTTTCCGGTATTCTTCCCTGCTAAATTGCGTTGGCATGTGTACCTCTTT
>NZ_JAWODO010000007.1:0-4689 GCF_046483245.1 Desulfosalsimonas sp. | reverse complement strand
CCGTCCGGGGCCCTGGATCAATCCCATGGTGGCGGCAATAATCAACGCCCCGCCGGCCATGGTGGACCATCCAAGGGGCTCGGAAAACAAAACATACCCGTACACCGCCCCGAAAGCCACCTCCAGCATGCTGATGCTGCCCACCTTGGCCGAAGCTATATAGCCCAGAGCCCTGTTGGTGACAATATGGGCCAGCACGGCAAACAAACCAATGGCCCCCAGGCAGGCCAGTCCCGGCAGGGGAACCCGGAACCCCACGTTCGGGGAAAACAGGGGAACAAAACTGACGATCATGCCTGTTACGCTGATGTAAAATATGGGCGTCAATGAACTGTTTTCCGAACTTACCCGCCGGACCAGAGTCAGTGTCAATCCCATGCCAGCAGAGGCTCCCAGTCCGGCAAGATGCCCGATATCCAGCCCCAGGGCGTCCGATTGTCCGGACCAGAGTGCCAGGGCTGTGCCCATAAAGGCCAGGACAATACACACCCAGTTCCAAAACGAATTGGTATCCGAAGTCAGCCAGGGCGATATCAGGGCCGCCACCACCGGATAAGTGTAAAACAAAATCAGGGCTTGGAACATGGGAATGCGAAGCAATGCCAGGGTCAGGCTCAAAATCCCGGCAGTTCCGGTCAGGCTCAGCAAAACAAGGGTCTTTCTTTTCCGGCCCGCCAGGCCGATTCCGGTGATTCTGGCCAGCAAAACCAGAAAAACCGTCCCAAACAGGCTGCGGCCAAACATCATGTGCCAAATGGTGAGATAGGGATCGGAAAACCGGATCGCCACATTGAGGCAGGAAAACAAGAAAGCCGCCAGAACAGCAAGGGCCGCGCCGTAAACCACGGATGAAAAGCCCCCCGAAAGACCGGAGTCGGATGCTTTGTCAAACGGCCGTCTCAACACAGACCGGATCATGGCCCTGCAAACATCTCCTGGAGCTTGTCGCGGCTGATGCGCAGATAATCCCGGTCTTTGGAAAAGACCTCCAGGGTGATGGTTTCGTTGTATCCGATCTGCTTTAACGCCTTGACCACTTCGGCAAAATCAATGGTACCGGCCCCGATGGGAAGATGGTCATCATCGCGGCCCCGGTTGTCGCTGGCATGGACATGGCCGATGCGGCGGGAAAAGCGTTTGATGAAAGCCAGGATGCGCTCGGTGCCGCCCTGGATGTGGGCATGGCCCGTATCCAGGGTCAGCTGTGCATTTGGAAATGCATTGAGCACCGCCTCAAAATCCTCTGGCCGGACCAGGGAAAGGGAGCGGGGAAACAGGTTTTCCACGCACACGGCCAGGTGCAGTTTTTCCGCCTCGCCAAGCAGCCGGCGCATGGCATCCATGGCCCGTTTTCTGGCCAGATCCGGCATCATGGCGCCCAGGCCCTGGATAAAGCTTGGATGCAGCACCGCCTTGACGGCCCCGAGCTCGGCAGCCATGTACATGGAATCAAGGGTTTCCCGGATGGAGGCTTCCCGGATGGTGTCGGTGAGATCCGCAGTGGACACAAAGGTGGGCAAATGACAGACCAGATCCATTCCAAACCCGTCCAGGGCCCGGCAAAGATCGTCTTTTTGCGCCCTTATGACCGAATGGTGCGCATGGGGCGCATCCATTGTCACCTCAATATAATCGAATCCGAGTTTGCCAAGAATTTCGACTTCCTGCAACAGCGGATTTACGGGAGAATTCATGACACCGTATCGCATTGACGCCTGCCTCCTGTCTAACTGTTTTCAAACCACATGTTTTCCGCTTTTTTAAAGCATCCCCATCCGCTCATAGCCCGGACCCACACTGGATCAAACATAGGTTCGCAGCTTGAGTTCAATGGGGTGAGGATTTAAGTAGGTCTGCTGTTTGAGATACTTTTGATCATATTTGCGGATGTAGTGGTTTAAAAGGGTCATGGGAACCAGCAGGGGGAGATGGCCCGCCCTGAACCGGTCAAAGGTTTCAAGCAGTTCCTGCTTCTCATCGGCGGACAACTGCTTTTTAAAATATCCCATGATGTGCTGAAGCACATTGATGTGCTTTTTGGTCGTGGTCTTCAGGCGCATGGCGGCAATCAGCTGCGCCTCATATTCCCGGCGGAATGCATCCTGATCCATTTTTGCGGCCCCGGCCACCAATTTTCCCATGCTGCGCGCATACTCGGGGCTATGGGCCATCAAAAGCAGCTTGTTTCTGGAATGAAAATCCACCATGCCCCCGGTGCCGGGATTTTTTAAAAGCGTGTCCCGCCATCTTTTCAAGGTAAAAATCTGCTCGATAAAATTCTCCCGAAGCTTTGGATCATGAAGTCGGCCCTCTTCTTCCACCGGAATCAAGGGAAAATGATCCACAAACTCCCGGGCAAACAGGCCCACGCCTTTTTTTTCAGGCATGCCCTTTTCATTGTAAACCTTTACCCGCATCAAGCCGCTGCTCGGAGAATCCTTTTTAAAGATATAGCCGCACAAATCCTCCTTTTCCAGTTGTTTTACCCGTTTCTGGGCCCACTGGCGCATCTGGTCGGTATGGTCGGTGCGGGATTTTGTCTTTACCAGCCTGGGGGCATCCACATCTCCCACCAGCTGCATGGTCTCCCTTGGCACCCCGAAACCCGCCTCAACCTCAGGGCATACGGGCACATACGCCACATATTGGCCCAGGGTGTCGCGAAGAAAGTGATCCAACTTGTGCCCGCCGTTATAACGCACGTTTTCCCCCAACAGACAGGCACTGACGCCCAGCTTGATGCGATCTTCCATTTGAAATCCTTCCTGCTTGATATTTGCCGTAATTTGCCATAAATATATACCAGAAACAGGGCAAACGCAAAATCAATCCACACCCCGGAAGGAAAGCCCATGCGCGAGGACATCCAATCATTGCTCCGGGCCGGGCGCCATTGTGTCATGGCCACTGCCGCAGACAACAAGCCCTACTGCTCTTTGATGGCCTATGTTGTCAATGATGACTACACCCGGATATTTATGGGTACCCGCCGCAATACCCGCAAGTATCAAAACCTCGCTGAAAATCCCCTTGTCAGCCTGCTCATGGATTCCCGGGATCAGCACCAGCCCCAGGCACTCACCATTGAAGGCGTGATCGAAGAAATTGACCAAAAGCCTGAAAAAGATCAGATCCGGGAAGCGCTGGTCAGCAGACATCCGGAGCTAAAAAGCCTGCTGGATTCCCCGGATGCAGCTATTATCAGCGTCAGGGTCAAGTCGGTGGTTTTTTTAAACGGCTTAACAGACGTGTTTCGCCAACAGATTGAATAAGCACCTTGCAATGAAAGGCAAAAAATGAAATCCTCCTCTTCGCCCCGTATCCTGATTACCGGCGCCACGGGCTTTATCGGCCGGCGGCTGCTCTATCGCCTGGACGCCATGGGCTTTTGGGTTCGTTGCATGACCCGGAAGCCGGAGAAATTCAGCCTCCCCTTTGATCTGAAAAACCCGCCCGAGGTGGTTGCCGGCGATCTTCTGGACCCGGAATCTTTAAAAAAGGCCTTGGATGGGATCGACATTGCCTATTACCTTGTGCATTCCATGGGCGGGAAAAATTTCCGGGAGATGAAAGAGTTTGAAAAGCGGGACCGGACAGCTGCGCAAAACTTTGTCAATGCCGCAGACCAGTCCGGCTTGTCCCGGCTGATCTATCTCGGCGGCCTTGGGGAAATGTCCGGAAGCCTGTCCCATCACCTGGCCAGCCGCCAGGAAGTGGGAAAAATCCTTGCATCCGGCAAAACAGAAGCCACTATTTTGCGCGCAGCCGTGATTATCGGCGCCGGCGGAGCCGGGTTTGAAATTATCCGGTATTTGGTGGAACGCCTGCCGGTGATGCTGTGTCCCAAATGGATTTATACCCAATCCCAGCCCATTGCCGTTGAAAACGTGCTTGACTACCTGGCCGGCTGCCTTGAAGTTCCGGAAACAGCCGGGGCCACATTTGATATCGGCGGCCCCGAGGTGCTCACCTATGCCGAATTGATAAAAAAATATGCCCGGGTCCGGGGACTTAGGCGATATATTGCCGGTGTTCCGTTTTTCTATACGCTTTTGTCCACATACTGGGTGGCCCTGATCACACCGGTACCCCCGGGCATTGTTTTTCCACTGGCCGAGGGGCTGCGCAGCCCGGCCGTATGCCGGGAAAATCAGATCACCGGATTGATTCCGCTTGATTTAATCAGCATGGAGCAGGCCATCTGCAATGCCCTTGCCGAGGAACAACAGGGCCCGGGCCGCCTGGTTTCCCGGCAGGCCTGTTTTCTTCCAGAGTAAGCATGATCATCCGCGAAACAATAACCATTCACGCGCCCATGGAAATTGTCTGGGACGTGTTTTCACAAGTTGAAAACTGGTCAGAATGGAATCCGATCTGCCGGCAATGCCGGTATGAAGCCGGAGACCGCCTGGCTCCCGGCACCTGCCTGTCGTTTGAACTCAGGCCCCTGTTTTTTCCGATCCGGATCGCGCCGGAGGTAAAAGAATATGAAAAAGGGCGACAGGTTACCTGGATTGGGAAAAAATGGGGCATTTTCTCCCGGCATACATTTTATTTCAAGCCCGTGGGCCATGGGGTGAAGATCGAAAGCATTGAAACCTTTTCCGGCCCCATGCTTTTTGTGGCAAGGCTTGTGGGCATCCCCGGCCGTCTCCACAAACTGACCCGGCATCTGCTTGCCGCCATTCA
>NZ_JAWODO010000088.1:0-10017 GCF_046483245.1 Desulfosalsimonas sp. | reverse complement strand
TTTCTGGCCTCCATGACGGCAAACCGGTGCCGGGTGTGGCAGGAGCTGCAGCTTCCCTTGCTGCCGTCGAGATTCATGCGTCCCACGCCCACGTTGGGCCAGGTTTCCGGATCGAGATTGCCCTGCTCGTCGGCTTTCAGAACGGTACCGTGGCAATAAAAACACCCGGAAGCCCGCTCAAAGTCGCTGTTCATGCCCTTGTTTAACCACGGATCGATTTTCCAGATGATCTCAAGGGTATTGGCGTGCTTGCTGCGCTTGTACTGCTCGGCCTCGTCCGGGTGGCACCGGGAGCAGTCCTTGGGCGTGACCACGCCGGCCACAGGCACCCGGTATCGTTTCCGGCCCCATTGGGAATCGGATTTTTCATACTGCTTGAAATGCTCCCGGCTCACATCCGGATCGGTTTCCTCTGCCCGGTGGCAGTCAATGCAGGTGATGTTGGCATTGGCATGCCGGCTGTTGGCCCAGTCACCGAAAATGCCGGGATGTTCCTGCTTGTGACACTGGATGCAGGCCATGCCAGGCTCTGAAATGGAGCGCTCAATGCGGAATTCCTTTTGCTTTGCCATGTCCTGCTCGGCCTGCGATGATACAACAGCCGGCAAGACCAGTAAAAATAACATGACACTGATCACTGCGCCGAATAATAACTTTTTCATACCCGCCCTCCATACGTCAGAAAAGAATGATGATTCATCATTTATGCACACGTTGATCAATTCAGTTCATACTGTTTGTAGCGGTAGACCTCGGTGGGATTGTGCACCAGGTCCTTATGACAGTCCACGCATCGTTTTTCCCGGCCGGGAAGCGCGTGTATCACCGAACGGTGGGCCAGCATGGCCCCGCGCTTGTCCGGGATATACAAAATATTGCGATGGCATTTCTGGCACTGGGCATTGTCAAAGGAATCATAGGCTTTTTGCCGGTTTTTTTCCCGGTCGTATTCACCCATGGTAAAATGAACGATAATGTCTTTGATGCCGTGCAGTGTTTTTTTATAGAAAAAATCCACAGTGTCGTGGGGCGCCGGCAGGTGGCAGTCCATGCAGTCGGCCACAAAGCCCTGGGCGTTGTTGACGTGGGTGGAAGTTCGCCACGTATTGTAAGCGTATTCGATTTCGTGGCAGGAAGCACAGAACTGCGGGGTTGAGGTCCGGACCATTGTGTAGTAGGTCATTGAAAAAATCGGAAAGGCGATAACAATGCCTGCGGCCACCAGCAAAAAAGCCTTGAGATAGGGTCGTTTCCTTTTCATAAGCCTCCTGTTTCCAGGTGCGGTCTTTTACGGTAAACGGCCAATAAGGGGCTGGGAAAAATTATGATGAAACAAAAAATACCGGCTGGGAAAAAATTGTCAATTTATTAATGCAGATTTTTTTGGCGCTGCGCCCTTTTTAAAGGGCGCAAACCCAGTTGCGGCCCGAATCCTTGGCCTTATACAACGCCTGATCCGCCAGGGTCACGGCCTGCTCCGGGCTTTGGGCAAATCCGTCCGCCCCCAGCTTTTGGACCAGTTCCGGAACGCCGGCAAACGCCTGTCCGCCGATCAACAGGTCCAGCTCGGGCCGGCGACGCATGCGCTTGTTGACCTTTTCACCCATTTCACCCAGATGCTGTTTATACGCCATGGCCGCATCCGGGGGAATTTCGGGCAGCCGGGTGATTTCTTCTTTCAATTCCGTATCCATATCTTCCTCGCAATCGTGAGACCGGGCTTTTCAACCCGGGCCGGAAACAGGCCGGATAAAACCCGGCACCAGGCAGCGTGGCTTTATTGATCATCAATGACAGCCGGTGTTTTTTTCAGCCGTACGGCAAAGCAGGCCCCGCCCAGATCTGAATCACGGATTTCCACATCCCCGCGGTGGGCCCGGGCGCAGGCCTCAACTGAAAGCAGGCCCAGGCCGCTTCCATTTTTCCGGGTGGTATAAAAGGCTTCCATGACGGTTTTGCGCATGTTCGGGGCAATGCCCGGGCCGTTGTCATGGACTTCGGTCACCACAAAATTGTCCTGTTCAAGCAGGTCCACCCGAATGCGGCCTTTTTCGCCCGCAGCTTCGGCGGCATTGAGCACCAGATTAAGAATCATCTGATAGATCAGAAGCAGGTTGCCCATAAACATCAGATCCTCCGGCCCCGTGCGCTCAATTTTGCAGAAACGGAGGCTGCGGTGCTTTTCCGCAAAGGCCAGGGCGTCGCTGACAGCGGCAAAAAGATTAAAATACGTTTTTCTCGTCTCCCGGCCGCTGACCCGGGCCAGTCTCCGGGCAAGTGCTTTAAGCCGGTCCTGGGAGGAATTGACCTTTTGCAGGGCGCCCTTTTTTTCTTCACCGGCCGCATCCGCCAATTCCTGTACGTGATATTCCAGGGTCATGAGCAGATTGCTGACCTCGTGGGCAATCGAATCGGCCAGCACAAGGGCCGTGGCCTGCCGCTCGGCGGCAATCAGGCGATTGCCGAAATTCAGCAGCCTGCGCTGCTGCCGGTCAAGACGCACCAGCATGGCATATATGACGCAAAACAGCAAAACCGTGGTAAAAACGATAAACAGCAGGCCCTTGGTTTTTTCAATGGAGGCCAGGTCAGGAACCGTGGCAGCGGTCAATGCCGCGAAATGGCTTGAAAAAAGAATATAGCCCACCCCTGCCGCAAAAAAGACGCCGCAGGCTGCCAATGCGGTTTTCAATGGCCTGCCCGGCGGTTCGATCAAGTCCGGTCCCGGGGATGAAAGCGAAGAAATCCGTTGACCTGCCATTCTGCCCTCCCTGAAAACAAGCCTGTTGCCGGAAAATCCAGCGATTGTCTTTTGGAAAATGCGCCAGCAATTGATTTAAGTCAAGGACGCGATGAGTATCCTGTAATACATATATTTACAATATTATCTGTTTTTGCAACCATGATTGCAGGATAAATTCATGAAAAAGCATATACCCAAAATCCTCCTGATTCTGATTCTCCTGCTGCTGGCCGCCGGGGCCGTGTTTCTGGTGCGCCAACGCAAATCCGAACTTTCGGGAATGGAGACGGTGCCCGCCCCTGCCCTGCCTGTTTCTGTCAGCGAGGTGAAAACAGGCGCAGTGGAGCAAACCCGGCATTACCTGGGAATCATCGAGCCCGTGGTCTCGGCACGGATTGCCGCCCAGGTCACCGGCTATCTGGATTCCGTGCACGTGGACACCGGCGACAGGGTGCGGAAAAACCAGGTTATTGCTGAGATTGACGACCGACTGCTCAAAAAGGAACTCTCCGGACTGGAAGCCGAGCTTAAGGGCGCCAAAGCCGACCTGGCGGATCTCAAACAGCGTTATGAGAGAAGAAAGGAGCTTTACCAAAAGGGACATGCAACCGAGGAAAGTCTGGAAGCGGCCCAAAGCGCATTTGTATCCGCACGCTCCCGGGTGTCGGCGCTGGGCGCCCGGATTGAATCCGCCCGGGTATCACTGGGATACGCAACAATTCAGGCGCCGTTTGACGGGGTGGTCACCCGGCGGGACAAGGACCCCGGAGATCTGGTGACGCCCGGACAGGTCCTATACCAAATCGAGAACACGGCCGGGGCATACCGGGTCCTGGTCCATCTCGACGCACAAACAGCAGACCGGATATCCAAACATACCACAGCCGAAATCCGGCATGGCAGCAGCACCATTGAAGCCCCGGTTGACCAGATTTATCCGGCAGGCGATGAAAACCGCATGGCAGTGGCAGAAATCCGGCTTCCGGTCAAGCCCTTTAACCTGCCGTCTATGACATTTGTGGGCGTGGACCTGGTTTTTGGCGCTTCAGAGGCCCTGGTTGTCCCCAGGCAGGCGGCCCTGGAATATGAAGGCCAGTGGCGGGTCTTTGTGCTCCGGGACGACCAGCGGGCAACACCCGTGGATGTGGATATTTCGGCTTTTGGGAAAAACCGGCTGGCTGTGATTTCAGAAAAACTCCGGCCCGCTGACCGGGTGATCGTGGGCGATGAATCCATGCTCATCCGTCTCGGGGAGAATACCCGGGTAACCCCTGTCAACGCCCGCGGGACCCGGGAGGCAGAATGAGCCGGGTTGAGGCCTACCTCAAAAACCCGCACGGGATTACGGCCCTGTTGTTTCTGGGGGTGGTCTTCGGGCTGATCAGTTTCCGGACCCTTCCCTTAAACCTGTTTCCGGACGCCAATTATCCCCAGGTGGCGGTTTTGCTGGTATGGCCCGGGGCTTCAGCCGAAGACATGACCGACCGGGTATCGCGCCAGGTGGAAAAGGAACTGGCAGGCATTGCCCAAGTCCGGCGCGTTGAAGCCACCGTGCGCGATGAAACCGCTGCGGTCAGGGCGGAATTCGAGTATGAAAAGGGGCTGGATGCCGCGGTGCCGGATGTCAGCGCCGCCTTAAACCGGATTCTTCCCTCTCTGCCTGCAGACATGCTGCCCCCGCGGATTTTCCGGGTCTCAGATGCCACCGCTCCGGTGCTCACCCTGGCCGTATCCCCCGGGACCGGATCGCACTTGTCCATGGCCCGAGTACGTCAGCTGGCCGACAACGAAATCCAGGAAGCGCTTCTGCGCCTGGATTCCGTGGCCGATGCCGAGGTTTTCGGCGGCTACAAACCCGAAATCCGGGTATCGGTGGACCGGGACAAACTTGCGGGATACGACCTTTCCATCACCCAGGTGCTGGCCGCTGTTTCCCAACAGCACAAAAACACCCCCAGCGGGACCCTGTTTCGGGACCAGGACCGGGTGCTGATCAAAATCGAAGGCGAGAAAAAACACGCTGAGCAGCTCGGCGAGGTGGTGGTGGCCACCGGAAAAAAGGGGCGGGTATATCTGCGCGACCTTGCTGAAATCAAAACCACCCATCAAACCCTGGATTCCTTTTTTCACGGCAACGGCAAGGCCGCCATCGGCATTAACATCCTGCGGGCCGAAGGCGGCCATGTCACCGACACCCTGGAGTCCGTGGAAGCCGCCCTGCCGCAGATCAAAAAACAATTTGCCCAGTTGTCCCTTGAGGTGGCCGACACCCAGGGCGAGTTGATCCGAACCTCTGTGGGCAACCTGGTCACCTCCCTGCGGGATGCGGTCATCCTGACCGTGTGCGTGATTTTCCTGTTTCTGGCCCGGGTGCGCATCACCCTGCTGGCAGCCGTATCCATTCCCGTAACCTTTCTGCTGACATTTGCGGGCATGAAGCTCATCGGCTACGAGCTCAACATTGTGACCCTAACCGCCGTTATCCTGGCAGTAGGACTTTTGGTGGATGACGCCATCGTAGTGATTGAAAACATTGACAGCCACAATGCGCCGGCTGACAAAACCCGCCTCAGGGCAGCCATTGACGGCACAAAGGAAATTTTTCTGGCTGATTTCGCCGGCACTGTCACCACCATCTCGGTGCTGCTGCCCATCATGTTTGTGGGCGGCTATTCCGAGAAAATCCTGCGCCCCCTGACCGTGGTGCTCTCCCTGGCCCTGGCCAGCTCGTTTATCGCCTCAGTAACCGTAATTCCGCTGTTTGCAAGGCGCCTGCTCAAGACGGGAAATACCCCAAACAGGCTGGAACAGGGGCTCCAGCGGGTACGCGACGCCATACTCGCCCCCTTGCAGCAGTTTATGCTCTGGGCATTTCGCGCCGGGACCACGCGGTGGTTTTTTCTGGTAGCCCCTCTTTTGATCGCAGCCCTGATTGCCGGGCTGCGGCAGATGCCCCTGGCCGGCCGGGACCTGATGCCGCCCATGGACACGGGAATCCTCAAGGTATCCTTTGAAACCTGGCCCAATATGTCAATGGACCGCACGCGGCAGGTGGTAAAGCAAATGGAGCAGGTCATCACCGGAACACCGGGATATGTCCGGATGTCCACGGCTGTTGGCGCGGAACCTTCGGTGATCAGCTTCGGCTCCGATCAGACCCCCCAGGAAGGACTGATGACCGTGCATTTTAAAAACCGGTTTGAGCGCCCGGAAACCCTGTGGGAGATCGAGGCGGATTTGCGGCAGGCGTTTGCACAAATACCGGGTCTGAAAACCGTGCACGTGTTTGACTACGGGGCCACGCCGCTTTCAGCCATTGCCGCGCCAGTGGATGTAAGGATTTCCGGGCCAGACCCGCAAATTTTGGATCAACTGGCAGACAAAGTCAAGCAGCGTCTCGGGCAGGTCAAGGGCTTAAAATCCATTTCCCGGACCTGGGATTTTTCCAAACCCGAACTCATCATTGCATTAAACCAGGAAAAGCTGACTGAATACGGCATATCCCAGCAGGACACGGCCGATTTTCTAAATGCCGCCACAAGCGGAAAACAGGCGGCCCTGTTCCGTGTCCCCGGCCAGGACGGATACCCGATCCAAATACGCTTAAACCCGGAGCAGGTCGATGCCGTGGGCGCGCTGTCCACCCTTCAGGTGCCTGCACCAAACGGGCCGATCCCCCTTGCAGAAATTGCAGAGATCCGCACGGACTGGAAACAGACCCGGATCACCCGGGAAGATCTGCAGCCCACAGTGGACGTGATCGCATACCGGGCCAAAGCGCCCATCTCCTTTCTTCACGGTCAGGTGCAGGAGGCGGTGGCCGATATTGACCTGCCAGGCGGATACAGCATCGAACATACCGGTGAAATCTCATTTATGGAAGAAAGCTTTGCCCGGCTGGGCGGCAGCCTGGGCATGGCCCTGGTGCTGCTTTATTTTGTGCTGGTGGTCACGTTCCGATCCTGGGCTCATCCGGTGATGATCATGTCCGCCATCCCCCTGGCTTTTATCGGCGTGCCCTGGGGTATGCTGATGGCCGGCCGGCATTTTTGCATGCCCGCGGCCATGGGCATGATCCTGCTTTCAGGCATTGTGGTCAACAACTCCATTCTGCTCATTGACTATATTGAAAACGCCCGCAAAAAGGGAACCGAACTCATGACCGCCGTGGAGGACGGCATCCGCAGAAGAACCCGGCCCATTCTCATGACCGCATTGAGCACCATCGCCGGCATGACCCCCATTGCCGCGGAACTGGCCGTGGGACTGGAAAGGCTCTCCCCCCTTGCCGTGGTGGCCATCTCCGGGCTTGCCGTGTCCACATTGCTGACCCTGATCTACGTACCGGTAATCTACGTATGGATCAGCAGAGCCAGAATACGGCTTTTGGGCAACTGATAACTGCTGACACGGATTGGCGCGGGGTCGGGCGGTTCAAATCCACTGCGGGGAAAGCCGGTTCGCAGAAAAGAACTTCTGTGTTATCTTTCCCAGCATGGCAAAATCTGAAAATCATACCATTGCCAAAGTTGTGGCCTTGATATCCCTGGTTCTGAGCGCCGGGTCACTGCTCTGGTTTGCGGCCTTTCTTTATGCAGGCTCTTTTTCTGTCCTGGACCTCGGCCTGAGTTTTTGCTGGGCGTTATTGTTGAATGCCGGCCTTAGCCTTGCATTTTTCCTCCAGCACAGCATCATGGTCAGAAAATGGTTTCGGGTCCGGGCCCGCAAATGTCTTCGGGAGCCTTACCATGGGGTTTTATTTTCCCTGTCATCGGCGGCAGTCCTTTTAATTGTGCTGACTGCATGGCAAAAAAGTTCCTGTTTGCTGTTTTCAGCCGAAGGTGTGAGCCGCCTGGCATTCCGGATGGTTTTTGCAGCCTCGGTTGCCGGTTTTGCATGGGGTGGGCGCACACTGCGCTCAGTTGACGGTTTTGACAACCATTCGCTTCTGCTGCGTGCCGGAAACCCGCAGTCGGAGATAGACAGGCTGGCAACCCGGGGGCCCTACAAATTCGTCCGGCACCCCTTGTATTTCTTTACATTGCTGATGATCTGGTCCTGTCCGGATATTACAGCAGACAGGCTTGTTTTCAACGTGCTCTGGAGCGGATGGATTGTCACCGGGGCATGGCTGGAGGAAAAGGATCTGGTGCGCGATTTCGGCCGGCCATACCGAGACTACCAGAAAGCCGTCCCCATGCTGATTCCATGGAAAACACTGATCCGGCGGTGAACTTCCGGCACATAGTGAGACACTGCACCGGGCCCCTTTTGCGCTCCTGTTTGACAGCACCGGGGAAACGATTAATTTGCTGGTATGGAAGACGGACACGACAAGCCTGTTTTTCAAGGCAAATATTATTGCAAACAGCTCAAAGCAATGATAGACTCCGTGCATACGGCCATTGTTGTCATCGACGGCAGCAGCGGCGTGATTGCCGAAGTCAATCCCATAACGAGATGGAAGCCCTGCTGTCTGCCATTTCTTCGATTTTAATCGAGATCAACACGTCTGACAGGGTTATCCGGTTCCATGTACTGGAAAAATACGGCAACCTTGCAGACACAGTCGTCAAAGGCGGCGATCCCCAGGACTGCATTGCCGGAATCAATGAAGCAGTCGCGGATGCGGACCTTGAATTTCTCAGCCGGGAAGTACCCGACGCAGTGGAGCAGACCCTCCAGGGCGTCAACCGGGTTTCCGGCATTGTCAAATCCAGGAAGGATTTCTCCCATCCGGGAACCGAGGAAAAAGTGGCCCTTGATATCAACAAGGCCCTGGAAAGCACTCTGATCCTCTCGCAATCAGCAAGGTTTTTCGCCGCAAGCGCGCCCGGGAATTGCTGCTGCAAAAAATGCGGCAATGGAGACCATGTAGGCGGCGACAAACAGGTACAGGGCATTGTTGTAAGAGCCCGTCCAACATATACCAGCCCGGAAACAAAGGTACCCGTGGCTCCGCCGAAGGCATTGGCCACCCAGAGAACACCCAGCAGCACCCCGTAGGACAGCAGGCCCCAGAAATGGCCCACCACCAGGGGCAGCAAAACAATCACTCCCCCCGCCCATGGAAAACCCGAAGCAGCCGATCAGCCGGCCGTGGCCGGGCCCATCAGACCGCCGGTGACAGGGTAAATGGACATGGTCAGTGATATGGCCGCCCGGTTCCAACCGAATTGTTTTTCAATGGGCTCGATAAAAATGCTGAAGGAATAAAACCCCGCCCCGGCAAACAGAAAACAGGCGCCGACAATGTACCAGCCGTAAAATATTTTGTTATCAGGCATGGTTTATTTCAATGGCACGCTTGTGCCGGCAAGTCAACCGGTGAGCCCGTATTTGTCCCGCAGTTTTTCAGACAGGTGCTTTACCGCGGCAAAGCCCTTTTCCACGGTTTTTTCGATATCAGGATTGATCAGGCAGCAGGTGGCCGGGGAAAGCAGGCTCTGGGCCAGCATTTGGTCACGGTCAATGCCCTTTGCATAAAGGCTTTGCCAGAGATTTTCGAGCATGCTTTCCAGGCTGTCCACGGATTCCTTTTCAAAGGGCTCCACATTGGTGGGCACAAGCCCCCAGCACAGCACTCCGCCCCGGTCCAGGAACCGCTTGACGGATTTGGCATAGGAGGAAAACATCTCTCCATTGGTGTAGACATCCAGAGACAGGATATCAATGTCTAAGCTGAGCAGAAAATCCCAGTCCGGATTGCCGCACAAGTGAACCCCCCGGGGGCGGTCAATAAGGGAGAAAAACATCTCCATGTCCTGTTTGGCCTGGACGTCGCCGTAGCCGGACAAAGCGGAAAACAGAAACTGCAGGCCGGGCTCATCCACATACATGAAGGCGTTTGGGTTTTTTTCCTTGAGCCGGTTTAACTGCACATTGACCCGCCGAGCCATGAACTCGAACATAAACGGGCGCACCGAGTCGTCAAACAATATGGGCCGGTCGTTTTCATCCGCCACGTTAAACCCGAAACTCACCGGCCCCTCCAGCTGGCCGCGGATGGCCGGGCGGTCTGATAAATCCATTTCTAGAAACTTGTGATACACCACGGAATAATCCGGGCTGACATCAAAGACATCCGGATCATCAAACCGGTCCATGACATCACCGAGTTCTTCTGCGAATTTTTCTCCGGAAAAAGACAGTTTCCGGTTTTCCACATCCAGCACAATGCCCGGGAAATGCTCGGCTGCCTGGACATACATGTCCTCGTAATAACTGAGCCGGGGAAGCTGGGGCCAGAAGGGGATGTCCAGGGACAGGGCCGT
>NZ_JAWODO010000157.1:0-19380 GCF_046483245.1 Desulfosalsimonas sp. | reverse complement strand
AGCCGGGGATCTGCTGGCGGCCTTTCCAGAAATAGACCTTATAATAAGCGGAGAGGGAGAACTACCCCTGACAAAAATAGTCAGACATCTTAAAAGAGGCGGACTGTGCAATGACATATCCCCTACAGCAGGTATTATAAGCAGAAAGCATGAACAAAATAATTGCCAGGCACCCTTCAGCCAGCTCGCAGACCTTAAATCACTGCCAATGCCTGATTTTTCGGAATATTTTGAGCTTCTGTCAAATTTTTCCCGCGAAAAAAAGTTTTTCCCAACCCTGCCTGTTGAAATGTCCCGGGGCTGCTGGTGGCAAAGCAAAGGAGAAAGTGATTCTGATTTTTCCGGATCAAACCGGTCAAAAGGATGCGCTTTCTGCAATTTAAATCTCCAGTGGAAAGGATATAGGCGAAAAAGCGCCGAGCAAGCCATAAATGAGATAGACACGCTTACAGATAAGCACCGGGTGCTTTCAGCGGCTTTTATGGATAACTCCCTGCCCGGGGCAACTGGCAGAAAAGTTTTTGGTAAACTGACAAACCTCGGCAAGGACCTATACTGTTTTGCCGAATTAAGGGCTTCTGAGGGTTATGAAACACTCCGGAAACTTAGCGCCGGCGGAGTAAAGGAGGTGCAGGTCGGTATTGAGGCACTGAGCTCCAGGCTTTTAAAAAAAATCAACAAGGGTACAACAGCAACGGACAACCTGGAAATAATGAAAAACTGCGAGGCCCTTGGGATTAAAAATACAGCCAATATCATACTTCATTTTCCCGGAAGCGACGAAGAAGACGTAGCAGAGACATTGCGCGTACTGCGGTTCGCCAGGTTTTTCAGGCCCCTTCACATCGTACATTTCTGGCTGGGCATACAGAGTCCTGTCTGGACAAATCCCCGGGAATACGCTCTTCTGGGCGTTTATAACCATCCTTACTACAGGTATCTGTTCCCGGATGAGATCTTGCGACGTGTACGCTTTATGATACAGGATTACCGGGGGGATAAAATGTTTCAAAAAAAGCTCTGGCGTCCTGTGGACCGGGCTGTCAGACAATGGCAGAAAGACTATAATCAAATTCACTCAAAACCTTATTCATCTCCGGCATTAACCTTCCATGACGGCGGAAAATTTTTAATCCTCCGGGAGCGAAGAGCCGGCCGTGAAACAATTAATCACAGGCTGGAAGGCAGTTCAAGGCAGATATATATGTTCTGCAGTCACAGTCGCCGTTTCAATGAAATAAGGGATCAGTTCCCTTCTTTTTCCGCAGATAACCTAAAATCATTTCTTGCCATGATGACCCGCAAGGAGCTTATGTTCGAAGAAGACGAACGGTACCTGAGTCTTGCCGTTCCCGCCGCAGGCCGGGATTTCAGGCCGGCGGCACAGAAAGGCGGACCGGCACATTGCCTTCATATACATACATGAGCCCTTCATTATTCCTGACATCCCGGGCTCTGCATAGCGTGGAAAAAGGTTAAACAAGCCGTGGTCGAATTTGCACTTAAAAATCCAGCTCCAGGAATTGCTTGACATATATAATGCCATAAGAGATACTGCAATGTTTTGTGAACATCAATTTTGAGCATTATCTTAAAAAGGAAAGGACAGACTCATGCGCGTTACAGATCTTTATGCAAGCAAGGCACCGGTTGTTTCCATGGAATTTTTCCCGCCCAGGGATGAAGCTGCTGCTGAAAAATTCGACAATATTGTGGATACCCTGGCAGACCGAAATCCGGATTACATGAGCGTTACCTTCGGGGCCGGCGGCTCCAACCGTGACGGTTCCTACCAGACGGTGAAAAAACTCATCAAGGACAAGCAGCTGCCCACTGTGGCCTATATTGCCGGATACGGGCTGGGGCCGGATGAAATCACGGAGGTGCTGGACAACTACAAGGCCCTTGGGGTGGAAACCATTTTTGTGATCCGCGGGGACAAGCCAAAGGATGAAAATTTCACCCCCCATCCGGAAAGCTTTGCCCATGCCTCGGATCTGATCGGATTCATCAAAAGCCGTTATGATTTCACCCTGGGATGTGCCGGATATCCCGAAGGCCACCTGGAATGCGAAAGCCTGGACAAGGATATTGAATACCTCAAGCTCAAGCAGGACCAGGGCGCGGAGTATGTCGTGGCCCAATATTGCTATGACAACCAATTTTTTTTCGATTACGTGGACAAATGCCGGGCCGCCGGGGTCACCATTCCCATTATTCCCGGCATCATGCCGGTCTACACCGTCAAGCTCACCAATATCCTGTGCAAAGTATGCGGGGCCACCATCACCGATGCGCTGCAGAAAACACTCGATGAAGTGGCAGACAAGGACAAGGAAACCGTGCTGCAGGCAGGCATTGATTTTGCCGTGGACCAGTGCCGGGATCTGTTAAAACACAACCCGGCCGGGCTGCATTTCTACACCATGAACCGCAGCAAATCCACCAGCGCCATTATCGACAGGCTGCGCGGAGAAAATCTGCTATAGCAGCCAACCCGCGGAATCAGGCCCCTGTCTGGCGGATGTGCATTTGTCCCGGCCTATTTCAGACCGTGATCCCAGTTCCACTTGCCGGGCCGCTTTTTTAAATGCACCCCGGCAGGCAGGGGCTCGTGCATGTGCACGAAAACCCGGTAGCCCAGATTCTCCAGGGTCTGGCCGTGACCGGTCAGATCCACGGCCCAGTCGGGAAACACCCAGTAATTGTCATCCATGCGGGCCACCCAGGCATGCTCGCCCCTGGGGCTTTTAAAAAGGCTTTGTTCGATCATGGATTCTGCCTTCACCCGTGAGATGCACAAGGGCCAGTTGCCGTAAATCACGATACCCAGGGGCAGCGGCGCCCTGGCAGGCAGATGGGTATAGTCGTTTTTCCCCAGCTCCGGGCTGACAATGACGCCGGAAAAACCCATGGACGCCAGGGTTTCCATGGCAAGCTCGTTGGCAATGTTGCAAAACGGCCCGGCCCAGATGCGCAGGCCTTTTTTGGGGGGAAACAGGGCCATCTGCCAGGGCGAGTTGAGCACGAACTGCTTAAATCCCTTGTCCACGGCCGCGCCAACCGCAGCCCGGAGGCCGGCTTCGGCATCCGGCCAAACCACCGGCGGCAGCCACCACCAAATCCGGTTGGTAAGGGGCAGCTTGCCCGGCTTCATCTCCGGGCTCAGCCAGATGCCGGTATTGGCGCTTGCAGGCATTTCTTCGGGCAGGTCCCGCTTTACCTGCATTTCCACAACAGGATGGCGGTGCAGGGTTTTGGCCGGCAGCCGGATTTGAAACCGGGACGGGGAAGCCCCTTTTTCCGGCAGGGTTTCGAGCCGGTCGGCAAAGGGCTTGATTTCGGCTGTCAGTTCCGGTTCGCGCCGGTCAATGAGAAACACGGGCGTGTCATTGGCGGGCCGTTCCTTTTCAGTGAGGTTTAAGTAAAACCGGCCCTTTTTGGGCACGTGCCTGGCAATGCGAACGGTGCGGTGCCAGGACTGATCCTCGTATCCGATGCGCAAAAGATCGCCGGGCAGCAGGGCGTCTCTGGGATCCATGTAGGGTTTGGTTTTCGGACCCTGGACCTTGCCGATGAGCTTGCCCGAGCCGGTCTGGGTGTCTGTGTCAACCGGATTCCAGGGCCGCTGGGGCAAAAACCGGTAATGGGTGGGCTTTCTCCCCAGGGCCTGATCCAGAAACGACAGGGCGGTTTTGCGGGCAGCGCTGTCACCCGGGTGATCCCGCAGCATCTTGTAGGCGGCGGTGGTGTAATACACGTAATGGGGCCCCTTTTTGCGCCCCTCAATTTTCAGGCCGGATACGGCGGACACTTCCAGCAGCAGCTTGGTGAGCACATCGAGCCACAGATCCTGGCAGGAGAAAAACCGGCTGCGGTTTTTGCCCTGGCTGTAAATCCGCCTGCAGGGCTGCACGCACCTGCCCCGCAGCCCGCTTTTGCCTCCCAAAAAGCTGCTCCAGTAGCACCGGCCCGAAACCCCGTAACAAAGGGCACCGTGGACAAATACCTCCAGGGAAAGTTCATCAGGGCAGTTTTCTGCCGCAGCCTTGATCTCGTCGATGGAAAACTCCCTGGGCAGCACCACCCGGCTGACCGAAGGCAAGGCACGCACCACATCCAGGGCTGCGGGAAAGGTGACATTGGCCAGGGTCGACAGATGAAGTTCGCCCTTAAATCCGGCCTGCCCGGCAATGGCCACCATGGCCGGGTCCTGGATGATCAGCGCATCCGGTCTGACATGCCGGGAAAGTTGATCGACAATCTTTCCCGCATCTGCCAGCTCGTCTGGCTTGATCAGAGTATTGAGGGCCACATAGACCCTTTTGTCATGCTCATGGGCCAGCCGGGTGAGCCTGGCCAGCTGCTCAATGGTGAAGTTTTCTGCGGCCATGCGCGCGTTAAAATGCTTGAGCCCGCAGTAAACCGCATCCGCACCTGCGGCCAGGGCCGCCAGAAATGACTCCTGGTTGCCCGCCGGGGAAAGAATTTCAGGTTTTTTGGGTGTTTTTTTTGTATCCAAAGCCGTTTTTTCAGATGTCATAGGAAAATTTCGATTCAATTGGGATGAACACGTCTTGAGCCGGGCTGCAGATGCCTGCCGTCCGCGCCCTCAGACTGGACTTGTTTGCAAAATTGTTTAATGATATTAAAAAACGTATGGAATCGCAATTTATAATTAAAAAATGAATTCATAGCCATAAAAGGACAATAAAATGAAACTGGCGGTAAGCGGAAAAGGCGGAGTGGGGAAAACCACGTTTTCAGCCCTGTTGATCCGGGCATTGAGCAAGCAGAACAAGCGGGTCCTGGCCATTGACGCAGACCCGGATGCCAACCTGGCGGCAGCCGTGGGCATTGAAGGCGCAGAGGAGATCGTGCCGATTTCGGAGATGAAGGATCTCGTCTATGAGCGCACCGAGGCCAAGCCCGGCAGCATTGGCGGGTTTTTCAAAATGAATCCCAAGGTGGATGATCTTCCGGACGCGCTTTCAGCAAAGCTGGACAACATCAAGCTCATGCGCCTGGGCGGCGTGAAAAAAGGCGGCGCCGGATGCATCTGCCCGGAAAGCACCCTGCTCAAAGCCCTGATCACCCATATCGTGCTGGCCCGGGATGAAGTGGTCATCATGGACATGGAAGCGGGTATCGAGCATTTGGGCCGGGCCACGGCACGAGCCGTGGACCGGCTGATCGTGGTGGTGGAGCCGGGCCGCAGAAGCATTGACACGGCCATGCACATCAAGCAGCTGGCCGCAGAAATCGGGCTGGACAAGATTTCGCTGGTTGGCAACAAGATCCGGGGGGAAAAAGACCGGCAGTTTCTGGAGCAGCACCTGCCGGATTTTGACTTTCTGGGGTTTCTGCCCTTTGACGACGCGCTGATCGAAGCGGACTTAAACGGCATATCCCCGTATGAAGCAGACTCTGCGGCCAAGTCCGAAATCATCAAAATGATTGAAAAGCTCTGATGGCAGAAAAGCGCCCTTATCCGAAAAAACGGCGCGGGCCGGCC
The DNA here is from genome assembly GCF_046483245.1 of Desulfosalsimonas sp. Taxonomy (GTDB): domain Bacteria; phylum Desulfobacterota; class Desulfobacteria; order Desulfobacterales; family Desulfosalsimonadaceae; genus Desulfosalsimonas. Next base: position 13,865 of record NZ_JAWODO010000157.1, on the reverse strand, counting down.
AAGTCAAAGCGCCAGCCGTTGAAGGCCGGCTCTGACGCCAAACTCAAAAAGGTGTTTGCCGAAATCGGCCGGCCGGAAAAGCGGCCGTTTAAGCCTGACCCGTTCCAAATCCAGGCGCTGGAAGCCATGGACAAGGGCGACTGCCTGGTGACCGCGCCCACGGGTTCCGGCAAGACCTGGATTGCCGTGGAAGCCATCCGCAGGATCTTTGATGCCGGCGGACGGGCTTGGTATGCCTCGCCATTAAAGGCCCTGACCAACTCCAAGTACTGCGAATTTGCCGAAATTTTCGGCGCTGACAACCTGGGCATTCTCACGGGCGACCGCAAGGAAAACACCGATGCGCCGATTATCGTCGGCACCACGGAAATCCTGCGGAATCAGCTCTATGATGCCATGCACCGGGGCGAGGACCTGTGCACGGACCTTGTGGTCTTAGACGAGGCCCATTTTCTGGGTGACGAAAACCGGGGGGTAGTCTGGGAGGAAACCATGATCTACCTGCCGGCGCGAATTCCGCTGCTGATGCTGTCGGCCACCGTGGGAAACGCCGACCAGATCTCGGCCTGGCTGGAATCCATCCGTGGCCGCAAGTGCCTTGTGGTGGAGGAAAAAAAGCGCCCCGTGCCCTTGTACCCGCTTTTTCTCCATCCTTCCGGCACCCTGTTTCCCCTGCTGGACAAAAAAGACAAAAAAGGCGGCGGGGCCAGGCTGTATAAGAAGGTTCTCCAGTTTTTAAAAAACACCAACAATGCCAGACGCGGCGGTTTTGGCGCAAGCCTTCCAAAAATGGGCGATGTGCTGGCCGTGTTTCGCAAATACAATCTGCTGCCGGCCATTTTTTTCCTGAAATCCCGGGCGGACTGCGACAATGCCCTGCTTTTGTGCGCTGATTACAAGGTGATCGAAGACCCGGAGCGCAAAGCCGGCAGAAGAAAGCGGGTGGCCGAGCTCATTGAAAAAGCGCCCCACCTGGCCGATCACAAGCAGGTGCCCGATCTGGTGCACAAGGCGGTGGCCGCCCATCACAGCGGCCAGCTGCCGGCCTGGAAACTGGTAATCGAAACATTGATGACAGAAGGCTACCTGGATGCAGTGTTTGCCACCTCCACGGTGGCCGCAGGGGTAAATTTTCCCGCCCGCACCATCGCCTTTCTCAACTCGGACCGGTTCAACGGCCGGGAGTTTGTTTCCCTCAATCCCACGGAATTCCACCAGATGACCGGGCGGGCGGGCCGCCGGGGCATGGACAACATCGGCTTTGCCGTGGTCATCCCGGGCCGGTTTATGGACACGCGCTACGTGGGCCGGCTTGTTTACGCCCAGCCCACGGATGTGGACAGCCAGATCCAGATCAATTTCTCCATGACCTTAAACCTGCTTTTGTCCCATAGCCCCAAGCAGGTGCGGGAACTGCTGGACAAGTCCTTTGCCAACTTCCAGTTCCGGAGCAAACGCAAAAAAAAGAAAAAGCAGACCGGCAGCATCCGGGACATGGATCATTTGTGGGCGGAATTTATCCGGCATCTTGATTTTTTAAAGCAGAAAGATTACGTGGCAGAAGACAACCGGCTCACCGAAGACGGCATCTGGGCCTCCCAGCTGCGCATCGACCATCCCCTGATGGTGGCCGAAGGCTTTCGCACAAACCTTTTTCCCCAATCCGACCCGGCGCTTCTGGCAGCCATCATGGCCGCGTTTGTCAATGAGCGGGAAACCGACGAAGACAGCATTCACCCAAAGGATGTGCCCGAAGCCCTGGAAGAGGCATACCTGGGCATCCGGGAGGGCCTGCGGCCCTTTGCAAAGGAAATGATCGCAAAAGGCTTTACAGCGCCGTTTTTATTCATGCGCCCGGCCATGACCGTTTACCACTGGACCGCGGGCCGGGACTGGGAATCGGTGCTTGCCCTGTGGGACAGCGCCGAAGGCGATTTGGCCATGCTGATCATGCGCACCGCGGACAACCTGCGCCATATCCGCAATTTAAAAAATGTTTTTCCGGAAGCCGCTCAGAGCGCGAAAACCGCCATGGAGCAAATCCTGCGGGACCCCATTGTCCCGGCACTCGAAGCCGAATAAGGATCAATGTCTGTTTTCAACTGGATCATTGTTGGCTTAAACATCCCCCTTTCTTTGCTGTCTGCCGCTCATGCCCTGTTTTTCAAGCGCACCCCCCAGTCAGCCCTGGTCTGGGTCGCGGTCTGCCTGACATTTCCCTTTGTGGGCCCTGTGGTTTATTTCGTTTTCGGCATCAACCGGGTCCGGAACCGGGCCCGGAGACTGGAAATCAAACGCCCTCCGCACCGGGTGGAGCCCGGGGGGGGAGATTCCCTTGAAACCGCAAAGCATCCGCCTGCGGATCTGGAGGTTTCCCGGGCGGTATCCGATATCGCGCGAATCTCCGACAACGTTGCCCGTGCGCCCCTTGTGGGCGGAAACCGCATCGACCTGCTCCACAACGGCGAAGCAGCCTATCCGGCCATGATCCAGGCCATGGAAAACGCCGAGCACCGAATTTTTCTATGCACCTATATTTTTGACACGGATTCGGCGGGCAGGCAGATAATCGGGGCCTTGACCGCAGCCGCAGCCCGGGGCGTGGAGGTTCGGGTGATTGTGGACGGATTCGGCGAACTTTATTCCCGGCCCCGGGCAAGTGTGTTGCTGGAAAAAGCCGGCATTGCCTGCACCCGGTTTCTGCCCCCGCGTCTTCTTCCCCTGCCCATGCTACACATCAACCTGAGCACCCACAAAAAAACCCTGGTGGTCGACGGGGACGTGGGATTTACAGGCGGCATGAACATCGGTGACAGGCACTTGGCGGAAGTCGAAGACAACAGCAAACGGGTGGTCGATACCCACTTCCGGCTCACCGGCCCGGTTGTGCGCCAGCTGGAACAAAGCTTTATCGAGGACTGGTCGTTTTGCACGGGCCAGCCCCTGGAGCCCATCGCAACGCCCACGGTCTCAAGGGGAAAGGCCGTTTGCCGGGCCATTTCCGACGGGCCCAGCGAACCGGTGGACAAGCTTTCCACCATCCTGGTGGGGGCGGTGGCCACGGCCAGAAAGCACGTCATGATCATGACCCCCTATTTCCTGCCGTCCGTGGAGATGATCTCGGCCATCCAGACCACCGTGCTGCGCGGCACCCGGGTGGATATCGTGCTGCCCTCGGTCAACAACCTGCCCTTTATCCAGTGGGCGACCAACAACATGCTCTATGAGCTTTTGTTCTGGGGCGCCAATATCTATTTTCAGCCCCCGCCGTTTGTGCATTCAAAGCTTTTCGTGGCAGACGGACAATACGCCCAGATCGGATCGGCCAACATGGATCCACGCAGCCTGAAGCTGAATTTTGAACTCAACGTGGAGATTTTTGACGCAAACGTGGTGGAAGACATTACCGGCTATGTGGCGGAAAAAATCGAGCGCTCCCGGCAGATTTATCTGGCGGATATCAACAACCGTTCCTTTCCTGCCAAAACCCGCGATGCCCTGATGTGGCTGTTTTCCCCTTACCTGTAAGCGGATTTGCCGTGCCTGCGCATCCGATCGCGCACCTTCCTGGAACGGCTATGGATCAGGGCATATCCGTAGCGGATGTTTTTGCCGAACAATTCGGATGAATTGCGGAAGTTGCTGCGCAGCTTCATGCCGTTGGAGGTGACCTTGCGCAGGATATTGATTTCCTTGCCCACCACCCGGGTGGCCCGGTCGACCACTGCATCCAGAAACGCGGCCCGGTCCTTTGCACACGCCGCACAGGTCACGGCCCGGCCGAACTGAAACAGGTTGTGGCCGTCGCTGCCCCCGGTCAGCCCGGCATCCAGGTTGAATCCCAGCAATGTGCTGTCCATGTTCCACTTATGCAGGTTGCCGGCATTGATGGCCTCGATGCCGTCTGCGGAAGCCAACAAATACTGCTGGCGAATGCTGGAAAACATGGGGTTGCACACACCCACGTAAGCAGCCGAAAATGGATGGGGAAACACAATCACGCACTTGTACTGGCGGGCGCAGGCAATCAGCGATTCCATGGACAGGGCGCACGAGGACATGACCTCTTTTCCCAGAAAGGGCCGCAGATCCTTTTCATAAAACCGAACCAGGTCATGGATCTCATAAAAATAAACCAGCAGGTGGGCCCCTTCCCGGGAGGTGATCTCGATGCCCGGGATGCTGAAAATATCCCTGTGGCGGGCCATTTCCAAAGCACCGCCAATGGCGTTGTGGTCTGTAACGGCAATGCCGATGCCCATTTTGCGGACACGGGCGGCAATGGCTTCAATATCATTGAACCCGTCTGAATACCGGCTGTGAAAATGCATGTCCACCACCGTGGACCTGTCTCTGAGACGATCAAGATCCGGCCGGGCAAAATGAACACGATGTGGATTTAACGGTTGTGCGGCATCACAGGCGGATGCACGATATGCAGTTCCCAATGGATGACAGCTCCTTTATCAAATTAATTTATTTACTATAGTACAGACTTTGCCAAAACACAATGCCGGATTCAAAACAGTTTTCACCCTTACAAACAAGGCCTTTTTATCTTGTGTGATCCCTGCATTGTACCAGTGCCGGGTTTGTGCTACATTTTACGAAACCATCAATCTTGATCGCACCGTAAAAAACTGATTTCAGATGGCACCGTAAAAGTTCAAGATCAAGGCTTGCGCAATTTCGAAGAATGCAGTGTACTTATACGTACGTAAAATTCTGAGAAATTGCGTGTAACGCAGATATTGGACTTTTTCGGCGCCATCAACCTTGGGGAACTGACGCGACCATGGCCGCTTTGTGGCAAATCCATGACCTCATGGACCTGGAATATCTGCTCAGGCTGCGCGCTGATGCGGACAACGGCCGGGATGCAGCCGGGGACCGCAGGATTTACCTGGAATATGTCAGCCGGCATCCGCAGACCGCAGACCGCAGGTCCGTGCTCAAGCACTGGCTCCAGACCCGGAGAAAAAGCCAGACCGCCGATGCAAACCAAGAAATAATGCCGGGTCGGGTGTATGCCCAGGCCATGCGCATGGCCGGATGGATCATTTTTTTTGCCGCATTTTTTGCCGGTGCCGCACTGGCCGGATCTCTTCTTTCCTACGGCGGCACCACCCCGGTCAACGTGTTTACCTGCCTGTGGGTGCTGCTTTTCCCCCAGATCCTGCTTTTGGCATTGCTAGCTGCCGCATCCGTACTATCCCACATCCGGCCGTCTTTTCGCAAAAACGGCCTGTATTTTCTCATCAGCGCTTTGCTCCGGCGTCTTGCCCTCCGGCTCATGGGCTGGATTGCCCCGCGCCTGTCCCGGCAGCAGCAAAACCGCTTCCAGGAGGTTGTCGGCATGGTGGGCCGAAGCCGAACCGTGTACGGAAACATCTTTTTCTGGCCGGTATTCAACACGGCCCAGCTCGCGGGCATAGCCTTTAACTTCGGGGTTCTGGCCGCCATGCTCATGCGCATCACATTAACGGATGTGGCATTTGGATGGCAGTCCACTCTCCGACCTGATCCTCAGACGGTCTATGCCATTGTGGAATTTCTGGCCGCCCCCTGGGCGTGGTTTCTGGAGCCGCCTGTTGCACACCCCACCGCAGCCCAGATTGCCGGCAGCAAAATGGTGTTAAAAGAAGGCATATATGACCTGGCCTCTGGTGACCTGGCCTCCTGGTGGCCGTTTTTGTGTTTCAGCGTTTTATTTTACGGCCTGATGCCCAGGGTTGTACTTCTGGGCCTCGGAGGCTGGCAGCAGCGCAGGCAGCTCGTCCGGCTCAATTTCACCCATGCGGCCTGCGACCGGCTCTGGCTTCAGATGACCGCACCAAAGGTGGAAACCCGCAGCACGCAGACAGACATGCAAGACCCGGCTGCCACGGAAAAACCCGGCCCCGGGCCGGACAAAGCGCAGCACAACACCCATAGCCCCCCGCCCGGCTCGGGGCAATCTGTTGTGCTGATAGTACCCGAAGATGCAGGAATGGACATCTCCGCCATAGCCGAAAAAATCCGCAGCCAAACAGGACTGGAAACTGCCGCCGGCATATCGGCCACAGGAGATCCGGACCAGGACGTTGAGCAGCTGACCCGGGCCCTGGAAAACGAAACCATGAACCAGGTGCGCGTGGCCGTGGTCATCGAGGCTTGGCAGCCGCCCATCCGGGAAAACCTGGCATGGATACGCCGAATTCGCAATGCCGCCGGCCCGACGGCATCCTTGATGCTTTTTTTGACTGGAAAACCTGGCAAAAGCGGCGGCCTGCCAGGCGCACCGGACAAAACCGGGCAGGCCACCTGGCAGCAGGCGGTCAACGGCCTGGCCGATCCATATATCCGGACGGAAATCCTTGGGAGGTCAGATTGACCAAACGCTCCGATATCCCGGTTTTTGCCGTGCTGGGCCACCCCAATGAGGGCAAGTCTTCGGTTGTGGCCACCCTTGCGGAAAACGACGCCGTGCCCGTGAGCCCCACTCCGGGTGAAACCCGCGAATGCCGGGATTATCCGGTTTTCATCGACGATACGGAAGTCATCCGGTTTGTCGACACCCCGGGATTTCAAAATCCCAGGGCCGCGCACAAATGGATCACCCAAAACGCGGATCCGGAAAAAGCCTGGATTGATGAGTTTATCCGGGCCCATGAAAAAAATACGGAATTTGCCCACGAATGCCGGCTGCTCACCCCGCTGGCCGCGGGTGCCGGGGTAATCTTCGTGGTCGACGGTACCCGGCCGGTGCGCACGGCCGATCGGCTGGAAATGGACATTTTGCGATTGACCGGCGCGCCCCGCATGGCCGTGATCAACACCAAGGACCGGGAGCACGGCGACTACATCGAAGACTGGAAAACCGCTGCGCGCATGCATTTTAACGTCATCCGCATCTTTGACGCCCAGCGGGCAAGCTTTGCCGAACGCATGGACTTGCTCAAAAGCCTCAAAGCCATTGATCCGGACTGGGATGAGGCCCTGCAGCGGGTAATTGACGCCTTTGAAACCGACTGGCATGTGCGCCTGGAGCAAACCGCAGCCATTATCACGGACCTGCTGGCTTCGGTGCTGCAGTACCGGGCAAAAAAAACCATACACGATGCTTCCGGCACAGAGGCGGTTGAAAAACAGCTTGCAGCCCAATACCGGCAGCAGGTGGCAAACATGGAGAAAAAAGCCCATCACCAGATCAAAAAAAGATTCAAGCACAACATTTTCTCCTATGATCTGCCCGACCACTCCCTGGCCGGCCAAGACCTGTTTTCCGAAAAAACAATAAAGGCCCTGGGCCTGACCCGCAGCCAGATGGCATGGGCGGGCGCGGGCATCGGCGCGGGCATCGGCGCCAAGGCGGATCTGGCCCTGGCGGGGCTTGGCTTCGGGGTGTTTACCGCCCTCGGCGGTGCCCTGGGGGCAGGATCAGCAGCCTGGGGATCCCGGAAAATCTCCCGTGCCAAAATCAAGGGCCAGGCCCTGGGCGGCCTACGCATCCAGGCCGGCCCCGTGAAAAACGATCAATTGCTTTTCGTGATCATTGACCGAATGCTGATTTATTTCTGGCACGTGATCAACTGGGCCCACAGCCGGCGGGACCGGCCGGAGGCGAGCAGTGATTTGGATGCCGGTGTATCCGAATTTTTGAGCGCCAGATGGAACCAGCAGCAGAAAACAATCTCCCGGCGGTTTTTCAAAGAGGTCCGGCAAAAGGGCCCGGCCGGCGATCAACAGGCGTACCGGGAGTTTTCAGCCATGATCCGGGACCTGTTAAAACGGATTTCACGCGCATGACAACCCCCCGGGGCGATGAAGACCGGATCAGACAAAGCATCATGGACATGGTGGGCCGTGCCGGCAGCAAATACACCCCCATGGACCTTGAACGGGATGTCTGTGCCCGGCAAAAGGTTTCCAGAAAAGCGGCGCGCCGGGCTGTAAAAGCCTTGATGGCCGAAAACCGGCTGACCTATACTCAGTTTCTGGGGCATACGTTTGTGGAAATTTCCTATAAGCGCGCTGTTGAAACCGGCGGCGGGGTGATTTTGGCCCCACCGGACGCAGTGGTCAACCCCCGGCCGGAACAGATTGTGGTGCGCATCGAGGCCGGGGCGGCATTCGGCGCCGGCGATCACCCCACCACACGCATGGCCTTAAAACTTGCGGCCTGGACGTTTCATGACCATATTTTACCCAAACCGGCGCAAAACTGCCGGGTACTCGATATCGGCACCGGTTCCGGGGTGCTGGCAGCCGCGGCCTGCCTCATGGGCGCGGCACGGGCCGCAGGCACCGACATTGACCCCTGCGCCCGGGCCGAGGCGGCCGGAAACGCCGCCTTAAACGGCCTGACAGACCGTATGGAGATTTTTAACAGCATCACAGCGCTTGAAAAAAACAGCCCGGGACTGCCGCCCTTTCATCTGATTTTGGCCAACCTCCGTTACCCCACCCTTGTCCGGATGCACAAGGCAGTCACGGAAATTTCCGCGCCCGGGGCGGTGATGATTTTTTCGGGATTCCAGCCCCGCGAACAGCCGGAGCTTTTAAAAACATATGATTCCCCGTGCTTTGACCTGCTGCGCACCCTGGAAGGAAACGGCTGGTGCGCCGCTGCAATCCAAAAAAGGCCCTGAGGGATGGAAAAATATTACAAGGAGCGTTTCGAGGCCCAGCGCCGGCTTGCGCTAAAAGTCGCGCCGTTTATGGAGGCAAACGAAATTCTGGAAAAGATGCGCTCTGAATTGCGGGAGATCATCTCCGGGTCCATGGAGGCCTGCATTCTGCTGCTGGATCCCGAGGCGGGCAAATACACCCGCCCCCTGGAGTGCGCCCTGTATGACAGGCCGGTCAACTGCCTGAAATGCAAACGCCACCGGCCATCCAGCAGGGCATTGCCCGAAAAAAAGCCGTGGTGGTAACCGGCAGCCAGCCCGTGGTCCGGCATGACGGCACCTCGGTGCCCATCGGCCCGGAAGCCGCAGTGCCCGTGTTTGTGGAAAACCAGCTGCTGGCGGTTGTCAGCGTGGTGGCCATGCCCGAAACCCGTTTTTCCAGCAGGCAATTTTTCCTTCTCCAGGATTTTGCCGAAACCGTGGGCCATTTGCTTGTCAGTACAAACACGGCCTGGTCAACGTCAACATGGGCATTAAAACCGGCGAGGCCCTGGTGGGCATGACCCGAATGGAAGGGGCCCTGGATACGCGAATGACCTATACGGCCTCGGGTACGGTCACCAACCTGGCCGCCCGCCTGGCCGAATACGCCCAGGGCGGCGATATCCTGTTTGGCCAACGCACCCGGAGCATGATCGAAAACCTCTGGCCGGTCTAGGACCGGGGCAAAATCCCGCTCAAGGGCATTGAAACCCCGGTGCAGGTCTATTCCCTGTTCAGACACAATATACAGCCCATCATGCTTGACAATTGCCACGCCAAGGGCATATTTTTAAAAAACACCCGCAATTCCCCAAAAGGACCAAAAGGATTGATGAAACCACGTGAAAAAAACTGTTTGCGCATTTTTGTCATGGCTGTGCTTTCTGCTGCCGCATTGCTGCTGGCCGCCGGCCCCGCACCGGCAGCCGGCCTCAAAGCGTTTGTCAGCATTCAGCCCCAAAAATATTTTGTGGAACGCATCGGCGGCCAGACCATGGAGGTCAACGTGATGGTGGCCCCGGGATCTCACCCGGCCGTGTATGAACCCTCACCCCGGCAGATGGCCGCCCTTTCCAGGGCAGATCTGTATTTTGCCGCAGGCGTGCCCTTTGAAGACGCGTGGCTGAAAAAAATCCGGCCCGCAAATCCGGATCTGAAAATTGTGCACACAGACGCCTGGATTCAAAAGCAGCCCATTGACAGAAACGGCAGCACAGAGGCGGATCACGGCCATAACCATGGCAATGAAGATCCCCATATATGGCTCTCCCCGCCCCTGGTGATGATCCAGGCCAGACACATCGTAGCCGCCCTGAGCCAGGCCGACCCGGACAATGCAGATACCTATGAGGCCAATGGCCAAAAATTCATTTCTGAACTGGCGCAACTTGACACAAGGCTTCGGCGGATGTTTGCGCAAAGACCGCAAAACCGGGAGTTTCTGGTGTTTCATCCCTCTTGGGGCTATTTTGCAGACGCCTACGGCTTAAAACAAATCCCGGTGGAAATATCCGGCAAAACGCCCAGGGCCACGGACCTGCAGCGGCTGATCACCCTTGCCCGGGAAAAAGGCATTCAAACGGTCTTAATCCAGCCCCAGGTGTCTTCAAAATCAGCCCAAACCATTGCCAGGGCCATTGACGGCAACGTGGTGTCCGCTGATCCACTGGCGGAAAACTGGCCGGAAAACCTTGTCGAGGTGGCCGGCAAAATCCTGGAGGCAGCCAGATAACCATGAATGATCCCGTTATTGAACTCAGCAATGTCAGTTTTTCCTATGACGGCGTCCCCGTGGTCCAAAACGCCTCATTCACCGTGGCGCAAAAGGAATTTCTGGCCATTATCGGGCCCAACGGGGGCGGCAAGTCCACCCTGGTCAAGCTGATGCTGGGCCTTTTGAAGCCGGATGCCGGCCGGATACGGGTTTTGGGCAAACCACCCAAAAAAGTATCCCACTGCTTCGGCTACGTGCCCCAGGACGTGGCCATCAACCGCTCATTTCCCATATCGGTTTTAGACGTTGTTCTGATGGGCCGGCTTCGGCGGCACAAAGGTGTGCGCATCCGGCAGCAGGATTACGAGGCGGCCTGCCATTTTCTCAAACTGCTGGGCGTGGCCCAATACAAGGACCGCAGAATCGATGACCTCTCCGGCGGCCAGCGGGAGCGGGTTTTTATCGCACGGGCCCTGACCACGGATCCGGACATCCTGATTCTCGACGAGCCCACCGCGAGCGTGGATACAGCCGGCCGCACCGAGCTCTACGCCCTTTTGCGGGATTTAAACCGCACCAAGACCATTATCGTGGTCAGCCATGACCTGATGGTCATGTCTTCTTACGTAACCGCCGTGGCCTGCGTCAACCAGCAGGTTTACTACCACGACGAAAACGAAATCACAAATGAGATGCTTGACATGGGGTACCAATGCCCGGTGGAACTCATCGCCCACGGCCAGCCCCACCGGATACTGAAAACCCACAAGGAAGGCCCATGATCGAGGCCCTGCAGTTTGAATTCATGCGAAATGCCCTGTATGCCGGGCTTTTTGCCTCCCTTATATGCGGAATCATCGGCACATTCGTGGTGGTCAACCGGATGGTATTTTTAACCGGCGGCATTGCCCATGCCGCCTACGGGGGCATCGGCGTGGCCCTGTTTTTCGGAATTCCTTATATTTACGGCACCATGGGCTTTTCCCTGGCCGCGGCCCTGATCATGACCGCAGTCACCCTCAAGGTCCCCCACCGCTCTGATACCTTCATCGGCGTGCTCTGGGCCGTTGGCATGGCCCTGGGCGTAATTCTTGTGGATCTGACCCCGGGCTACAACGTGGATCTCATGAGCTACCTGTTTGGCAGCATCCTTGCCGTGCCCGCCTCGGATATCTGGTGGATGCTCGCCCTGGGTGCGGTGACCCTGGCGCTGACCCTGTATTTTTACCGGGACCTGATTGCCATTTCCTATGACATGGAATTTGCACAGCTACAAGGGGTGCGGGTCAATTTTCTCTATTTTCTGTTCATGGCCATGGTGGCCGTGGCCATCGTGTTGATCATACGGGTGGTGGGCCTGCTTCTGGTCATTGCCCTGCTGTCGATCCCGCCTTATATTGCCGAAAAATACGCCCGCTCCCTGGGGGTGATGATGATTTTTGCCGTGGGCCTTTCAGCGGTTTTCAATGTTGCCGGGCTGTGGATGGCCTATTGCTTTGACTTGAGTTCCGGTGCCAGCATCATCCTGGTGGCTGCGGCCGGATTTTTCATCTCCCTTTTCATTGACACGATCATCAGCGTACGGCATAAAAAACAACGGTCAAAAATATGATCGCTTTTTTTGGTAAAATATATTATAGGGTCAAAAAAAAAGTGCGGCGATCTTCAGGCAGGCAGCAGGCTGCGGTTTTGCTTGCCGCCGTTGTTTTGCTGGCAGGCGGATGCGGTCCCGGCAAGGCATTGCACAACCCAACAGATGCGGATAATTCAGGACCGGTCCAATGGGTGATTGATTTTTACCAGGGCCCGCTGGACCATTTAAACGCGGTGCGCACTGGCCAATGTCCCATGTACCCGTCCTGTTCGCAATACGCCGGCTTGGCCGTGAAAAAACACGGTCCTGCTGTGGGCGCCATGCTTGCCTGCGACCGGCTGATCAGATGCGGCCGCAGCGAGCTGGACTACGCCCCTAAAATTCCAGTTAACGGAAAGTGGAGATATTATGATCCGGTTTCCGCAAACGATTTCTGGTTTTCAGATACGCCGCCCTAAATTAAGCGTTTCAGTTCTTAAAATAGAAATGGATGTTATCCTTTCAAATGAATTGCTTTTAAAAATCTGAAACGCTCAATTTAGGGCTGTGAAAAAACATTTACGAACAAGGAGGCAATATGCCGCAAGCCGTTATCGTCAGTGCAGTAAGAACCCCCCTGGGCGCCTTTAACGGCAGCCTGGGCAACACCGGCGCAACAGATCTGGGCGCCCACGTGATCACCGAAGCCATCCAGCGGGCGGGCATTTCCAAGGAATCGGTCAACGAGGTCATCATGGGCCAGGTGCTTCCCTGCGGCTACGGCCAGAACCCGGCCCGCCAGGCCGCAGTCAGAGCCGGACTGCCCTGGGAGGTGGAATGCCTGACCCTCAACAAGGTATGCGGATCTGCATTAAAATCCGTAATGCTCGCCGCCCATGCCATTGGCGCCGGAGACGCCGACGTGGTGGTGGCCGGCGGAATGGAGAACATGAGCATGGCCCCCTATTACCTGGAAAAAGCCAGGTTCGGCTATCGCATGGGTGCGGGCACTCTCCAGGACCACATGATCCACGATGGTCTGTGGGATATTGTCAACGATTTTCACATGGGGGTTTCAAACGAGCTGTGCTCTGAAAAATACGATGTTTCGCGAGAAGACCAGGACCGTTACGCAGAAATGTCCTACAACCGTGCAATAGAGGCCGTGGAATCGGGCCGTTTCAAGCAGGAAATCGCACCGGTGCCCATCCGGGACCGCAAGGGCAACACAACGGAGTTTGCCGTGGATGAAAACCCCAAGCCCACCCCGTTTGAAACCCTGTCGAAAATGAAGCCGGCTTTCCGCAAAGACGGCAAGGGCACTGCCGGAAACGCCTCGATTATCAGCGACGGGGCATCGGCCGTGGTGGTCATGAGCGACACCCGGGCAAAGGAACTGGGCCTGACCCCCATGGCCCGCATTGGCGCCCAGGCCTCTGCGGGCATTGACATGAAATACGTACTGGTGGCCCCGATTCTGGCCATTCCCAAGTGCCTGAACAAAATCGGCATGACCGCAAAAGACATGGATCTGCTTGAAATCAACGAGGCGTTTTCCGGCTCCACCGTGGCGGTGATCAAGGAGCTGGGCCTGAACACCGACATGGTCAACGTCAACGGCGGCAGCGTGTCTTTGGGCCATCCCATCGGTGCAAGCGGCGCCCGGGTGCTGACCACCCTGCTCTATGAAATGATGCGCAGGGATCTTCAAAACGGCATCGCCTCCCTGTGCCTGGGCGGCGGCGAAGCCGTGGCCATGACCGTGCACAGGTAAAAATCAGACAGGCTGCGGTCTTGATTCCTGCAGATACTTGGAAGGGTTCTTGCCGGGCCAGCCCACGGGACAGGGCATGAAAACAACGCTTTTTAAGACTTGAATGTGTTTCTTCCGACTCCCTTGGTGTGAAACTTTGCACACAGTCGGCCA
>NZ_JAWODO010000132.1:0-3277 GCF_046483245.1 Desulfosalsimonas sp. | reverse complement strand
AGGTTGGCGCCCTTATAGAGATCTGCATCCACCACAATGCTTTCCTCCCATTGCTGCTGGGCATACATGGGCAGCCCGGCGGTGATCCGGCCGATGACCGGCACTTCCCGGATCCGTTGGATTCCGGCAGGGGCACCGGCGCGGTTGAGCAGATGCAGATGCCTGCCATAGCGGCCCTGGCGCTTTACCAGGCCCTTTTGCTCCAGGACTTTTAGCATTTCCGCCACTGCCGTGTGGCTCACTCCCAGATCCCCGGCGGTCCTGCGCAAAGACGGCGTCTGGCCGGTTTCCGCGATCTGCTCCCGGAGATAGTCGAGCAACCGCTGCTGTCGTGGACTCAGTTCTGTTTTCATGGTTTACCTGTTAGCCCGAAAAAATGTAAAAGTCAATGTAAAATCTTGTAAAGAACATGTAAGGAAACTGGACAAAAAACTTGAATAATCCGAACAAGCCTTATATAAGGCTATTTTTCGATGAGCAAAAGACATGGTCGGCCAGCGTCCTGACCCGAACCCTGGTCCACGGCCGGCAAAAGGACACCGATATCCGGCCCGGAGCGGAATTTGTGGTGGAATGGGGTATCGGAAAGGAAATCCCGGTTTCTCCCGGCCTTGTGATCCGGCCCGGCATCAGCGGATGCTCAACCTGGCAGATCGATGATGACAGCGGGGATGCGTCCGGTGTTATAGCCTCGGAGAGAAAACATAACCATGCCCTGGGCGCGGAAATCAATTTTTTCCTGCCCCCTCCCCGGCTCATGCAGGTCAACCTTCGGTTTCTCCGGGAATTTAGCGCAAAAAACAGCCCGGAAGGCCCCCAGTTTATCATTACCCTGAGCAAGTCCTGGTAAAGACCCAAAAAACCGGGGCCGTCATGCATCCAAAATTGGGAATGCATAACGGCTCCGGCCGTTTCAGTCCCGTATGCTTGCCGCATTTTTGCGCATCACGGCTTCGGCCTCTGCCATAATGCGCTCAAGCAGCTGCCCCACACTGGGCACATCCCGGATCAGCCCCATGCATTGGCCCGCAGCCAGGGTCCCGGTCTCCATGTCACCCTGCTCAAGCATTTCCTTGCCCACCCGGCCGGCCACATAGGAAACAATGTCCTCGATGCGGGTTTCGCCCGGCTGCTGCTCGATTTCAATGACCTTGTCCGCAATGGTGTTGTGCAACACCCGCTCGGTGTTGCGCAAAGAGCGCATGATCAGGCGGGTATCGCGTTCCGTGCGGCTGACTAAGGCCTGCTTGACATTTTCGTGCACAGGCGCCTCTTTTGTGGCCACAAACCGGGTGCCCATGTTGATGGCATCCGCGCCCAGGGCCAGGGCTGCGGCCAGGCCCCGGCCGTCGGCAAACCCGCCCGAGGCCACCAGGGGAACGTCAATGGCATCCCGGGTGCAGGGCAGCAGGATCAGGGAGGTCACATCGTCTTCACCGGGATGGCCGGCTGCCTCAAAGCCGTCCATGCCGATGGCATCACAGCCGATTTTCACGGCCTTTTGGGCGTGGCGCACCGAGGTGCACTTGTGCAGCACCTTGATATCCGCGGACTTGATCTGATCCATGTACGGCTCGGGGTTTCTGCCGGCGGTCTCGATAAATCCGACCCCCTCCTCGATGCACACCCGGATATAGCCGGGATAATCCGGCGGGGTGAGCGTGGGCAGAAACGTGAGGTTCACGCCAAAGGGCTTGTCTGTCATCTGCCGGCATTTACGGATTTCCGCGCGCAGATCCTCCGGGTCGGGAAATGTCAGCGCGGTCATAAAGCCGATGCCGCCGGCATTGGCCACTGCCGCGGCCAGTTCCGCCCGGGCAATCCACATGAGGCCGCCCTGGACAATGGGTTTTTCAATGCCGAACAATTCGGTAATCCGGGTCTGGATCATCATCTCCCCCCTTTTTTGGGCACGGTAATGGATGCAATATAATACACGTTAAACAACTTTACTCGATATCAGGCTGTATGCTTCAGGGAAAATTTTTCAAACATGTGGGCCAGGCCCGCGCCCAGGGTGTAGACAGAGCCGATGCTTAAGTTGTCTTCCACGCACTTGTCAAAAAATATCTGCAAATTCGATTCCATCCCCTCTTCGGGCTCCCAGTAGCAAAACAGCAGAGGGGCTTTGGCCAGGGGATACATCACCACCGCGGTATCGGCATCAAACCGGGTTTCGGTGCGTTTGCCGTCAAATACGTCGAGCATGTCATTGAAAAAATCCGTATACGTGTCTGCAATGCGTTTTAAGGGCTTGGTGCAGCGCTGGTCAAACAGACCCTCGCGTTCGCGCCCGCCCTTAAGCTCCCGAAGCGGTACCCACTTGCCCGTGGGGGGCGTGCCCTTTGCGTTGACGATATAATCAAACACCGGCACGGTCACCCAGGGATTGACATGAATCTGGGTGGAAATCCGGCCGTCGCCGTCCACGGCAAAATCCTTGCCCATGACCTTGACAATGATGCGGCCCTTTTCAAAACGGGCGCCAAGACGCCGGGCGGCTTCTTCCAGGTCGGTTTGGCGCACCTGTTCCCGGAGCTCTTCCACGGCATCATCGACTTCAGCACCATTGTCGTTTGACTGTTGGGCGACATTGTTTTCATTTTCAAATGCCGCAGCAGCTTCGGCATCCACGTAAGGGCACTCGGACAAACTTCTTTTTCCCGTAAATACTGCCGCGGCAAAAGCCATGCAGGTTTTTTCATTGCAATGGCGGCAGTTGGATTTGTTTAACAGCTTGTAAATCTCCATGGGACTTGCAGGTTGGGACATAAATTCATGCTCCTTTTGCACTGGTTCGGATTCTCAATTTTTATAGGCATTAAATTATCGGTATATACTCAAATGCGTTCATACTATAAACATTTTTTTGCCGAATGCACCCATGCTGCCCGGCTTTGCCTGGCATCTCCCGCAACTCCCGGGCCCGGGCTTTTCCAGCCACCGCAAACAACCTGTCAAAACCCCTGCTGAAATCCTGGACAGCCCCGGGTCTTTTTGATATCTTTCTTTCATAAATACAAACATGATAAGCTTGTAAAAAGCTTTTTACCGCGTCCGCTGTTTTTGCAGGAAGGAAGCCCTGCGGCCGGGGTCAGTTTTTTCGCTCCTGACCGTTTACGGATTCAGCCAATGCCTTCGCTTAAAATTTCAAAAACTCGGCCTGTCGGCCTCAAACAGTTTGAAATTTTTTAGCTCCGGCATTTGCTGAATTTTTCCGTAAACGCTCAATGTCGCTTCAAAAACCGACCCCGTCCTTGGACTTCCTTGGAAGTGT
>NZ_JAWODO010000068.1:0-35954 GCF_046483245.1 Desulfosalsimonas sp. | reverse complement strand
CCGGACCTGGAGGTGCTATCCGAGCTGGGCACCCGCATTGAACAGGTGGTGCGCGATATTCCGGGAACCCTGTCGGTCTATTCCGAGCGCACAACCGGCGGCAATTACCTGGATTTTAACATCAGGCGCCATGAAATCGCCCGATACGGCCTGACTGTCGATGATGTCCAGGAAGTGATCATGACCGCGGTGGGCGGCATGAACATCACCTATACAGTGGAGGGCCTGGAGCGCTATCCCGTGAATCTGCGCTACAAACGAGAGTTAAGAGACGATATGCAGCAGCTCAGGCGGGTGCTGGTGGCCACGCCGACCGGAGCCCAGGTGCCCCTTGCCCAGCTGGCCGACCTTGAAATCCGCAAAGGGCCGCCCATGATCAAAAGCGAAAACGCCAGAAGAACCGCATGGATATACGTGGACATAGCAGACGTGGATCTGGGCACCTATGTGGAGCGGGCGCGCAAAATCGTGGACGAAAACATCGACAAACCGACAGGCTATTCCATGGTCTGGTCCGGGCAGTTTGAATACATGCAAAAGGCCAGACAAACCCTGAACCTGATTGTTCCCATAACAATTCTGCTGATTTTCGTGCTTCTCTACATTCATTTCAAAAACATCACCGAGGCCATGGTGGTCATGGCATCGCTGCCCTTTGCCCTGGTCGGCGGGGTATGGCTGCTTTACCTGCTGGACTACAACGTTTCAGTGGCCGTGGTGGTGGGCTTTATCGCCCTTGCCGGGCTGGCGGCGGAAACCGGCGTGGTGATGCTGGTCTATCTTGACGAGGCCCACAAAAGATGGGCGAACCGTGGAGAGATGCAGACCACCGAGCATTTGAAGGGCGCGATCATCGAAGGGGCGGTGGAACGCGTGCGGCCCAAGCTCATGACCGTGGCCACCACCTTAATCGGCCTGATGCCCATTATGATCGGCACCGAAACCGGGGTCCGGGTCATGAAGAGAATCGCCGCGCCCATGGTGGGCGGGCTGATCTCCTCGACCATTTTAACCCTGATTATCATCCCGGCGGTCTATGATATCTGGAAGCGCCATGAGCTCAAGGAAAAACAATAAACCAGGAAGCCAGTCCTGCAACCCAACAAGGAGAAACGTTATGAAGAAACTGATGCATTTTATGATCGCGCCAATGATGCTGATCTGTCTGGTCATCGCGCCTGCGGCCGCCCAGCACGGCAGCGATGGGGAAACAATCCACCAGGCAGCCGTGGATAACCACGAACTGACCTATAAACTCATTGACATGCGCCAGGCATTAAAGGAGCACGGCAGCAACAGCGAGGCTACCCACCACCTGATGGTCTTTATCCGGGACCAGAACGGCGATGCCGTCACCGGGGCCAAGACCGGGTTTCTGATCCAGGATCCTGACGGAAAACAGCAAAAGGTCATGGCCATGGGCATGGCAGACGGCTACGGCGCTGATGTCTCCCTTGATCCGCCCGGCACATACACCATCAAGACAAAAGCCGTGGCCGGGGACAAAACCCTGCTCCATTCATTTGATCACGTTGTTCAATGAACCGGGACGACCATGTCAACCATTCCGGATCCGGGTCATTCGGAATGTGCTTGACCGCTACTGACTTTTTAGATTAAGGTCTCTTGTTTATCAACAACGTTTATAATTTCACGAACGCTTATAATTTCACGCGGCAGGGGCCGCGGCCATGGGTCGTGTAAAGCCTGTTTTCTGCCAAAACAAACAAAACGACTGTTATGACGCAACTGTTGCTTCGCCCCAATATTGAACTGGAGCCAAAGGCCCTTGCCATTGGAGGCCGGCGCCTGGAGATCCTGTGCGTTAAAAATCTTGAACCCCTGATTTCCGAACTCGAAGCAGAGGGCCGGCAGGAAATCGCACATTTTCCCTTCTGGGTAAAGATCTGGGAGGCCAGCATTGTGCTCACCGACTGGCTGGTTCATACGGGGCTGGATAAAAACCAGGAAATCCTGGAAATCGGTGCAGGTATGGGCATTACCGGACTGTTTCTCGGCGCCTTCGGCCACCGGGTCACCATCACGGACAATCAGCCCGACGCCCTGGCACTGATGGAGAAAAATGCTCTGCACAACGGAATTGAGACCGTTCGGGTCTCGGCCCTTGACTGGCATGAACCCGATACCCATGAAACCTGGGATATCATCTGCGGCTCGGAGCTGATATACCGAAAATCCGACGTACACCCGGTCATCGAAATTCTCAAAAAAAAGCTCAGATCCGGCGGCACGGCCTATCTGGCCCATGATATCGCCCGGATGTCCATGATGGAATTTCTGATGGAAGCGGAAAAGGAATTTGATCTTTCCCACAAGGGCATGGCCTTTACCGGCATGGGAGAAAAAAAACAGATCATCATCCATACCCTGAAACATAAAGCATAGGGCGCAGGGAGGATCGCTTTTTGGATGATCATTTCCCACATCTGATTACCGGGTTGTTTGACCATCCGGTCGCCGCCGAAGCCATTCTGGAAGAGATCCCCACCGCCCTGATCCTGCTCGATACCCGGCGGCGAATCCGGTACATGAACCGGGCGGCTTCCGCCCTGACCGGCTATGGCCCGCAAGAGGCAAAAAACATTGCCTGTCACAATATTGTGCGAAGCCGTGCCTATCTCAAAGACAGTCCTGTATCCAAAATTTCCCCGGACAGCGGACCGGTGTGCGTGCACAGCGACCTGATCAACCGGGAAAGACAGCGCATTGACGTGCGCATCACCATGATCGGGCTTTTTGACCCCGGCGGCAGGTGCTTGGGCTATGCCGATGCCATTGAGGACATGCGGGCCGCAGCTCAGCCAGAGACACAAATGCATCCGGCATTTAGCTTTGCCGGGGTGATCGGCAAAAGCCCGGATATGGAAAACATCTTCCGCACCCTGCCCCTGATCGCCAAAAATGATTCCCCGGTGCTGATTACCGGGGAAACCGGCACGGGAAAAGACCTGGCCGCCAGGGCCATCCACGAAAACTCCGGGCGGGCACGAGGGCCGTTTGTCAAAATCAACTGCGGCGCCCTGCCCGAAACCCTTCTTGAATCCCAATTGTTCGGACACTGCAAAGGCGCATTTGCGGGCGCAACCGAAAACAGGCAGGGCCGGTTCCGGCTGGCGCACAACGGCACCCTGTACCTTGCTGAAATCGGGGATATGCCTTTGACCCTGCAGGCAAGGCTGTTAAACCTTCTGGACAACAACACCGTCTATCCCATGGGCGGGACCCGGAGCTTTCAAGTGGATGTGCATGTTATCGCAGGCGATCACCGGAATCTGGAGCAGATGGCGGAACAAGGCGCATTTCGCAAAGACCTGCTGTTCCGGCTCAGCATGGTGCGCCTCCACCTGCCCCCGCTGCGGCAGCGGGAAGATGACATCGGCCTGCTCACGGATCATTTTCTGCACCAATTCAGTACCGCCTTTGGCAAAGACATCCAGGGACCGGCCCCTGAGGCCCTGGAATTGCTCAATTCCCACACATATCCGGGCAATGTGCGGGAATTGCGAAATATCATCAAATATGCGGTCAATGTTTGCCGGCAGCAGCAAATTACCCCAGCGGATCTTCCCGCCTATCTCAACGGCAGCATCCTGCCGGCAGCCGGCCGCATGGAGCATGACAACCGGTCCTGGAAGGAGCCGATAGGGACTGTTTCCGGCTCTTTTCAGCCCGCCCCCGAAGGGGCGGCCACATGGGCTGAAACCGAAAAGCAGATGATCATCGACGCCCTTGTCCGGACCGGCGGCCGCCGCAACAAGGCCGCAGCCTTGCTGGGATGGGGCAGAAGCACCCTGTGGAGAAAAATCAAGCAGTATCAGATCCAGTAGGATGAAACAGGCCCGGCGGGCGGGGAAATTATTGGACACCTGCCCTGCGGTTGTGCTATTTTTAAAAAGTTCAATACCATTTCAATATCCAAGATCAGGACAAAATCCATGTCCCGGAAAATCCTCATACCCCTGTACGGACACGAAGTGGCGCCCCGTTTTGACCTGGCATCGGAAGCCGCCATTGTTTCAGCAGATCATGACGGGACGTGGGAAAAAAAAATCGTGGTCCTGGCCCAGGTTTCCGCGGAGAAACTGTGCCACATGGTTTTAACAAAAGATGTGGACACGGTGATCTGCGGGGGCATTGAAGATCAGTATTATCAATACCTGAACTGGAAGCGCATCCGTGTCTATGATTCCGTTATCGGCTCGTGGGAGCAAGGAGTGAAGCAATTGCTGAAAAACAAACTTTACCCTGGCGCCATTATCGGCCAGCAAGGGGAGAGCGGATCCGATGGCCGATAAAATGAAAAAATGGTGGGATCTGTGCCGGCAGATGTTTGAAAGGGATGAAGAAAAAAAAGAAATGCCCAGGCGTTACCGGCGCCTTCGCCGCAATATCATTTTTTTGATGCTGGCCGTGACCCTGATTCCGCTGGCGGTTATGGCGGCCACCAACGCCATGCAGTACCAAAAAAACATCAAATCCGAACGCATCAAGCCCATACGCGCCATTGCCGGAAAGGCGGCCCATTCCTTTGAGCTGTTTCTCGAAGAGCGGCTTTCTGCCATCCACTTCATCTCCTCGAGCTATTCCTATGAAATCCTGTCCGGCCAGGCGACACTGCACCGAATTTTCCGGATTCTCCGGGAAGAATACGGCGGATATGTGGATCTTGGCATTGTCAACAACGACGGCACCAAGGTCGCTTACACAGGCCCCTATGACCTGCTGAACAAAAATTATTCCAACCAACAATGGTTCAATGAGGCCCGGGTGCGGGGGGTTTACATCAGCGATGTCTTCATGGGTTACCGGGACCTGCCGCATATCGCCATGGCCGTTCAGAATTTAAACGACCAGGGCGAATCCTGGATCCTGCGGGCCACCATGGATACCAAAAAATTCGAGGACCTGATCAGCCCCATGGGAATGGATCCCATCACGGACGCATTTATCGTCAACAGCAAGGGTGTTCTGCAGTCCGATTCCCGGAACTACGGAAAGGTCCTGGACCAATTTCCCATGAAAATCCCCTCAGGCAATTCCGGTACCCATGTCAGGGAGCTGACCGACCCGGACGGCCGGGAAATCGTCATGGTATACTCCCGATTGATCAAATACGACTTCACCCTGGTCATGATCCTGCCCCAGGCCAACATTTTTCAACCCTGGCACACGCTCAAGCAGGAAATGTCGTATATGTTTGTGGCAAGCGTCATTGCCATCTTTCTGGTGATCTTCGGCTCCACGCACCTGCTGGTCAAACGGATCCGGGAGGCCGATGAAAAGCGCGTCATTGCCTTCCGGGAGCTTGAATACACCCAGAAGCTGTCCTCCATTGGCCGGCTTGCGGCAGGCGTGGCCCACGAGATCAACAACCCACTGGCCATTATCAACGAAAAAGCCGGGCTTTTAAAGGATCTGGTGGATCATGACAGGCATCATGACAAGGAAAAGCTCATGCGCGGCGTCTCCCAAATCCTGCAGTCCGTGGACCGGTGCCGCAATATCACCCACCGTCTGCTCGGATTTGCCAGACGCATCGGGGTGCAGTATGAAATGCTCGATGTCAACGAGGTTCTCCGGGACACCCTGGGGTTTCTTGAAAAGGAAGCCCATCATCGCAACTTAAACATCGAGTTTAAGTTTGACGAACAAATCCCGAAAATCTCCTCTGACCGGGGCCAGCTGCAGCAGGTCATTCTCAATATCCTGACCAACGCATTTGCCGCGGTCGAAGACGGCGGACAAATCGTTTTGTCCACCTGGGAAAAAGATGACCAGACCGTGGCCCTTGCCATCCGGGACAACGGCCACGGCATGACCGAAGAAACCATGCGGCAGATTTTTGAACCATTTTTTACCACCAAAAAAGGATATGGCACAGGCCTTGGCCTGTCGATCACCTACGGTATCATTAAAAAACTGGGCGGAGAAATCAAGGTGGATAGCAAAATAGACCAGGGAACCACCTTTACCATCTTTCTGCCCAAAACGCCCCCCGGAGAAATGGAAAATGAATGATTCAATCAAGGTGCTGCTGGTCGACGACGAGGAAGAATTTGTGACCACACTGGCCGAAAGACTGGAAATGCGGGGATTTGACCCCAGCATTGCCATATCCGGAGATCAGGCCCTTTTCATGGTTCAGGACAAAGCGTTTGACCTCATCGTGCTGGACCTGATGATGCCCGGCATCGGCGGCCTGGAGGTGATGAAACAAATCAAATCAGCCAATCCGGATATGCCGATCATCCTGCTCACCGGTCAGGGCTCAACCAAGGAGGGCATGGAGGGTATGAACCAGGGGGCTTTTGATTTCCTGATGAAACCCCTGGATATAGAAGAACTGATTTCACAAATTCATGAAGCGCTTGGAAAAACCTCAGCATAACCCCGCCAAGCAGAAAAGGGGACCCAATGAACCAGGAAACTGAGAAAACACTGGCCTTTTTCGGCAGAATGACAGCCAACCTGACCCATGAGTTCAAAAATATTCTGGCCATCATACAGGAATCAGCCGGGCTCATGGAAGACATCATGGCCATTTCCCCCCTGGCCAAGGACAAGTACCAGGAAAGATTCAACAACTCCATGAACACCATCAAAAACCAGCTCCAGCGGGGAATGGAGATGGCCTCCCGTTTCAACCGCTTTGCGCACGCGCCGGATCACAACAGCGCGGAACTGGAACTGGGTGAAACAATGGTTCATTTCTGCACGCTCACAGAACGCTTTGCCCGGCTCAAAAACATCACCCTGCAGGCAGACAGCCAGAATGGTCAGGAGATCAAAATCACCACCAATCCCCTGCTGCTCTACATGGTTTTGTTCTACAGCCTGGACGCCTGTCTTTCGGTTCTGCCGGCCCAATGCGAAATCCGCCTGATTTCGGTCAAAAAGGATGAAAATGCCGCTGCAGAAATCGCCTGCACCGGTAAGCAGGCGCCTTCGCCTGAACAATTTTTCACCGGGCTGCGGCAAAGCAATGCATGGGGCGAACTGGAAAACACGGTAGAACAATTGAATGCAGAGCTGAAGTGCAATACTGATGATCTTCGTTTTTACCTGATTTTGAAATAAAGGAGGAAACCTTGTAATGGCCGGAGAAGTAAACGGCAAAACAACCATAAGGATCCTTCTGGTCGACGATGAAGAGGAATTTGTCACAACTCTCTCGGAGCGGATGGAGATGCGTGGATTTGACGCATCCGTTGCTTTTGACGGCCAAAAGGCGATGGAAACCTTAAAAACCCGGGTGCCCGATGTCATGGTGCTTGACCTGCGCATGCCCGGACTCGACGGCATGGAGGTCCTGGAACGCGTAAAAAAGACAAACCCGGAAGCCCAGGTGATCATTCTGACCGGTCACGGATCCTATAAGGATGAGGAACAAGCCAGGCGCCTCGGGGCATTTGATTATCTGCAGAAACCCGTTGGTGTGGACACCCTGGTGCAAAGCATCCAAAAAGCATACCAGCAAAAAACCGAATCCGCATATGCGGTTAAACATTCCGACGAAAGCCAACGCCCCTAAAACAGACATTAAAATTATAGACAAGGGAAAAAACAAAAATTAATGTAAGATTATAATCATACAAAAACGAAACATGACCCGATACATCTTTAAGTTCACAGGAGGAATCCCATGAAAACAAGGGTACTGCTTGTTGATGATGAGCAGCAGTTTGTTGAACAGCTCTCGGAACGCTTGAAAATCCGGGACTATGATGTCAGCGTCTGCTTCAGCGGCGAGGAGGCGGTTGAAAACATCCGGCAGTATCTCTATGATGTTGTCATCCTGGATGTGGCAATGCCCGGAATGGACGGAAACGAGGTGCTAAAGCGAATCAAGCATCATCGTCCCCTGACCGAGGTCATCATGTTAACCGGGCATGCCACGGTGGAATCGGCAATTGACGGGATGAAGCAGGGCGCGTTTGATTACCTGATGAAGCCCTGTGACACCGAAGAGCTGGTGAAAAAAATCCACAACGCCTATCAGCGAAAAGCCGAGCAGGAAGAGCGGATCCGGGCGGCCAAAACCGAGCGCTACAGCACTTCGCCGTGGTCGGCGCTGGAAGACAAGTAAGACCACAGCCTGGATGCACATACACAAAGCTTTTTCAGCTTTTTACGTAAAAAACCCGACCCCCTGATTCAGGGCCGGGTTTTTTAAGTGTCATCGATTTTTTTAAATGCCGTAGAAGAAGTACAGAACCGCAAGTTCCACTGCAAGAAACAAAACCGTCATGCCGGCTCCGGCCTTTGCATAATCCACTGTTCGGTAACTGCCCGGCCGCATGATTAGCGCATTGACCTGATGAGTGGGCAGGACAAAGGTGTTGGAGGCCGACAGTCCCACCACCAATGCTGCCATCCGCGGATCACCCCCGGCCATCATGGCCATGTTCATACACAGCGGCACCAGCAGAACGGTTGCCCCGACATTGGAGATCACCAGTGTAAAAAATGAGGTCATCAGGCCGATTACCCCCAGAAGCACGATGGGTGCGGGCTCGCCGAGCACCCCGAGCACACCTTCGGCAATATAAGCCGCAGTACCCGTCTGCTCAAAGGCCATGCCCAGGGGAATCAGGCCCGCCAGCAGAAACACGGTCATCCAGTCCACGGCGCTGTAGGCCTCATCGATTTTCAATACTCCGGTAATGATCATACCAAGGGCCCCGGACATCAGGGCCACGGAAAGCTGCATTTTTAAAAACACCACCTGCAGCAGGGCCACCCCGAGCCATACCAGGGCCAGCTTGGCTTTCTCCGGCCGGAGGATCTCTCCTTCAAGGGGCGTGGAAAAGGTCAGGGATCTGGGCTGGGGATGATTTTTCAGGATGTGAAAGCGGTCCCAGGGCCCAAACAGCAAAAGCGTGTCGCCCATGCTCAGCGTGATATGGGTTAAACCGGAATAGTAAATCCGGTTGCCCTTGAAAAGGGCCAGGGGCGTGACTCCGTAAATAGTCTTGAAATCCACTTCGCTCATGGTCTTGCCGATGAGCTCGGACCTGGGGGAAACAATGGTTTCAGCCATGCCCGCACTGGTTCTGGAAAGGGCCTCGGCAAAAGACTCCAGTGAGTCCTTTACTTCCCAGCCCATTTCATCGGCCATTTTCATGACGTTTTTGCGCCGGCCCACCACCGCCAGATCATCTCCGGGCCGAAGTTCCTCTGAACTTCTGGGCACGAAATTCTTATCTTTTTCAGCCGCGTGCGCCACGGCCACCGTCGTGACCAGGTACCGGGTCTGCACCCCGAGATCGGCCAGGGTACCCGTGGTTTTCGCATCTTCCGGAATATGGATCTCATAAATGGTCTCAAAGGCCCGGTAGGCCTGCATCAGGGCGTTGGTGACACCTTCATCGCTTTCACCCTTGCTGGCCGGGAGGATAAACCGGCCGAAGACAATGAAATAAAGGATGGCTGAGATCAGCAGGCAGAGACCAATGGGGGTCTGGGTAAACAGGCCAAAGGGCTCAAGCTTTTCCCCGCCGATGGTCATCAGGTCGTTTAGCAGAATCGTGGGGCTGGCGCCCACCAGGGTCAGGGTACCGCCGATAATGGCGCAAAATCCCATGGGCATCAGAATACGGGAAACCGGAATGCCGATACGCTTGGAAATGCGCTGGGCTGCCGGCAGAAACAGGGCAGCAGCCCCGATATTCTGCATCAGGGCCGAAATCACACCCACTGTGCCGCCGATAAATGTAATGATGCGGCTTTCGCTCTTGCCGGCAATCTTTATGATCGGGCTGGCCACCTGGTTCATCACGCCGGTCTTGTCCAGGCCGGCGCCCATGATGATCACGGCAATAATGGATACCACGGCATTACTGCTCAGGCCCACAAAGGCGTCTTTGGGGGAGATCAAGCCGAGAAGCGGCAGCAGGACCATCATGAGGATACCCACGACATCCACCCGGACCCATTCAAAAACAAAAAGGACAATTACGAATACCAAAACAATCATGGTCAGCAGCATTTCAGGCGTCATTGAAAACCGATCCTTTCTTTATCTGGTTGAGCCGGGTATGCGGGCTATCCCTTTTTATTCTCGTGCCGGTAGATGAAACACAGCACTGCCGCAAACAGGACCAGCACCACTCCTCTGATAAAATGAAACTCCATGGTTTCTCCTTTTTCCCTCTGGTTCGGGCTCGCTCGGGGATTTAGAAAAAGATTTCAGGCCACGCTGTAGACATAAAGCTGTTTTCCGGACCTGTCCGGGGCCTGACCCGACAGCTGCTGATCTGTGGGCTCGGATACCACAAATTCGACATTGCCGTATTCCTTTGCCACCTGCTCGGCCGCGGCCTCGGGCTGTCCGTAGCGGATCACGTGTTCAAAGGGAATGGCTTTTTCCTTGGCCGCCCTGGCAAACGTTTCCGCGTTTTGCCGGGCGCTTTGCTCAAACTCGCTGACCCGTTCGGGCATGGGGTCCCGGTTGAGCACCGACTCCGGAAACGGCGCCGGGCTTAAGGCCACAAGCCGGTAAGACATCCGCTCGGCCATTTCCAGGGCATAATCAATGAGACGATCGGAAAACCGGTCCTCATTTCCCACCACAAGCAAGACGCCTGAACGAATGCGGGAAACCAGGGTGTCAATGTTGACCGGCTTTTCCAGGTAATCAAACGCCCCCAGACGCCTTGCCTCGATTTCGTCTTTCTCCGATCCCTGCCCGGTGAGCATGATAACCTGCACGTTGGGGTGTTCCTTTTTGACCCGGCGCAGCACCTCCATTCCGTCCACACCGGGCATGCGCAGATCAAGAACCATCACATCCGGAGATTGCCTGTTGAGCTGTTCGAGGGCCTCTTCCCCGTTTAAAGCGATATCCGCGCTCAGATCCCGCATCTGCATGCGCTGGGAAAGGGTGTCGACAAAGTCTTTCTCGTCATCAACAAGAAGTATCCGGATTTTGCCGGTGCCCTTATCATCTTCCATGAATCTCTCCTTTATTGAATCGTTTTGTCTCAATCTGAATCTTTGTGTTTCACAAGCCAGCCTTTATTTTTTTAATTAGATCGAATAGTTTATCCTACTACCAGTGACGTGTCAAGAAACTAAAATTTACCCGCCCGCCGGCAGGAAAATACACCTGCGGCGCGAAACCGATCCCGAATCCGCATGTGCAAGACATATTCGGCTTTGCTTAAGACTCCGGTTCTGATAATCTGCGGTTTCCTGCCAACGAATGGACGCTTTGCGAAAGGAGACGGCAAATGGTAACCCTGCTGACCACAAAGCAAGTGGCCGCCTATATCGGTGTCAATGAGAAGATGGTTTATTCACTGGTGGCTGAAAAGGGCCTGCCGGCGTCGAAAATCACCGGTAAATGGCTGTTTCCCCGGCACCTGGTGGACCAGTGGATCGAGGCCAGCACCATTAACTACCCGGATTCCCCGGTAAAGCGGCTCCCTGAAACCGGAATGCTAATCATTGTCGGCAGCAACGACCCGCTTCTGGATCAGACCATATCATGGTTTAACAGGCAGTTTCCGGACCACATCGCCGTGTTTGGCAATACGGGCAGCATGGGGGGGCTCAGGGCCCTGCGCCAGGAGCGCTGCCACATGGCCGGCAGCCATCTCATGGAAGAAAACGGATCCGAATACAATTTTTCCCATGCAGGCCGGGAGATGGGACAAATGCCGGCTGTGGTCAATTTCTGCCGCAGGGAGCAGGGCCTTCTGGTGGCAAAAAACAATCCCAGGCAGATCCGATCCGTGGCCGACCTCCAGCAGACCGAAATCCGCATGGTCAACCGGGGACCGGAAACCGGCACCCGCCTGCTTTTTGACCGAATGCTGGAGCAGGCCGGCATTGATACGCAAAGCCTTGCCGGATATGAAAACGAAGTCAGCCGGCACATTGATGTGGGCATTGAAATCCTTGCCGGCAAAGCCGACGCCGGCCCGGGCATCCGGGCCGTGGCAGGCATGCTCGGGCTGGATTTCATTTCCGTGCGCTGGGAACGCTATGACATGCTGATCAGCAAGAACCACTTTTTTGACCGGCCGGTGCAGGATTTTCTGGCTGTTTTCCATGACCCCGGCTTTCAACGCATGGCCGCCGGCTGGCAAGGCTATGATGTCAATCTGAGCGGCAAAATGATATTTCCAGGGCAATAAAATCCTTGGCAATCAGCCAGGTGCCTGTACGGCAAACCGGGGGCTTGCCTGCAATTGATTTTTCCGCCTGACCCGCCGGTCCGTGGCCGCAAAAAATTTCAACTGGCAGGACTGCGGCGGCGGCGGGTCCGTGACTGAAAAATGCGATTGTAGACCTCATCCGGGTCAAAGCTTTCGTAGCCCGCTTCCTGCAGACCTTCGGATAGATCCCGGATGGTCTTGGTGCCCACGCCTGGCCAGCACAATATGGCCTTGATGTTTTCCTGTCCGCTTAATTTCTGGGGATCGGCCAGAGCCTGCTCGCCCAGGCATTTGCGAATGACGTTGCAGGTATGGGTACCAATGTATTCCACGAACGGATACTCAAAGGCTGTTTTCCGAAACCGGCATTCCCGGTAATATGCCTGCTGTACGTTGGCAATTCCCATCTGGCAGGCCTCGCCGATCTCCGCCCACACATGCCCCTTGCGGCGCATTTCAAAAATCAGATCGATTCGCTGCCGGCTCTTGCTGTCTGTATATCTCCCCAATCGTCCCATGTTGATTCTCTTTTCTGTATGTGTTGCCGCGATATTTATTATAAAAAAGTTCGGTAAGTTGAACGTTGATCATTTCCAGGACAAACCCCTTTATCAGAACCTTTGCAAGTCAATCCTGACGGGCTTTGCCAACTTGTTCATCACAGCTTTTATTTCATATACGCTATAGGATTAGATCTAATTCGTCAAGTTGGAATATGCTATTCTCCTATTCCATGTGGTTTATTTAACATTAGACACGAATCAAACCTTCTGCAAATATATAAAAAATTGGATAGAAAAAATTTGCATGTGACGTTTGCCGCCATGATGTGATACCTTACCGGCAAACACAAATACAGGATTGTTGTCATGCACGAACTGCCCGTCACGGAAAGCATTCTGGAAATCGTTGTTAAACACGCAAAACAAAACCAGGTCAGCCGTGTGGTTTCCATAACCCTGGAGGTCGGGGAACTGAGTGACCTGGAAAATGAGTGGCTGCAGCATTATTTTGATTATCTGAGCAAAGACACCCTGGCCGCAGGCGCGGAACTCAAAATTCAAAGGGCGCCCATAGTACTCAAATGCCGACGATGCGGCCATGAATTCCGGATCCTGAAAGATGAACTGGGTTTATCGGATTGTCCGCAATGCGGAACCGCCGGCGATGTCTCCCTTGTTTCCGGCCGGCAGTATCACATAAAGGAAATGGAGGCCCTCTGAATGGAAGAAATCAAGCTCATCGAGATCAAAGAAAACATTCTGTCGGACAATGACGAGGCCGCTCGGCAGCTGCGGCAGAAACTGGCGGATGAAAAAACCTTTGCCATCAACCTCATGTCTTCGCCGGGGGCCGGAAAAACCAGCCTGCTGCTGCAGACCATAGAGCGCCTGAAAAACGAACTGCGTATCGGTGTCATCGAGGCGGATATCGATTCAGTGGTGGATGCGGAAAAAATCCGGCAATCCGGCGCGGCTGCCGTGCAGCTGCGCACGGGCGGCTTTTGCCACTTGGATGCCGCCATGGTGAAAACCGGACTCGATGGCATCGGTTCGAAGGATTTCGACCTAATCTTTATAGAAAACGTGGGCAATTTGGTCTGCCCGGCGGAATTTGACACCGGGGCCATGAAAAGCGCCATGATTCTCAGCGTGCCCGAAGGCGATGACAAGCCCCTGAAATACCCTTTGATGTTTACTGTTTCAGACGTACTTCTGGTCAACAAAACCGACATGATGGCCTTGAGCGACTTTGACACGGCGGCCCTGCGCAAGCGCGTGCACAAGCTGCACCCGGAGATGGAAATTCTGGAAGTCTCGGCCAAAACCGGCGCTGGCATGGATCAATGGGTGGCCTGGATCCGCCGGGCCAT
The DNA here is from genome assembly GCF_046483245.1 of Desulfosalsimonas sp. Classification (GTDB taxonomy): domain Bacteria; phylum Desulfobacterota; class Desulfobacteria; order Desulfobacterales; family Desulfosalsimonadaceae; genus Desulfosalsimonas. Next base: position 21,899 of record NZ_JAWODO010000068.1, on the reverse strand, counting down.
TGAGGATTTTTCTTGACAAAGCTTTGACATTCTTCTTTAAAATATAGTAATAATCTGTAATTAATCGTTTTTCTGAGAAACTACCGGCCTGAACATAAAAATTTGGGCCCAGATGCAACACCATCCATCGAAGCGGCCATACCATGATGCATGACAATGACAACAGCAATGACAAGCAGGAACCTGGCGCAAGGCAAACGGAAACCGACTTTGAGCTGGAAATCCGCTTTGACGACGAAACGGAATGGCCTGCAGAGGATGCCGGCAACGACGAAAATCGGCAGCCAGAGCCGGAAAATGCCGCCCTTGAGGATGTAAATCAGCAAATTGCGCAATTGTCCGAGGCTTTTGAAACCAAGCTCAAATACGATGCCCACAAAAACAAGGTCATAGATGAACTGCACCAGGAACTTCAGGAATACCGGGACGGCCTGGTCAAAAAATACATCCACTCCATGGTAACCGATGTGATTAAAATTATTGATGACATCCGTAAATTCAAGGCGTATTACGAACCCGGGCCGATTACCGAGCAAACCGCCACCCGGCTGCTGGAGTTTCTGGAAGAAATCGCCGGCGATATGGAAGACCTTTTTACCTGGCAGGGCATTACTGCCTTTACCTGCGGTGTCACACATTTTGACAACACCCGGCAGCGTGTTGTCAAAAAGGTTGAAACAAGCGATCCGACCATGGACAAAACCATAGCCGAAAGCATGCGACCGGGTTACGAGTGGGACGGCAAAATACTACGGCCGGAACTGGTCACGGTTTACGTATACGATCCTAGCGGGAAAGGGGACAGGCTTTGACAGAAAAAAAGATCAAACGGATCTTCGGCATTGATCTGGGAACCACTTACTCCTCCATTGCCTATGTGGATGAATACGGCAAGGCCGTCATCATCCCCAATGCGGAAAACGAACGGGTGACGCCGTCGGTGGTTTTTTTTGATGAAAGCACGGTTGTGGTCGGCGAGGTGGCCAAGGAAAGTGCCAAGCTGTATCCCAATGAAGTGGTCAGCTTTATCAAGCGGTCAATGGGAGAGCCCAATTTTATATTTGAATACGGCGGCGAGCGCTACAGGCCAGAGGAAATATCAGCCTATGTGCTCAAAAAACTGGCTCAGGACGCCCAGCAACACTTGGGAGAAGCCATTTCCGACGTGGTGATCACATGTCCGGCCTATTTCGGCATCAACGAAAGGGAAGCCACCCGCAAGGCCGGGGAGATCGCGGGGTTTAACGTCCGTCAGATCATCAACGAACCCACCGCCGCAGCCATCGCCTACGGGTCCCTGGACACCACCCAAAACCGCGTCGTCCTGGTGTACGATCTTGGCGGGGGCACCTTTGACGTCACCATGATCGATATCCGCAAGGAATCCGTGGAAGTCATCTGCACGGGCGGTGATCACAATCTCGGGGGCAAGGACTGGGACGACCGGATCGTGGCCTATCTGGTGGAAAAATTCCAGGAGGAAACCGGCATTACCGAAGACATTCTCGATGATCCCGACACTTGGCAGGATCTGCAGTTGTCTGCGGAAAAAGCCAAGAAAATTCTCAGCCAGCGGCCCAAAACCCCGGTTTCAATCACCCATGGCGGCAAACGGGTCAAGCTGATGCTGGAGCGGGAAAATTTCGAAGAAGTCACCGAGGATCTGCTGGTGCGGACCTTGGATTTCACCAAGGATATGCTCGAGGCTGCCGGGCAGAAGGGCTACAGCCGGTTTGATGAAATCATCCTGGTGGGCGGGGCAACCCGGATGCCGCAGGTATCCGAACGGATCGAAAAGGAATTTGACATAGCGCCCAAGGTTTTTGATCCAGACGAGGCCGTGGCCAAAGGCGCGGCCATCTACGGATGGAAACTGGCGCTAAACGATGACCTGATCCGGCGGATTTCGGAAAAAACCCAAAAAACATTTGACGCTTCCGGAACTCTTTCCGAAATGATGGACACCAGTCAGATCAGCACCCGGGATTTCCAGGAAGCCGCCCGGGAGCTGGCCGAGGATACCGGATATGCCCTGCCCTCGGTTGAAAACGCCATGCTCCGGGTTAAAAACGTCACGTCAAAAAGCTTCGGGGTGGTGGCCCACAACCCATCAGGTGAGGAAATCGTGTTCAACCTGGTGTTGCGCAACACCACGGTTCCGGTTAACGTGGTGAAAAAATTCTACACGGCAGTGCAAAATCAGAAAACCGTTCTCATCCGGACCATGGAAAGCGAGACCAGCAGCATTGAAATCCCCCTGGAGCACGCGACTGAAATCAAGACGGCTGTTCTGCATCTGCCGCCGAATCTGCCGGCTGACCTGCCCATTGAAATCACCTTTGATTTAAACGACGAGGGTCGCCTTCACATCACGGCCCTGGAAACCGGCGAGTACAGAAAAGTCCAGGTGGAGGTGGACACCGCGTCGGTAATCGGCGGTGAGGAATTTGAAAAGGCCAAGCAACGATCACAGAACCTGGTGGTGCATTGATAATCACAGGCACTGACAATCTCCCGGCAATCCTAACACCAAGGCATATCTGACAGGGCTATGGAACGCGAAAATTTCTACCTTCTGCTCGAACTCCCCTGTGATCCGCCGGAAACTGATGTACGGGTCATTGAAGACGCCATTGCAAAAAAGCAGTCCGAATGGAGCCGCCTTCGCAATCATCCAACAAAGGGACTGCACGCCCAGAAATGCATCAATCTGATTCCTGAAATCCGCCGGGTGATGACCGACGAGGCACTGCGGGCCAAGGAGGCCGAAGCCGCCCGGGAAATCTCCGCCAAGGACAAGCAGGACAAGTACCCTGAAATCGACCGCCACATCGATATCCTCATGGGCAAGGGGCATATTACCCCGGAAGAGGCCCACAAGCTGTCCAAGGTCCACGGACTGGACCAGGGCGAAATCCAGGGACGGATTGCCGCGCGCAAAAACCAAAAATACAATCGCGTCGACCAGCAAATCACCCTCCGGATGGCCAAGGGCTTTCTCACGGAATCGGAAGTGGAGCAAATTGCCAAGCGCAATTCAGTCAAGGTCGATGAGGTGCGCAAGCGGGTTCGGTGCCCGATCAAAAAAAACGGCGGGGACAAGGACATCACTCCCCCCAGGCAGCTGGACCGGTCCCTGGAAAAAACCATCCGGGACAAATTGAAGCTGTTAAACAAGTCCTCGCTTTACGATTTTCTGGATCTTCCGGAAAGTGCCGATCTGCAAACCCTCCAGGAGGCGGCATCCCAAAAGAAAAAGCAGGTTGCCCGCGCCAGCAAAAAAGACGCCGTGGCCACGGCCAACAACACCCTGGCCGGCCACTGCATGACCCTGTTTAAATCCAATGAAACCCGGAATGCCTATGATGTAAGCCTGGCCCGGGCAAAACTGGCCGAACTTGACTCAGACATTGACATTGCGGGTATCAACGGCAAAATCCGCCCGGAATATTACGATATTCTGATTCAAAAAGGCATTGAGTTCGGCATGGAAAAACACGAGGCCGAACAGTATATCCGGGATTACTGCCGCAGGAAAAAATGGAGCATTGAAACGGCGCCCAAAAAACGGCGCCGTATGCTCATGACCGCGGGCGCGGCCGTGATAGCAGTCGTTTTGCTGGTCACCGCCGGGATGATTGTTTACAACATTCAACAGGACCGGGCCCGGCAGGCCGACTTTGACCGGCTGATCCGCCGGGTTGAGGACAAATCCGGGCCTTCGGAAAAAATTGATCTTCTGGAAAAATTCCTGCAGGCCCATGCCGGAGACGAAAATTACACCCGGTTCACAGATGCGGTTCGCAAGCGAATCGACAAACTTGCCGGGCGCGCGGCACAGCTTCGGTATGATGAAACAGCCGATGAGATTCAGGCGCTTGAACAGCAGGACAAATACGAACAGGCCATTGACCGCCTGGACCGGTATCTTCAATCCTCCCCCCCGAAAAAACAGGCTGACAAAGCCAGGAAAAAAATCACGAATCTGGAAGACCAGATTGAAAAAAAGAATTTCCAGGCCCTTGAAGATCTGATGCTTTCGGGCAGCACCAAAGAAAAAATGAAGGCCATTGACCGGTATCTGGAGAAATACCCGAACAGCACCCATAGGGAGGCTGTCCGGAGCATGGAAGCGGATATGAGCGGAGAGTATTACATTTATGTCCAAAATGCCCTGGAGCGCTGCGAATCCGATCAGGACTGGAAGGCGTGCGCCGATCTCTGCAGAGATTACCTTGACCGTTACGACAACTCCTATGCAGATCAATTAAAAGACCGCCTGGCGGAGTACCGGGAAAAAATCAAGCAGGCCCGGAGGCTGGCGGCACTGGAAAAAAAGGCCCGGCAGCACGGCACCGATTATGACAAGGCCATTGATGTTTACAAGGATTTTCTCACTGCCTACCCGGACTCCCCGCTGGCTGAAAAAGCGAAAAACGAAATCTCCCGTCTCCGGGAAATAAAAAAAGACCGGAAAGCCCAAAGCACCCGGCAGCGTTTCCGTAGCCTGCTGGCCCAAAGCAGCGACCGGTTCACGGAAAAAAGACGGGGCGTGGTCACGGATTCACGCACCGGGCTGATGTGGCAGCTTCTGGATTCCGCCATGGCCGGAGAGAGTCAATGCCTGACATACGAAGAAGCCGGCGAGTACGTGGAAAATTCCGAAACCGGCGGGTACACGGACTGGCGGCTGCCAACGGCGGAGGAGCTTGCCGTCATTTACAAGGAACCGCCCTATTTCCCGGTTATGGAAGAAAAATGGTACTGGACCGCGGACAGTTATTCGAGCTATTCAGATGGGTGGCGCCGGATCGTGGACACCATCGACAACCAGCCCGGTTCTGACTGGCGGGTGGAGCGCAGGGACTCGAAACAATGTGGTGCAGTGCGAGCAGTTCGAAAACCATAAATTTCCTGTTGACAAGCCCAAGGATTTTTTTTATCTTCAGAGCTTATCTCAAAGGGGCTGTAGCTCAGCTGGGAGAGCGCATGACTGGCAGTCATGAGGCCAGGGGTTCGAATCCCCTCAGCTCCACCATTTTGCATACAATAAACCGGCATGCGGCAAGGCATGCCGGTTTTTTATTGCCCTGGATGCTGAACACGATTCATTTAAAAAAATACCCCTTATTATTTTTTTAATCGTTTTTATTGACAAACGGCATTTTAAAATCTTATAGATAAAGAAAATGGAAAATCCGGCAAAAGCCTGCCGGAAGCATTGCTATCTCGATAAAAAACCGATATCCAAAATCGCTCTGACCATTGACGGACAACACAAAAATCGTGATTTTCGCTTAACGCTGCAACGTCCGCATCATGAAAACGGCAGATGGACAAAGGCAGGGTTGCCTGCCTAAACTTCCAGTTAACGATAACGGAAAATAAAGACATTCTCAAACAACAAACAAAACCGGAAAAAGGCTGCTGTAAAATCGTTGCATGCGGCCCCAAATCAGCTTTTTGCATCCGCACCGCGCATAGAACCAAGGAGACAACATGAGCACAGAAATCGAAACTTACAAGGCCAAACATCCCATCCGGGTGGTCACAGCCACCTCCCTTTTTGACGGCCATGATGCGGCCATTAACATCATGCGCCGGATACTTCAGGACACCGGCGCAGAAGTCATTCACCTCGGCCATAACCGTTCGGTGGCCGAAATCGTCAATGCCGCCATTGAAGAAGACGTCCAGGGCATCGCCATTTCCAGCTACCAGGGCGGCCACATGGAATTCTTCAAGTACATGCACGACATGCTGGCTGAAAAAAACGCCGGGCACATCAAAATTTTCGGCGGCGGCGGCGGCGTGATCGTACCTGACGAAATCCATGAGCTGGAAGAATACGGGATCACCAAAATCTATTCTCCGGCAGACGGCTCCAAAATGGGCCTGCAGGGAATGATCAACCACATGATGTCTGAAATGGACTTTTCCACTGTGGAGCCCGGCAACCTTGACGTGACCGGCGCGGACCGGGAAAACCCCTTTGCCATCGCCCGCGCCATTTCGGCCGCTGAACTGGCTCTGGCCGAAAACAACGGGAAAATCGAGGCCCTGCGCAAGCAGATCAAGGGAAAGGTCCCTGACCGGAAAATCCCCATTATCGGGCTGACCGGAACCGGGGGGGCGGGCAAGTCCTCGCTGACAGATGAGCTGGTGCTACGCCTTCTCTACGACAACCCGGACCTGCATATCGGCCTGCTGTGCTGCGATCCGTCCAGGCGCAAAACCGGCGGCGCGCTTCTGGGCGACCGGATCCGGATGAACGCCATTGACACCCCAAGGGTGTATCTGCGCAGCATGGCCGTACGCCGCACCAGCTTTGAACTGCCCATGGTGCTGCCCGATGCCGTGGATATTTTAAAGACAGCCAACACGGATCTGATCATCATTGAAACAGCGGGCATCGGCCAGGGATCATCAAACATCTTTGATTTAACCGATGTGTCGGTCTATGTGATGACCAGCGATTACGGCGCCTCAACCCAGCTTGAGAAAATCGACATGCTTGATTACGCAGATCTTGTGGTCATCAACAAGTTTGACAAGCAGGGAAGCGAGGATGCGGTGCGCGACATCCGCAAGCAGGTGCAGCGAAACCGCAAGGCCTTCTCGCAAAAGCCAGACGATATGCCGGTGTTCGGCACCATTGCCGCCCGGTTCAACGACGACGGGGTCACGGCCATGTATAGCTACCTGCTGGAGGTGGTGGCGGAAAAAACGCAAATCACCTATACCACCAGCCTGCCCGTACCCGATACCAAGGAGTCCTCGTCCAAGTCCATCCTGGTTCCGCCCGAGCGCAACCGGTATCTGTCTGAAATCTCCGATACCCTGCACAAATATCACGAGGAAACCCGCAAACAGGCCGATGCCCTGCGTCGGGCCTGGCACCTGGAACAGACCGCTGAAACCCTTGAACAGGGCGGGCTCTCCGGCGATACCCAGACGCTGCTCGATCGGCTCAAGGAAGAAATCGAGGCCGCAAAAAACCATATCGCTCCGGAGACCAAAAGCCTTACACAACAATGGCAACAAATCGAACAGGATTTTTCCGGCGATGATTACGTCTATCACGTCCGGGGCCGGGAAATCCGGGTGCCCCTGTATACCGAATCGTTGTCCCGGTTAAACATCCCCAAAATCGCCCTGCCCAAATTCAAGGACCCGGCGGAAATTTACACTTGGATGCGCCGGGAAAACTTGCCCGGCCGGTTTCCCTTTACCGCCGGCGTCTTTCCGCTGAAACGAAAAGACGAGGACCCCACCCGGATGTTTGCCGGCGAGGGCAACCCGGAGCGCACCAACCGCCGGTTCCGGCTGCTCTCGGAGCACTCCCCTGCCAAGCGGCTGTCCACGGCCTTTGACTCGGTGACCCTTTACGGTTTCGACCCGGACCCCCGGCCGGATGTTTACGGCAAGGTGGGCACTTCGGGCGTAAGTGTCTGCAACATCGAGGATGTCAAAATTCTCTACAGCGGCTTTGACCTGGCCGCCCCGAGCACCTCGGTGTCCATGACCATCAACGGCCCGGCCCCGATGATGCTGGCCATGTTTTTCAACACCGCCATTGATCAGCAGATTGAGAAATTTGAAAAGGAGCAAGGCCGCAAACCCGATGACAAGGAAGCCGCGGAAATCCGCGATAGGGTGATTTCCAGCATCCGGGGCACGGTTCAGGCCGATATCCTGAAAGAAGACCAAGGCCAGAACACCTGTATTTTCTCCATTGATTTCGCCTTAAAGATGATGGGCGACATCCAGCAGTATTTCATCGAGAAAAACGTCCAGAATTTCTATTCCGTGTCCATATCCGGCTACCATATTGCAGAGGCCGGGGCCAACCCCATCTCCCAGCTGGCCTTTACCCTGGCAAACGGGTTTACCTATGTGGAATACTATCTGTCCCGGGGCATGCCCATTGACAGCTTTGCCCCCAACCTTTCCTACTTTTTCTCCTCGGGCATGGACCCTGAATACAGCGTGATCGGCCGGGTGGCCAGGCGCATCTGGGCCGTTGCCATGAAGGAGAAATACGGTGCGGACGTGCGCTCCCAGATGCTCAAATACCACATCCAGACCTCGGGCCGGTCCCTGCACAGCCAGGAAATCCAGTTCAACGACATCCGCACCACCCTCCAGGCCCTGTATGCTATCTATGACAACTGCAACAGCCTGCACACCAACGCCTATGACGAGGCCATCACCACGCCGTCTGCCGAGGCCGTGCGCCGCTCCCTTGCCATCCAGCTGATTTTAAACCGGGAATACGGCCTGACCAAAAACGAGAACATGAACCAGGGAAGCTTTATCATCGAGGCGTTAACCGACCTTGTGGAAGAGGCCGTGCTGGCCGAATTTGACCGGATCACCTCCCGGGGCGGGGTCCAGGGAGCCATGGAACGCGGCTACCAGAGAAGCAAGATCCAGGATGAGTCCATGTATTACGAGTACCTCAAGCACACCGGGGAGATGCCCATCATCGGGGTCAACACCTTTCTGCCCCCCGAGGGCGAGGGAGACGAGGCCATGGGCGATCTGGAACTGGCCCGGGCCACAGAGGAAGAAAAACAATCCCAGCTTGAGCGTTTAAATGCCTTTATCGAAAAAAACCGGGACTACAGCCCGGAGGCCCTGCAGCGACTGAAAGACACGGTGCTTTCCGGCGGCAACATCTTTGCTGAGCTCATGGACACGGTGCGGGTCTGCTCCATCGGCCAGATCACCGAAGCGCTTTACGAAGTGGGCGGCAAATACCGCAGAAACATGTAAAACGGATTTAATTTCAAGCAGCCGGAACCGGTTGCGGAATTGACGAAAAAAGGAAGGAAAAGGATAAAATGAAGATTCAAACCATCATGGTGGTGGGCGCCGGGCAGATGGGCGGGGGCATTGCACAAACAGCCGCAACCGCTGGATTTACGGTTTATCTAAACGATATTTCGGAAGAACTTGTCAAAAAGGGCACAGAGGCCATATCGGCCAGCCTTGACCGGATGGTGAAAAAGGAAAAAATCTCGGATGCGGACAAATCGGCCATTTTAGAGCGCATCACCCCGGTCACGGGCCTTGAAAAAACCGCTGAATGCGACCTGGTGGTTGAGGCGGCCGTGGAGTCCATGGAAATCAAGGCCAAAATTTTTGCCGAGCTCGACCGGCTGGCACCAAAGCACGCCATTTTGGCCTCCAACACCTCGTCTCTTCCCATCACCGGCATTGCCGCCCACACCAGCCGGCCGGAAAAAGTCATCGGCATGCATTTCATGAACCCCGTACCGGTAATGAAGCTGGTGGAGATCATCAACGGCTTGGCTACGGATCCGGATGTAACACAAACCGTGCGCGACTGCGCCACGGCCATGGGCAAAACACCGGTGGAATGTCGGGATGTGCCCGGATTTGTCTCAAACCGGGTGCTGATGGTCATGCTCAATGAAGCCCTCTGGGAACTCTACGAAGGGGTGGCCACGGCCGAAGGCATTGATACTATCATGAAACTGGGAATGAACCATCCCATGGGCCCCCTGGCCTTGGCCGACTTAATCGGGCTGGATACGGTTCTGGCCATTCTTGAAGTGCTCCAGGACGGCTACGGTGATCCCAAGTATCGCCCCTGTCCGCTTTTGAAATCCTATGTGAGCGCCGGGTGGCTGGGCAGAAAAACCGGAAAAGGCATTTACGACTACCGGTAGAAAACCAACATATCCGGCACCAGTTCGTTTCTCCAAACCCTTTTTAACGGAGGTTTTCGATTATGGCCTATGAAACCATTAAAACCGAAGTCAACGAGCACATCGGGTTTATCACCTTTAACCGCCCGGATCATTTAAACACCTTCAATTCCACACTGGCGCGGGAGTTTAACCAAGCCCTGGAAGCCTTTGAAAACGACACCGAAGTCCGGGTCATCGTGGTGGCCGGAGAGGGCAAGGCCTTTTGCGCCGGCATTGACGTAAAAGAGCTTTCCGGCAAGCAGAACCTGGACTACTACCGCTGGGTTAAACAGATGGAGGAAATGAGCCTGCGCATTGCCGACATGGGAACCCCTGTAATTGCAAGCGTGCAGGACCTGGCCGTGGCAAACGGCATCGGCGTGGTGGCCTCAGCCGACATGGCCGTGGCCGCAGAAGGCGCCCGGTTCGGGGCCACGGCCGTAAATGTCGGGCTTTTCTGCATGGGTCCGGCCGTTGCCCTGTCCCGGAACCTGGGGCGGAAAAAAGCCCTGGAACTGGTGATCACCGGCGAGATGATCACAGGCGAGGAAGCTTGGCGCATCGGTCTTGTCAACAAGGTGGTGCCCAAGGATCAGCTGCAGGAAGAAACCCTTTCCCTGGCCCGCAAAATTGCCGCAAAAAGTCCCCTGGCTGTGCAGCTGGGCAAAAGATCCTTTTATCAGATGGAAGACCTTGAGTACCCAAGGGCCTATGAAATGGCCAACAACCATTTTGCCATGCTCTGCAGCACCGAAGATGCCCACGAGGGCGTGGACGCGTTTTTAAACAAGCGCAAACCCGACTGGAAATTGCGCTGATTCCCGATTCAAGCTTCATGTAAGTTTTGTAAAAAGGCCCCCTGCAAAACGTATCTGCTTTGTTTTTTAAACAACGTTTACACAAGCAAAAGTCAATCGCTGAATAAAGCATCGTCTTGCAGGATCTTAAGCTGTTCACCCGAAACAAAATCAGAACAACACAGGAGGAGACCCCGAATGGCACTGGAGAACATCTACAAGGAAGTCATGGAAGTCAACACCACAGATGACATGACCAAGCGCCGGGAAAAAGCAAAGGCGTTATTCGAAAAGCTCAACCACATGGAGCTGCCGAGCCATTTCAACTGGGCAGAGGAAATCCTGGAAGGGCTGCACGTAAAAGAACGCGGTGATCAGCCGGCCCTGCAATGGGCGGACATAACCAACGGGGAAGAGCGCACCTACACCTACAGGCAGCTGGCCGAAGAGGGCAACCGATGCCTGAATTTCCTCCGCAAGCATGGCATTGAGCAGGGCCAAAACATGTACATGATGATCCCCATTGTGCCGGAAACCTGGTTTGCCACCCTGGCCTGCCTCAAGGGAGGATTGATCAATGTGCCCACGGCCACATCCATGACCGTGCGGGAACTGCAGTTCCGGTTTGAAAACTATGCCCCGGACAGCATTGTGGCAGAGGAAAGCGCGGCCGCGGCCATTGATGAGGCCCTTGCGGAAACCGGTGCCCAGCCCAAGATCAAAATCGTTTTGGGCAAAAAAGACGGCTGGATCAGCTACAGCGAGTTGGCCAACGAGTCGGGCTTCGCCGAGGGGGCCAAAATCAAAAAAGACGACGTGCTGATCTGCTTTTTCACCTCCGGCACCACTGGACTGGCCAAGCAGGTGGGGCAAAGCGCTACTTCCTATCCCATCGGACACCTGTCCTCAGCCGTTTTTATCGGCATCCGCCCGGGCGAGGTACATCACAACCTGTCTGCCCCGGGCTGGGCCAAATGGGCCTGGAGCAGCTTTTTTGCACCGCTCAACGTGGGCGCCATCGTGGCGGGCTTTCATTTCACCGCCCTGGATCCCAAGACTTATCTTGAATTTGTATCCAAATTCAAGGTCAGCACCTTCTGCGCCCCGCCCACGGCATGGCGGGCCTTTGTGGGTTTGGATCTGAGCCAGTTTGATTTCTCCCACTTGAGATCTTCAGTGAGCGCCGGCGAACCGCTGAACCCGGAAGTCATCCAGCAGTGGAAGAAATACACGGGAACGGAAATCCGGGATTTCTACGGACAAACCGAATCCACGGCCATGATCGGCAACTCGCCCTGGATGGAAGGCAGGATGCGCCTGGGCTCCTTTGGAGAACCTTCATTCATGCACGATATCACCCTTGCCGATGACGAGGGCAATGAGATCACCAAACCCGAGGAAGTCGGCCACATTGTGGTGCGCCTGGACCGATGGCGGGCCATTGGCCTGTTTACCGAATACATCGGCAATCCGGAAAAAATGAAAGAGGTTTTTGTCAACAATTTCTACTACACCGGCGACCGGGCCTATTTTGACGAAGACGGCTACTGGTGGTTTGTGGGACGGGCCGATGACGTGATTAAATCCTCGGACTTCCGGGTGGGCCCCTTTGAAGTGGAAAGCACCTTAATCGAGCATCCGGCCGTGGCCGAGGCCGCTGTGGTGGGAAGCCCCGATCCCAACCGCTACCAGCTGGTCAAGGCCTTTGTGATCCTTTCACCGGGATATGAACCCTCCCGGGACCTGGCCCTGGAATTGTTCCAGCACACCATCAACATACTGGCCAAATTCAAAATCCCCAGGATCATAGAATTTGTCACGGAAGTACCCAAGACCATCAGCGGCAAGATCCGGCGCATTGAGCTGCGGGAAGGCGAGATCATTAAAAAGAACAAGGGAGAGGAAAAGGCCAAAAACGAATATTATTACCATGAATTTCCCGAGTTGAGCTCCAAGAAAAAAGACTAAACCACAAGAAGGAGGGGACGTATGAAGGAACAGCTGTACAAAAAGGAGTTGCGCATCACGGTGCTGTTCGTGGTCATCCTGATGATCTTCGGGCACTTTGCGCAGATTTTCAAACTATTTCCATCCCTGCAGGAAGGTTCCATGTGGGGATTTCCGGTACACTACATCATGCCCATCCTGATGGGATGGTTCGGCCTGCTCATCCTGGCAATCATCATGGCTGTGGTGCTCAACAAATTTGATGATGACATGGATGCGTATACCAGCTCGCTTGAGGACAAAAATTCCGGTGACACCGTTTAAATCAGGAGGGGATTATACATGGAAGCAACCGAATTTGTATTGCCGAGCATGTGGATGGGCATTGCTGTTGTGGTCATCCTGTTTGCCATTTTCTACTATGTGGGCTGGCTGGCAGCCAAAAAAACCACCAGTGAAGAAGACCTGTATGCCGCCGGCTTTGCCATCGGCCCGGTGACAAACGGACTGGCCATGGGTGCCACCTGGGCGAGTCTGGCCACGTTTATGGGCGTTATTGCCCTGATCTACAAACTGCAGGCGCCGTTTGTGTATTTGTGGATCCAATGGGCCCTGTCCATTCCTTTGCTGACACTGCTCTACGGAACGTGTCTGCGGCGGATGAAGGCCTTTACGCCCGCATCCTTTATCAAGGTGCGCTACGGAAACGAAGCGGCCATTGTAATCATTGTCTGGATGTGTCTGAGCATGATCATGTACGCCCTGGGCCAGATGATCGGCCTGGGCATGGCCTTTGAAGTGCTCTTTGGCCTTCCCTACAAATACGCCCTGGTCATCGTGGGCATTGCCACCATCGGATTTATCACAATGGGCGGCATGTACGGGGCCTCTTATAACGCGGCCTTCCAGATGGTTGTCATGATCATTGCCATGGTGGTGCCCATGGGCGCGATCATGAAGGCCATGGGGTCTTCGGGATGGTGGTTTCCGCCACTGGCCTACGGCGACATGGTGCCGGGAATGCTCCAGCAGCTTCCAACGTTTTTTGACATGAAATACGATTATCGCTGGTACTTCGCCCTGATTCCGGCATTTACCATGGGCCCCATTGCCCTGCCCCATCTGGCCATGCGGGTTTTTACCTCATCGAGCATCAAAAGCGCCCGCTGGTCAGTGGTATGGTTTATCCTGTTTTTGGGCCTGCTGTTTTCCGGGGCCTACACGGCCGGGTTTGCCGGAAACTATTTCACGGCCCTGACAGGTCATGAAATTGCCAAACCGGATCAGACCATTCTGATCTTAAACGTGTTCTACAATCCGGCCATTGTTGCCGCATTCGTGGTCGGCGGGGCCATTGCCGCGGGCATGTCCACCATCAACGGCAATCTTATGGCCATTGCCGGCCTGGTCGGCGGCGACCTGCTCGGCATTCTGGCCCCGAAAATGCCCGGCGCCAAAAAAATGCGCTGGGGTTATCTGGCACTGGGCATTGCCGGCATCGTGACCATCCTGCTGGCTTTCAGCCCGCCGCCGTTTCTGGTCACCAGTATTCTCTGGGCATTCGGGCTTCTGGCCACTGCAGTGAGCCCGAGCATCCTGTTGGGGGTCTGGTGGAAGCAGGCCAACAAGATCGCCATGATCATTTCCTCGGCGGCCTGCGGCATCATCTATATCATCATCTCCCCGCACGTGCTTTCAAACATTGTTGTGGGCAAGGGCCTGGTGGCCGCACTGGGCATGTCCGGGGCCATGGTCACCGTGCCCCTGTCGTTTGCCTCGTTTATCATCCTGTCTTTTGTCTTTAACAAGATGCAGCTGGCGGCACCGACCCTTGAGGACAAAAAGATGATCGACCGCATCCATGGCTGGGGCATTGACTATGACGAGGCCAGATACAACGGCGTTGCCATGCCCATTGTCCTGGTGGGCCTTTCTGTGATCGTATTTATCTGGGGTATGCAACCCTGGTAGGCGGCATCAACAATTGACACCTTAACCGAAAACAGGCAGGAGAAGGGCAAAAAGGCCTTTCTTCTGCCTGTTTTTGTGGTTATTATGAAAAGCAAAAGCCCTTGATTCCGCGGAATCAAAAATGCAAACCAAAGAAAAATACTTGCCAGGAGTCAGGATGAACTACCCATCGGCCATGCAGGCCGTGCTCAGGCTCGATGAAAGCGTATATCCGGCCATTATGGCGGATAACCGAACAGTGTGGTACTGTGTGGTCAACATCTCGATTTTCGGAATTCTCCACGCCCTGTTTTCCCTGCATTTCAGCAGCTCTATGATGGCCGGCGGCCCGGCGGCCGAACCCCTGCCCCTGGCCTCCAGGGCGGCCATCGTCCTGGTGGGCGTGGCCGTGGCCTTTTTCATGCATGCGGGTGCAGCCATGTTTCTGTGGGTATTTTCCCGTGGCATTGGCGGCAACACCTCCTTTTTCCCGGTTTATTTCAACCTCGGCATTTCGTTTATCGGCCTGTGGCCCCTGGCCCCGGTGCTGGCCGCCGTTCAGTCCGGGATCAACGGGACGGCCGTGTTGTTATTGCTGTTTCTGGCATCCATTTACGCCCTGGCCGTGATCCTGTTTGGCACCAAGAGCGCCTCCGGGCTTTCCCTGACGCGGATGTCAGCGGCCATGGCCATTACCATCATATTTGTGGCCTGTTTTCTTTACTTGTGGTTATAAAAAATGTCTGAATCCTTTGAATACAACCGGCTGCTGCAACACACCGCAAATGTCGATCCCCCCCTGGGCCACAGCATCGATTTCCAGGAAAGCCTGCGAAATCTGGTCAGCGCGGTGGCTGATATTTTTGATGCAAAGGCCTGCCTGATATGCCGGCTGGATCCGCTTAAAACCGAAGCCCGGGTCCTTGCCGCCGAAGGCATTGAAAAAAACGCCGCAAAAATCATTCAAATGCCCGAAACCGCAGACATCCCTGAACTGCGCCGGCACGAGCCCGTCTTTATCGAAAACGCCGCCGCAGACATTCGTGTTTCCGGGCTGTTGACAGCCGCCGGAAAAGATATCTGTTCTGTCATGGGCCTGCCCTTTTCCGTGGCCCAGGACATGACCATGATCTTGTGGCTCTGCTTTGACCGCGCCTTAAGCGGGGAAGAAACCAATCCGCGACTGCAAAGGGCCGTGTGCATCCAAGGCGCGGCCACTGTCAAAAATGCCATCCAGCAAACCCGGTACCTGGAAACCTTCCGCAAGATCAGCGCCGCTATTCACCAGGGGGAGCAGGCCGCTGATATCCTGAAAACCATCGTGGAAAACATCCAGGAAATCATGGAGGCCCGGGGGTGTATTTACTGGATCGTGGACACCAACGCCTGTGCTATTCACATGAAGGCCACATCCGGATTCCAGATGGAGAATCTGTCCCGGGTCAGCTATGAAATCCTGGAGGAAGTGTTTGAATTTCACGACGAAAAGGATATCTATTTCAAGGATGTGAGAGGCGATCCCAGAATCCCGAGCACAACCACCCTGGGCAAGCAGATGGTCACGTCCATACTGGGCATTCCCTTTCCCATTGCAGAGCCCTACCGGGGCATTCTGGCGGTCTATTTCAGCCATCCCAGGCCGCTTTTGAAAAGTGAAATCGAGTTTGTCCGGGCCTCGGGCAGACAGGGCGCCATTGCCCTGCACAAGGCCTTTCGCTATGACGAAAAAATGCTCAAGGCCTTTCGGGAAACCATCGAGGGACTGGTTCTGGCCCTGGAGGCCAAGGACATGTGCACCCACGGCCATTCGTTAAACGTGGCCAACTATGCCCATATGACCGCCCTGGAGATGGGCTTGGGAGAAAAAGAGGCCGATACCGTCTATCATGCCGGCCTGCTCCATGACATCGGGAAAATCGCCATGGATGACACCATCCTGGCCAACCTGGGCAACCTGATGCCCTGTGACATGGAAACCATAAAAAAGCATCCGGTCATCGGCGCCCGCATCATCGCCCCCTTATCCTCGCTTGCCAACGTGGCCGACCTGATCCGCAGCCACCATGAACGCTACAACGGCACCGGCTACCCCGAGGGTTTGCTCGGGGAGGCCATCCCTCTGGGGGCAAGAATTATTGCAGTAACCGACAGCTTTGACGCCATGACCTCCCAGCGGCCCGGCACACAGACCGTGGGTGTGAAAAAGGCCATGTCCCTGCTGCTGGAACAGGCGGGCACCACGTTTGATCCGGAAGTGGTCAGAAGTTTTGTGCGGGCCATTGAAAAAAATCCGGATGCGGTAACCCCTTTTACCCTCACCGAGGACTATCTGAGCCAGCATGCCCGGACATTTGCGGACACGGAAAAACAGGGCTCGCCGCTGGCCAGAATGCTGAAAAAGTGTGTACCCGGTTTTTAACCGCCACTTTTTGCCCCTTATGGCAGATACAGGAAAAAATCCACGCGCAGTTTGGCCTGGGCCACGCGGATCTGCTTAAACGCCTCTTTTAATGCCTGCTGGTCAATGGTGGTCAAATCACCCGGCCTCAGATAATTGTTGACCTCGCCCTGACCGCTTTCCATGACCCGGCTCTGGTGTCTGAGCCGCTGGTGCATAAGAAATTCATAAGCATGGACCAGATCGTCAAAGGCTTCCTTGTCAAGGCGCTGCTGATCATACAGGGCCCGGAGGCGCTTGACCGTATTGGTTTCGGTCATTTGGGTCTGCATGGCGTAAATCCGGCCGAAATCCACCACCAGGCGCATGGCGCTTTTGATATCCAGGGCGCCTTTTCCCCGGCCCTTTTCCTGGAGCACAAAGTTGCCGAAAAACCCTAGGGGCGGCCGGTAATGAAGGGTGTTTCTGGCCATGTGCCGCAGCAGGCCGGGCCATTCAGCCAATTCGGCAAACAGGGCTGAATGCAGCTGATCCACAAGCTCCCGGCTGCCGTGTCCAAGGCGGAAATCAAAAAAAATCCCGGCGTTTAAAATCCGGTCCGGATCATCGCTGATCACCCATTTCCGGTAATATTTTTTCCACACGGACAAGGGCTGGCACCAGTCGGGATTTTTGGCCATGATATTGAATTCACAGTGCTGCTGGCCGATTTCATGCAGCTGGTCGCAGACACGGGTGCCAAGCTCCGGAAAATAGCGGTTTACCGCTTCCCTGTCTTGTTCAGCCACGTCTGCATAAACAATGGCATTGTCCTGATCGGTCTTAAGCGTCTGTTCCTTTCTGCCCTCGCTGCCGAAAAGCAAAAATGCGAAATCTACCGGCGGGCTTCCCATGTCAGCCAGGGTCATATCCATGACACGAGCCAGCACCGCATCGGTGATGGCTGTGATAATGCCGTTGACATGGCCGGCTCTCAGGCCGCTTGACAGCAGGCGGGTAACCACTTCCGGCAGCTTGGCGTAGGCCTGCTTTAGCTGCTCTGTTTTACGGGCGTTTTGAATTTCATGGACCAGAAACACCGGGGATTGGGTGCCTTCCAGCAGCAGGTCGCGCTCGGTGATCACTCCCTGGATGCGCTCGCCGGCAAAAACCGGCAGATGCTTGATCCGGCGGCGCATCATGGTCAGCACGGCCTCAAACACCGGCACCTGGCTGCTGATCTGTATCAGGGGCCCGGACATGATGGTCTCCACCGGATCCTGCGGGGACCTGCCGGCCACAATGACTTTTTTGCGCAGGTCATCGTCTGTGATCAGGCCGGCAGGCCGGCTTTGATCGTCAAGGACGACAATGGCGCTTCTGCCACTGGCACTGATCAGTTCGGCCGCCTCGCGAATGGAGGTGTCAGCCGGACAGGACGGAAAGCCCCGGGCGATATCGCCCACCGGCTTCCACATGAACGCATCCGTAACAGGCTCCGGGACCTGTGCGGCTTCGGCCGCCCCGGCCGGAGACGGTCGTTTTCTGCCCTCATCCATGGAACGGGAAAAATAGCGGGCAAACTCCGGATGCTTAACGCACAGGCGCAGGAAGTTTTCCCTGTCCAGGGCATAGACAGTGACGTTTTGCGCACAACGCACCGTGGAGGTGGAAATCCCGTTGTTAAACAACAGGGAGATGCCGCCGTAAATGCGCCGCGGCCCCAAAATTTCCTTGACCGCCGGCTTGCCGTTTTCCTCGATCACGCGCTCGAGCCGGCCGGATTGCACAATGATCACATGGGAAAGGATGGTTTCTTCCTGAACAAACAGGGTGTGATTTTTTGGATGGCTCAGCTCGGTTAAATTGGCGGAAACGATTTCGATCTCGGCTGCGGGCAGAAGGTCAAAGGGCGTTGCGGCACGTAGAAACGCCTGCCGGCTCCCGAGCTGCTCAAAACCAACCGGCTGGACTTGGCGGGGAAAATTTTCCATGGCATCCTACCTGTTTTTTACCTGTGAAAAACCGGCCGGCGACCGGCCCCTGAATGGCAAAAACCGCGCAAAAAATATCGTATCTATTATTATAACATAAATTTTATGATTTTCGACATGAAGCTTTTTTGGGCACAAACTATTTTTCGGGTAATTTGAAACCGTCTGCAGTGCCGGGCAATACCGTGCACAATACCGTGCATATGCTTGACAAAATCCGGTTTTCTCCGTATGATGCCAATCTTGCAATTCATATCCAAATACTTAAGAGGTACAGATGCTCAGTTCAATGCGCAAAAGCGCTGGTTCGTGGATGATCAAAATCCTGCTGGGGCTCATCGTGCTGGCTTTCGTTTTCACAGGCGCGGGCTCCTTTTACTCCCAGCGGGAAACCTCAGTTGCGGAAGTCAACGGCGAGCCCATCACCATTGATGAATACCAGCGCACCTATAACAGCATCATGCAAAACCTGGAGCAGCGCTTCGGCGATCAGCTCAATCAGGACCTGCTGGAGATGCTCGACATCCAGGGCCAAGCCATAAACCAGCTGATCGAAAAACATCTGCTGCTGCAGATTGCCGAGCAAAACAATCTCCGGATCCCGGATAATGCCCTTGCCAGCGCCATTGCAGAGATTTCCGCCTTCCAGAATAACGGCCGGTTCGATGCCCGGCGCTACCGCCAGCTGCTGGAACAAAACCGCCTGTCGCCGGAAGACTTTGAAAACCTGCACAAGCAAACCCTCCAGACCGGCATGATCCGGAACCTGGTGTCCGGCGCCGTCCCGGTTTCCGAAGTCGAAATCCGCGCATGGCACAACTGGCAGAACATGGAAATCAAAATTGACTATGCGGAGTTCTTCGGCAGCGACTTTTCAGATATTGAAGTCTCTGAAGAAGAAATTCGGGAATACTTTGAGACCAACAAGGAAAAATACAGAACCCAACCCTCGGTCCAAGCGCGCTTTTTGCGCTTTGACCCCGCCGACTGCATTGATGAAATAGAAATCTCGAAATCGGAAATCAAAGATTACTACCAGGCCCATCAGGACGAATTCGGCACCCCTGAAACGGTTACGGCCCGCCACATCCTGCTGAAGGTCCCGGAGGACGCAGAGAAAAACCAGGATACCGAAATCCTGGACCAGGCCGCTGAAATCATGGAAAAAGCCCGTAGCGGGGAAGACTTTGCCGCACTGGCAAAAAAACATTCCGACGGTCCTACGGCAAAAGACGGCGGATATTTGGGATCATTTAAACGCGATGACATGGTCGAAGCCTTTGCCGAAGCCGCCTTTTCCCTCGATCCGGGAGATATCAGCGAACCGGTGCGCACCCGGTTCGGCTGGCACGTGATCAAGGTTGAAGAGCGACAGGAGGCCGAAGTCGAACCCCTGGAAAAAGTCCGTGATAAAATCAGGGACAAGCTCGCCGAGCAGCAGACACGGACCATTGCTTATGACAAGGCATGGTCGCTTTATGAAATATCCTTTGAAGGCGATGACCTGATTGACAATGCCCGGGACCTGGATCTGGATATTGAAACCACGGATTTTTTCACCCGGGAAAAGGGGCCGGCAGACATTGACGCCCCCGGGCAATTTGCTGAAACCGCCTTTGGCACTCCGCTGATGGAAATCAGTGAGGTCAAGGAAATCGGTGATGCCTATTTTCTGATCCAGCCCATTGAACGAAAAGAACCGGAAATCCCGGATCTCGATAATATCAAAGACAGGGTGGAAAACGACTTGGTGCGGCAAAAGCAGCGTGAGGCCGCAGAATCAGCAGCAGAAAAGTTTCTGGCACAGGCCCGCTCCGCAGACAGCTTTAATGATGCCGCCCGGGAAGCAGGCGTTGAAATCCACACCACGGATTTTTTCAAACGCAGCCAGCCGGTGCCCGATATCGGCAACAGCCGGCAGGTATCAGCGGCCGCATTTTCCCTGAGCCCGGAAAACCCGATTTCCGAATCTGTCATTAAGGAAGGCGGGCGTTTTTTCGTTCTTCACCTGTGCGAACAAAAGGTTCCGGATGAAAAGGATTTTGAATCACAGCAAAAAAATGCTGCAGCGCAGCTCAAGGAACAGAAACGTCGGCAGACACTGAACAAATGGATTGCCGCACTGCGGCAAAATAGTGACATTGAAGTATCTGACCGGTTCTCCGACTAATTTGAACAAAAACGGCGTTAAAACCGCAGATCAGGTCAGATACGATTTTAAAAGCCGCTTCTGCGCCCGATCAACCAGAAGGGGGGATCATGGGCATACGAAAAAAAAAGACAAAGGGCAATCCGGAAACCTATCTGATCAAGCGCTGCCCGGAATGTTTTGCAAGCCTGCCCATTGACGCCACCCATTGTTTTTCCTGCAAGGCCCGGGTGGGCAAGGTGGACCGCCACGGCAAAGCCAAACGCCCGATCAACTGGTATTCTTATGTCATCTGCATCCTTTCCTGGCTGGCTCTGATCTTATACATCAAATGGGCTTTTTTCTAGCGGCAACCCCTCTCCAGTCCAGGATCTGCCGCCCGTGTTGCAGCGCTCTTTTCCGGCAGTATGGACAACGATATTATTTGGACACCATGGCCCGCATCATATCCCCTGAATTTTCAGAGTGATCCGCGATATTGCCGATAATTTCCGCCAGCCTCACCAAATGAAACACGGTGATGGGGTCTTTTTCGGTTTGAAACACCTTCCGGATCAGGGCATATTCACGCTGGTCGGCATCATGTTCCATCTGACGGATATTGGATATGATATCCTTGACTTTTTTGCGCTGTTTTTCGGAAAAATTTTTAAAGTAGACCTGGGCTTCGCCCACCATCCGGCTTAACTCCTCGGTGGGTTCAATGGCGGCATCCACCAGCAGGAAAAAATCGCGTTCCAGAATTTCCGGAATCCCGTTGTCCATCCGGTGGGACAGCCAGTTTAAAGCCTCCTGGACACTGTCGAGAACGCTGTCCTGCTCCCGCAGATACTGAAACAACTGAAACTTCTCCACCGGAAGCATGACGCCCTTTGGCAGGTGCCCGCGAATTCTGCGCTTGATGGCATCGGCTTCATGCTCGATGCGGATGACTTCCTGCCGGTGATCCTCGAACACCTCGCATCT
>NZ_JAWODO010000165.1:0-3875 GCF_046483245.1 Desulfosalsimonas sp. | reverse complement strand
TGCAGCTTCATCAGCGGTTTGTTTTCAAGCTTTCGGGTCACCGTGACCCGAAACACGTTGAGTCCCTCTGAAAGCATGAGCATCTGCTGGGGATGAAGCAGATTCATGATGGTGGCGGTCACCAGGGAACTGTAGGACAGCACCAGATTGGCCCCGGCCCGGTGCAGGGTGTTGATATTCCGGTCCAGGCTGACCCGGCTGATGATCTGCACACCCGGCCGGAGCCGGCGACAGTAGATGGTCAGATAAATAGTGCCCGAACGAAAATCAGGATTTTTCGTCAAGGTCAAGGACGGCGAAAATTTTAACCGCAGGAATACTCGACGTATTTTGAGGATTAAAATTTGAGCCGGACGCAGAGATTGGCGGAAAAAACGGTTTTCGTTCAGGCACTAAATAAGCTAAATAAGCCGGCGCATTATTTCAATTTATCCTGATACCGCTGCCCCATGCATCAGATCCGGGCTTGAATTTATGGCCGGCTTTAATTGGAACCTGAACTGAGCGTTTCAGCATCCGGGGATTTTGCGTTGACCCTTATTTTTCGGCTGGTCACGATTACCTCTGCACCGGCTTTGGCGAAAGCAACGGCTGTTGCTCTGCCGATTCCACGGCTGCCGCCGGTAATTAATGCCACCTTTCCATCCAGAGAAAATGCGGACTGCTCCATTGCAAAAATTCCTTTCCTTTTTCAGGCTGTTTTCAAATGTTCGGATTATATGCAAATCCCTGCCCGTCTAAAACCCGGATTCAGTATTCACCGGGATTTGGACAGGGTACCGATATTCAATTTTTTTGTACTGCAAAAATGAGAATGGAAAACCGATGACAGGCCCACCGGGCGGCTGACAAATTTTCCCTTGTCTCAAACGCATTTTGGGATTATGCTCATAATGAACAATTTCATTTTCAACTGATCGCTGCCGCCCATTCCGGGGCGCGAAAAGGGTGGACAGGTCTTTTCGGCTGATCAATAAACCCTGCATTTTACCGAAAAGGAGTGAAAATGACCCAGGTCGCCATTATCCGTTGTGAAAAAAACGAGGACCGGTGCCCCTTAACCGGTTGTTTCAAGTGCCTGACAGAAACAAAAGAAGGTTTTGCCGGGTATCACCACGCCGTTCCGGCGGGCGTATTTACCTGCCGATGTCCGGGAGACAATGTGGTGAATCACGGTAAAATCCTTAAATCCAAGGGGGCCGAAGCCATTCATTTCTGCACCTGCATGTTTGCCGATAAGACCGGGGATGGATGGGAAATGGACAAAGGAGGGTTCTGCAGTCATGTGGACTCGCTGATGGAGAAAGTCCACCAGGCCACAGGACTTCCATGTGTCAAGGGCTCCGCGCACCTGCCGAAAGGCTACGTGCCTGAAACACTTCCCTGAAAGCGTGCCGGCAACCCGGGTATCCAGGCCGGATTTTCCGGTGTACGCGCAACAATTCAAAACACATTCTTATTTCAAAAAGAAACGCTTTTCTTATCAAAAGGAGATACAGCCATGAAAATCGCAGTCAGTTCTAAAGGACAATCCCTGCAAGACGGGTTAGATCCCAGTTTTGGTCGATGCGCGGGTTTTGTTGTATTTGACACAGACACACAGAACACGTCATTTCTGGACAATTCCCGGCAGCAGGACCTGGCCCAGGGCGCGGGCATTCAAACCGCTCAAATGGTGAGCAATGCCGGTGTGGATGTGCTCATTTCCGGAAAAATCGGTCCCAAGGCCATGGAGGCCCTGAGCCAGAGCCGAATGCAGATTTTCAGCAGCTCGGCAGCCACGGTCCATGAAGCCATTGAAGCCTGGCAGCGCAATGCGCTTTCTCCCGTATCCACGGCAACCGGCCAGCCCGGAGGCGGCCAGGGCATGGGTGGCGGCGGCGGCGGCCGCGGTCGGGGCCCTGCCCAGGGCGGACAGGGCAAAGGCGGCGGCGGCCGGGGCCGCGGGCCGGGACAAGGCGGACAGGGTATGGGCGGCGGCGCCAAAGGCAAGGGACCAGGCCAGGGCGGCCGGGGAAAAGGCGGTGGCGGCAAGGGAGGAATGGGTTAAACATAACAAATCCAAGCCTTGCCAATGATTCAAAATAAGGGTTTGCACCCGGGGTATGCGCAAAATCATACCCCGGGTGGCTTTTTATGGGCCGGCACGATTTTTGACCGGAATTACAAAATTTCAGGGCTGATCCGATTCAGCAAAACCGCCTTGACTTTGGGGCAGCCATAAGCAACAAATATGCAAAGTTTCTTTTGAATCATCAGTGAAAAAGGAGAAGAGCATATGTCGGAAAGTCAGGTGGCGCTCAACAAGAACCGCGCAAAAAACCTCGGCCGGTTTGCTGAAGTCATGCCGGAGACCGCAAAACAAATCAAGGCCCAGATGGACGAGGCCTACAAGGACGGGGCTCTGGACACCAAGACCAAACGGCTCATGGCCATGGCCGTGGCCCTCGGCGCCGGGTGCAGAAACTGCGTTCTGGGCCAGGCCATGGGCGCCCTGGATAAAGGGGCAACCAAGGAAGAAATGCTGGAAACCCTGGCGGTGGTCACCAGCATGAGAGGCACCACCGGGGTGGCCGAATCCCTGCGGGTTATCCAGTTGCTCGACGAACTCGAAATGCTGTAAGCAAGGCGCATGGGGGCAAAACTTCAAAACAGCGGGATACGAAAAACAACCATGGAAATCGCCGAAATCCCGGTGGCGGTTTTTCGCAAAAACGTCAAAAACCTCAATATCCGGCTCTATCCCCCGGACGGAACAGTGCGGGTTTCTGCTCCGCTGCAGATGGCCGACCATGCCGTGCGCGCAGCCATTGCCGCCCGGCTGCCCTGGATCCGGCAAAAACGGCACAATTTTGCCAGACAAGTGCAGGCACCTGTCCCGGAAGCGGTCACCGGGGAAGTTCATTATTTCCAGGGGCAGGCCATATCACCGCGTATTTTCCATGTCCTGGATTTTTTCCTTCTGGACCCGGGCCCGCTTTTGCCAGGCCGGATCGTCTCTGAGATACAAAATGGCCATCTCGTTGAACCGGGCGGCCCGGTTGAAATCCTTTTTCCCCAGCCAGGCTTGGGCAAGATAGAAATATCCGCGGCCGTCGCCGGGATGGATGCCCACGGCCCGTTCAAGAACGCGAATGGCCCTGTCATATTCCTTTTTTTGAATCAGCTCTTGTCCCCGGCGGGTCAGGTCCTGGGATGCCGCCATGCGGTAATCTTTACCCTCCCCCGAATCATCGGGCTTATCCTCGATTTCGGGAGCAGGCGCATGAATGGTTTCGTCAACAGGTGTTTCAGGAGCGGGGCTGCGGGTTTGCCCCGGTCTGTCAGGCACCGGCTGGAGCCCGGCACAGGCGGATAACATCATCATCCCGACCATAAGCAGGATACAGACGGCGGGCCGGGCCAGCAGAAACTTATCGGAAAATATTTGAGAAACCATCTAAGGTCCTTTTCAGCACATTGTCGGGTTTGTGAATCTGACATTGTTTTTCCGGCTGATTGGTCTCCAGGAAATATTCCTCATATGTTTCCGGGCATTGCATGGATTCTGCCAGCTGCCCGGTTTGCCGGCATACTTTCTTTTTTACCACACCCGGCGGCCTGGCAAAGGGCTTTCCGGAAACATAGCCGGGCATGGCTTTGACCAGGTCTGCAAAAATGGGCAGCGCGGCCCCTGAGCCTGTTGCCATCACCGGATCCCCGTTGTCAAAGCCCACCCATACCAATGCCAGAAAATCCGGAGTGTAGCCGATAAACCAGGCATCCCGAAACCCGTTGGTGGTCCCGGTTTTGCCGGCCAGGGGAAAATCCACCCCCATTTTTCCAAGGGCGCTTGCAGTGCCGCCATTGACAACGGACTGGAGCATGGACGTCAC
>NZ_JAWODO010000016.1:0-7036 GCF_046483245.1 Desulfosalsimonas sp. | reverse complement strand
GCCCGCGGGGGTTGACAGCTGCACGCTTACCAACGCCACCGATGAAACCGGGGCATACGTCCGGTTTAAAAAGGACCCTGAAAAGGTGGCGCGGTTTGTGGAACAAGCCAGGAGGGCGGCACGGGAAACAGGAACATAACCAGAAAAATTCGAAGCACGAAATCCGAAACCAGAAGCGCAAAATTCGAAATCCGAATATCGAATATCGAAACAAATTCGAAATCCGAATATCAAATGTCCAAAACACAGACAAAACTTGCTTTTACGGTGAAAATGTATTTGCTACTAGAAATTAGACTGTCTTGTTTTGGTAATTTGAATTTTGATAATTGATGGCGCCGTAAAAAGTCCAATATCTGCGTTACGCGCAATTTCTCAGAATTTCACGTACGACTAAGTACGCTGCATTCTTCGAAATTGCGCAAGCCTTGATCTTGAACTTTTTACGGCACCATCTAAAATCAGACTTTTTACAAGTTCATCAACATTGGCTTTGTTTTCAGGATCAAAAATTTGGCGAACGCCTTCCAGGTGGGTGTGGTTTCGCATGGACGATCGCCTGCTGTTGATCGCCATCGGCGCCCTGGTGGGCGTGTGCAGCGGCCTGGCAGCAGTGGCGCTGAATACGGGACTTCATTTCATGGCCGGAGCTTTGTCCGGTCTGCGCGCCCACTGGTGGCTGTTTGTGCTGCCGGGCATCGGGGCGATGCTGTCCTCATTGTTTCTTGAAAAGGTGATCCGGGAAGGCGCCGGCCACGGCGTGCCCGAGGTGGTCTACAGTGTATCGCGCCACGGTGGTCTGATGCGGCTGCGCTCTGCTTTTTCCCGGCTGGTTTCCTCGTGCCTGACCATCGGCAGCGGCGGCTCGGCGGGCCCGGAAGCTCCCGTGGTCATGAGCGGGGCATCCATCGGCTCCAATGTTGCCCAGTTTTTTTCCCTAAACGAACGCCAGCGCATCGCCCTTGTCGGATGCGGTTCTGCGGGCGCGCTGGCGGCCATTTTCAATGCCCCGATTGCCGGGCTGGTGTTTACCATTGAGATTATCGTGGGCGAGTGGTCCGCCCGCAATATCGTTCCCATTGCCGTGGCTTCCGTGGCTGGCGCCCAGGTCAGCCGGCTCCTTCAGGGAAATCAGATCGCCTTTACTCACCTTCGCTTTGAGGTGGGGATAACGGCAACGCTTGCCGCCATCGGTCTGGCTGCTGTCACCGCCCTTGTCTCCATTGCTTTGACCCGGGCTTTGCGGGGATCCCATCATGTTTCCGGAAAATTTCCGCTGCCCTTTTGGGCGCGGGCCTTTTTGGGCGGATGCGTGGTGGGGGCAATCGGGCTGATGCTGCCGGAAGTGCTCGGCGAGGGGTATCATTCCATCCGCCAGATGGTGGAGGGCTCCTTTACCCCTGGCCTGGGTCTGGTGCTTTTGCTGGTGGCCGCCAAGATCGCGGCCACGTCTTTTACCCTGGGCTGGGGCGGATCCGGTGGCATATTTGCCCCGTGCTTGGTCATCGGCAGTTTCTCCGGGCTCATGTATCACCGGTTTCTGGAAATGCTCTGGCCGGGGTTGTCTCTGGTCAACGAGGGGTGTTTTGCGCTTCTGGGAATGGCGGGCTTGGTCAGCGGGATTTTGCAGGCCCCTTTGACCGGAATTTTTTTGATTGTCGAGATCACCGGCGGATATGAGACCATTCTGCCGCTGATCCTGGTCTCAGCCCTGTCCACAACAATCTGCCATGCCTGGGAACCGGCATCCTTTTATTTCCGGGACTTGGTGGAAAAGGGGCAATACCTGCGGCCCAGAACCGATGCCAAGGTGCTGGCGGATTTAAGCATTGCCGAACTCGTGGAGAGCGACTGCAAAACAGTGCCCCGCAGCATGCGGCTCGGCGAGTTTATCCGGGTGATCCAGCAGTCTCACAGAAATTATTTCCCCGTGGTGGATCCGGAAACCGGGCAATTCGAAGGCATGATCCATCTCGATGATATCCGGCCGTACCTGTTTGATCCGCTGCTCTATGAAACGGTTTTTCTTGAGCAGATCATGGAGACAGACGTTGAGACCGTCGACATTCATGACGAGCTTTCAGGGGTGCTTGCCCGAATGGATGCAAAGGGCTTGTTCAGCATGCCGGTGGTATCGGCCGACCGGTTTATCGGCATGATTTCCAAGGCCACCCTGCTGGACAAGTATAGAAACGAATTAATGGTCCAGACCCTTCACTAACCCCTGGGGCCAGGCCGGTTTGCCTCCGGCTGAGAGCGGGCCGCAATAAAAGGAGATGCGCCATGGAAATGCAGATGCTCCACATTTTTCGAAACACCCCCCTGGGCAGGGAAATGCTGCTGCAATCGGCTTATTTTTGCAAACAGCTGGAAATCCTGCCGCTGATCTACATTCCCGATTATGTCAAGTTTTTGATGTATTTTGAAAACGACGTGGTTCAGGTGGATCTGGATGGCTCCTATTTAAAGGCCCCGGACAGTGCAAAAGCGCATGCCTCCGAGATCGTGCAGGGCATGGGCCTGCCGCAGCCCAGGTTTTTTGCCCCCAAACATTTTACCGCCTCCACCCTGCCGGATCTTCCCGTGGATTTTGATTTCATGTGCTGTCCCAGAAGCATCTCGGATCTGTCCTCGAAAATCGGCCTGGGATATATCGGCCCCCGGGTGCGGCGCATTGTCAAGTCCGCCCGATTTCCCGTGCTGATCCCAAGCGCGGTTTACAAGCCGTGGACAAGCATTGCCGTACTGTTTGGGGGCTCCTCCAACGCGGTCAAGGCATTGCGCCTGGGCATCCGTCTCAGCCGCCGCTGCGGACTGCCCCTGGACGTGTTTTCCCATCCGGAAAGCCGTTCCCGGCTGGATTACGAAAACATTATGCAGGAGGCCGGGCTCAAGGACGATTTTGATAACTACGTGCGCACATGGCGAATTTTTGAAAACCGGCCCTTTGCGGAAAACCTGTATGAAATCCCCCACGATGCCCTGCTGGTTCTGGGCGCCTACGGTCACGGCTTAATCAAGGAACTGCTTTTCGGCTCCACCATGGAGATCGTGCAGACGGTTTCGCCCAACAGCATGCTGATTGTGGGCCCCAATTACCGGGCAATTATATGATACCGGATAAAAATTTGAATCACTCAGTTCAGGTGAGATTCAGAGATGGAGATCCACCCGGTTTAATTCAATTGGGCGCCGGATCACACTTTTTGCGGTTTTTTGAAACTGGCGGGTGATATCAGACACGTAAAACCGGGTTGTGCCGTTTTTGCCCAGCCTGGCATTTGTTTCCGGGTTGTCTGTTAAAAACTGCCGGATCTGCCCGGCCAGGGCCACAGAGGAGTCGATGATGCGTACCTTTTTGCCGATTTTATGGGCGATGATCGGCTTGATTACCGGATAATGGGTGCAGCCGAGAATCAGGGTGTCAATCTGTCTGACCTTTAAGGGGTGGACGTATTTTTTGACAATCATTCGGGTTTCAGGCTTGTTTGTCCAGCCTTCCTCCACCAGGGGCACCAGCAGGGGGCAGGCTGCGGAATGAACTTTTGTCTCAGGGCTGCGCCGGCGGATTTTTTCCTCGTAGATGCCGCTTTCAATGGTGGCCCGGGTGCCGATCACACCGATGATGTTTTTGCGCGTCTGTTCCAGGGCCAGGTCCACGGCCGGACTGATGACTTCATAAATGGGCAGGTTAAACCGGTCCTGGAGGGTTTGGGTGGCCACGCTGGAGGCGGTGTTGCAGGCCATGACAATGATTTTGGCCCCTTTTTCAATCAGAAACTCGGTGTTCTGGATGGAATATTCCACCACTGTGCGGCCGCTTTTGTTGCCGTACGGAGTCCGGGCCGTATCCCCGAAATAAACAATGTCATGGTCGGGAAGCGCGTCCATGACTGCCCGGACCACGGTGAGCCCGCCGATGCCGGAGTCAAATATGCCGATCATGAGCGTTTCCCGTCAGCCGATGAACCGGATTGCCGGTTTCGCATGGCGTCGCGTTTGTCGAGTTTTTCGCGCACGCAGCGCAGGATGTCGTCTTTGTCAAAGCCCGTGCGCATGCCCGGGCAGGCTTCTGCCATAACATACCAGCCCGCGGGGTTTTTCAACAGGTTTTCAATAAACGGCCAGGCCCGGCACATTCGGGGTTTGACCGGGTGGATGGTGCAGAGCTGATCCCAGAACATGCAGAATCCGTCGTCCTTTTGCGCCAGCACGTAGCCGCCGGCAGACGGTGTGCAGTACCGGCAAAGAAAAACGTCTTCTGAAATGCCCAGGTATGCGGCAATGTTTTTAATGTCGGTGCGGGTAATATAGGTACCCCCGTAACCACGGCAGCACTGGCCGCACTGCTGGCATTCAAACAAGTCTTCCGGGGTGATTTCAGACCGCACGCCGGGCCTCCATGGCTTTTTTCAGGGTCACCTGGTCGATATACTTGAGCTCCCCGCCCATGGGAACCCCGGAAGCAATCCGGGTGACGTTGACCTCAAAGGATTTTAAGGCCTTGTCAATATAGTCGGCCGTGGCCTCGCCCTCCACGCTGGTGCTCGTGGCAATCACGACTTCCTTGACAGAGCCTGCGCGCACCCGGGCAACAAGCTCCCGGATGCGGATCTCCTCCGGGCCGATTCCGTCCATAGGAGAAATCAGCCCCTGGAGCACATGGTAGACCCCGGTAAATGCCCCGGATTTTTCAATTGCCGCCATGTCCGCCGGGCTTTCCACAACGCAGACAAGGCCGCTGTTGCGGCCCGGATCCCGGCAGATGGCGCAGGTTTCCTGATCGCTGAGGCAGAAACAGGTCTTGCAGACCGTGACCTGTTTTTTCAGCTCCCCGATGCTTTTGGAAAGGGCTGCAACTTCAGTATCCGGTGCGCTCAGCAGGTACATGGCAAAGCGCTCCGCAGATTTCTGACCGATTCCGGGCAGTTTGCAGAACTGCCGAATAAGCCGGTACATGGCTTCTGGATAGTGTTTCATGAAAACGGGCTGCCTTTTTTCACGCCTTACATCATGCCCGGAAGATTCATGCCGCCGGTGAGCTTGTTCATTTCTTCAGAAACCATTTCCTGGGCGCGGCCCAGGGCGTCGTTGACCGCCGCGAGCACGAGGTCCTGGAGCATTTCCACGTCCTCGGGGTCCACCACTTCCTTTTCAATCTGAATCGAGACCACCTGCTGCTTGCCGTTGGCCACGGCCTTGACCATGCCCCCGCCTGCAGTGGCTTCGATGGTTTTGTCGGCCATTTCCTCCTGCAGCTTGGCCATTTTATCCTGCAGCTGCTGGGCCTGCTTCATGAGTTTTCCCATATTCTTCATTGTGTATTTCCTCCTGCGGGCAATATTTTGATATCTACAATTTTGCCGTTAAATGTTTTGACCGCCGCTTCCACCAGGGGGTGGTTTAATGCCTCTTCCCTGAGGGTTTTGGCTTCCTGTCTGCGTTTTTCCGAATGGTTGGCCTCTCTGGAAATATTGAGCTCCACCCGAATATTTTTTCCCAGAAATTCGCTGCAGAGCTGCTCCATGCGGGTGATGTTTTTTTTCTGGTCAAGGAGCTCGATGTTGTTGCCTGATGACTTGATATCAATGACCAGGCGCCTGCCGTTTATCTCCCGGAGTTCGCTTTCGCCCATGCATGCGGCCAGAGATGGTTTTTGGGCTGCAATATGGTTTTTTAATGCCGCCCACAATGCCTCGTTGGTTTCATAGCCGGCAGCGGGGTTTTCGGATGTTGATGCTCTTTCCGGGTCGCCGGGTTCCGGCTCCGGCTCAGGTGCTGGCTCAGGTGCAGTTTCCGGCTCAGGCTCCGGGACCGGCCCGGGGCCGGGATGCAGGTTTTCTGGTAAAGCCGCGGGCTCCGGGTTCCGGGGCTTGGATGCCGCCTCCGGCACGGCATTTACCGGAAGAGGTCCGCCCATTTCCTGTCTGAGCTGGTCGAGCTTTTCAATGAGCGTATCCATGGACATGGCCGGCCGGATCTGCAGGAGCTTGAAAAAGGTCATCTCCAGCGCATGCCTGGGCGAGACAGACTGTCTGATCCGCCACTCGTCGGAAAACAGGGTGTTGACGATCTGGCTGAGATAGGGCTCGCTGACATGCTCCACCTGCTTGGCCATTTGTTTTTTTTCATGTTCAGGCACGTCTGTAAGGCTTTTTTCCGCCCCGCCCATTTTGATCAGCAGCAGGTTTCTGAAATGCACGATCAGCTCGGAATAAAACCGCAGCAAATGCCGGCCCTGGCGGTAGAGGGCGTCACAAATGCCCACAAGGGCGGCGGCATTGCCGGAAAAAAGGGCGTCTGCGGCATCAAAAAGCACCTGGCGGTCAATGACCCCGAGCATTTCCACCACCTGCTCATCTGAAACCTGTTCGGAACTGCAGGTGACAATCTGGTCGAGAAGGCTTAACCCGTCGCGGATGCTGCCGTCTGCCTCCCGGGCAATAACGGCGAGGGCGTTTTGACTGATCTGCATCTGTTCTTGCCTGCAGATTTCCGCCATGTGGGCTGTGATATCGTCAATAGCCACCCGCCGGAAGTCGTAGCGCTGGCACCGGGAGAGGATGGTGACCGGGATCTTGTTGGGCTCTGTGGTGGCAAAGAAAAACAGCACATGGGCCGGGGGTTCTTCCAGGGTTTTTAACAAGGCGTTGAAGGCCGCATCACTGAGCATGTGAACTTCGTCAATGATAAAAATCTTATACGGGCTGGAAGAGGGCTTGTATTTTGCGGTTTCCCGAAGTTCCCGGACGTTTTCCACCTTGTTGTTGGACGCACCGTCGATTTCAAACACATCAGCGGCATTGCTGGTGGTGATTTCCTTACAGGAGGGGCATTGGTTGCAGGGCTTGTCCGTGGGACCGTTATGGCAGTTCACGCATTTTGCCAGGATCCGCGCAACAGTGGTTTTGCCCGTGCCCCGGGGGCCGGAAAACAAAATGGCATGAGCCATGCGCCCGGTGGTGACCGCATTGGCCAGGCTGCGGGTGATATGGGCCTGGCCGATGACATCGTCAAACTGCTGCGGACGGTATTT
>NZ_JAWODO010000084.1:0-30029 GCF_046483245.1 Desulfosalsimonas sp. | reverse complement strand
CTCTTCTTTTTCCTTAACCTTCTCCTTCATCTCCTCAATATTCTCCTCGTCCAATTCACCTTCCTCTATCCTTCTGGGCCAGTGCTGGGATGATTTCCTGCTTTGCGCCACCCACCCGAAACCAGACAGGCGTTTTCCGGACTGCCAAAAGATGACAGCCGCCCTGGACAGGGCTTTTGAATCCTGGCAGCAAACCCTTGAAAAGGCCTGCCGGATGCAGGAGGTGTCGGCTGAGGGCCGGACTTCTAAGGCGGACCACACCCAGCCGGTGCGCACCACCCCTGTAAAAGTTTCTTTAAGTGCGGCAAAAAACCGTTTCGGGCTTGATGCGCTCTGGCGGCCCGCAAGCCGTCGGGCCCCGGAATTTGTGGTGCGCGATGACCAGACTGTCTATGACAGAAGCCACGGCCGGCTTTGGCAGAAGGCCGGTTCCCACTGGCCCATGGAGTGGTCCGGGGCACGGCAATATATTGACGCGCTAAATGCCCGGGCCTTTGGCGGTGTTGAAAACTGGCGCCTTCCCACGGTGGATGAACTGGTGCTTCTGCTTTTTCCGGTATCTGTTCTCGGCGATTATTGCACGCCCCCGATTTTTTCCGGAGATATCCACCGACTTTGGAGCGCGGACCGCAAATCCTTTGTTGCTGCCTGGTTTGTGGACACCAGTTTGGGGTATGCAGGCGCTGCGGATTTTACCTGCCAGTGTCATGTGCGGGCCGTCAGCGATTGCCCGCCTTACGGATAAAATCGCTGATCATCCGGAAATAGTCCATCCCCGCCCGGATCATGATATCGTTGTGATTGGCGTTTTCCACGATTTCAAGGGCCTTGGTCTCAGACGGGCATTTTTGATACAGATCCTGTCCGTGGGAAAGCGGGATAATGTGATCAAACCGGGCGTGGACAATCAGCGCCGGTCCCGTGTATTTTGCGATTTTTTCCGCGTTGGAAAAAACAGCCGATTCTTCGATCCCCAAAGTCCGGGCATCCACGCCCAGGTGTTGAAGCAAAGATACGGTATGGGCAAAACCGCTTTCAATGACAATGCCGGCCACGCCTTCGGGTCTGGCGGCGGCCAGTTCCAGGGCGGATGCGCTTCCCAGGGATCGTCCCATGACCCACAGGGGGCCGGTCCGGCCGTTTTTCTCCATCCAGTCGGCAGCGGCATCGAGTATCAGGTGGGCATCTGAAAGCATTGCAGACACGCTCGGCGATCCCGTGCTTTTGCCGTAGCCCCGGTAATCGGCCACTAGAAAATTGAGCCTGTGATCAATGTATACCGGTCCCACTGGGTCATAGTCTGCTGCGATTTCGCCGTTTCCGTGGAAAAACAGCAAATGGGGCTGATCCTCGGAAGCCAGATAAAAGCGGCACCCCAGATTCACCCCGGCCTCGGCGGCCACGTCTACATCCACGGCCCCGGCAGGAGGCGGCGTGTCCGGGGCCTTTCGGGGATGAAACAGGTTCTGTAAGATTTCGGGGCGGTCCAGAATTGCGGCTTCTGAATCCTGCATTTTCATTTCCTCCTTGGTTATGTGATATCCGCATAAAAATGGATTACACCCATTTTATCCCTTTTTGCCCGCACAGTAAACACAACCCGGCAGACTCCCTTTTTTTGCTTTTTTAAAAAATCTTGATATATTGTTGTATATCAGGTAAAAAAAACATTCTGCAGCATGAAAAGACCGGCTTTTTTTCGGCCGATCCATTTTGATGAAAGCATATTTAATGAAAAATTTTTCCCCGGCCACAGCCCCCAACCACAACCCGTCCTCAACATCCGGCGGATTTACCCTTATTGAACTCATGGTGGTCATCGTTATATTGAGCATCCTGGCCGTCTATATGGTCCCCAGAATCATGGGCCGGCCGGAGCAGGCCAAGCAGCTCAAGGCCAGAATCGATATCCAGGCCCTGGAAACCGCCCTGAAGCTCTATAAACTCGACAACGGGCAATATCCCACCACGGAGCAGGGTCTTGAAGCCCTGGTTGACCCCCCTGATGCCGGGCCCTCGGCCAAAGGATGGCGGGAAGGCGGATACGTTGAAAAGGGCAAAATCGCAAAAGATCCATGGGGAAATGATTATGTCTATCTCAGCCCCGGTACCCATGACGACTATGACATTATCTCCTACGGGGCTGACGGGGAGCCCGGAGGCGAGGGCGACAATGCCGATATCCGGAGCTGGGAGATTGAATAGGCCGGGTGACCTGTTATTGCAGGCGTTGCAGCAGCCTTGCAGTTGAGATCCTTTTTGCCTACGGAGAATAACCAGGCCTTTACACTCATTGAGCTGATCGTGGTGATCAGTCTTTTGGGTGTCATGCTGTTTTTTGCCGTACCCAGGCTTCATGAATCTTTTTTTTCCTCTGATTCCAGAAAACTTTCCGCATGGCTGCAGCTTCAGGTAAAAGATCTGAAAAACCGGGCTGTTGAAAATCAGATGCAGTTTATCCTCTTTGTTGACTTAGATGAAAACCGGCTCTGGGCCGGCCGGGAAGACATGGACGAGCCGGCGCTGGAAGCCGCGAAATCTAAGGGATTATCCCTGTCCGGGACAAACCGCCTCTCGGAGGTGGTTTTTGCCGGCGACCACCGGATCTCTTCCGGCACCGCGCAGATCCGTTTTTATCCCCGGGGATATTCGGACCAGGCTGTCATTTATATCCAAACCCGCGGCAATCAGCGCATTTCCTATGAAATCAATCCGTTTTTGCCCAATATCAAAACCGGCGGCAGCCATGGATGATCATCATTGCGGCATGATATATCGCCAAACTCCCAACCGCGGTTTCACCCTGCTGGAGGTTCTGGTTTCCCTGGCTATTATCGCCATGGTCCTTGTGAGCATTATCCGCCTGCAGGGCCAGACCATTTCCATGAATGAAACCGTGCGTTTCTATTCCATAGCCCCGTTTCTGGCCCAGGCCAGGGCTGTGCAAATCCGGATGGAACCCGGTTCTTTTATGGGTGAAGACAGCGGGGATTTCGGCCCGGATTTTCCCGGATACACCTGGCAGAGCCGGGTGGAATCACGGGAAATCAACATGGAGGAAAATGGTGAAATCGATTTTCTGGAAGCCGGCATCACTGTCCGGCATTCGGCGTGGGGGCTTGTCTATGAAATCACCCGGCAGATTTCAGCCAAAAACGAGGAATCGCGGCCATGAACCCGCCCCGCCATCAAAACCAGCAAAGGATTTGGAAAAAATCGGGATTTACTCTGCTGGAAGTGTTGATGGCGGTTGTGATTTTTGCCGTGATTGCCACCATTGTCTACGGTGCAATGAATGCCACTATATCCCGGATAAGCGCCATCAAGGACGGGGATAGGGTCTTTGCAATGGGTGCCGGGTGCCTGCACCGGATCAGCACGGATCTGCGGTCGGCTTATGCCGATCCCTATCCCCTGTTCACCCCCCCGGATGCCGGAGACGACCCGGATCCTTACGCCTTTGTGGGGCAAACCGATTTTATTGGCGGTGATTCCTTTTCAGGATTGCAGTTTGCCGCTTTTGCGCACCTGCCGGTTTCCACGGGCAGCGCAGACCCGCGGAAAACCGCCGCTGCCCTGACGCAACTCCGTTATTTCGTTGAAAAAAGCCCGGAGCCGGACCGCGGTTATGTTCTCAGGCGGGGGGACCGGCCGTTTGTCCGGGATGCGGATGCAGATCAATGGGATCCAGACCGGGCGCCGGTGCTTTGCACCCATATCACGGAATTTGCGCTGACATATTTCGATCACGAGAAAAATGACCGAAAAACCTGGGATTCGTCTGATGAAGCAACAGACTACGCAAGCCCGGCAGCTGTTGAAATTTTTTTCAGGATTGAAACCGACCAGGGAAACTATCCGTTTTTTACCCGGGTGGTTGTACCGGCTGGCAGGGAGCCCCTTGAACGTGTTAAAAGCCAATAATCACGGCATTGCCCTGATCATAACCCTGAGCATTATCACGGTTTTGATTGCTGTGGCCTTTGAGTTAAACCGGCAGACCGGCGCTTCGCTGAGCAGAAGCGGGGCAGGCAGAGACAGACAGATTCTGCAGCAAAAGATCGAATCCGGGGTCAGTCTGGCCATGCTGATTTTGATTCGCGACAAGGAGCAGACGGAAGTGGATTCTGTCCAGGAGGACTGGGCAGACCCGGAAAAAATCAGCGGCTATCTTGGCCGGGCCGGATATGATAACGATGAATTGCAGATTGAAATCACTGATGAACGCGCCCGTATGCAGGTCAACGCCCTGGTGGAGTTTCCGGCCGGACGCGATTTTAACCCTGTTCAGCAGCAATTGTGGCTCCGGTTTGTTGAATTGTTCCTTCAGGAGCAGGATCAACCCGATACAGCAACAGCGCAAGAACCTCTGGAGCCGGAAATGATCATCAATCCGATCAAGGACTGGATCGATTCCGGCGACGATGACGCCATAACCGGCCTGAGCGGTGCGGAATCTGATTATTACATGGACCGGGATCCGCCATATAAG
The DNA here is from genome assembly GCF_046483245.1 of Desulfosalsimonas sp. Taxonomy (GTDB): domain Bacteria; phylum Desulfobacterota; class Desulfobacteria; order Desulfobacterales; family Desulfosalsimonadaceae; genus Desulfosalsimonas. The sequence continues at coordinate 25,537 of NZ_JAWODO010000084.1, read as the reverse complement.
TGCAGAAACGGCCCGGTGCGGCATTTGTCCGAGCTGCTGCGCGTGCGCAACATCACCCCGGAACTGTTTTCCGCAGACGATGGAAATGCCGGCTTGCGTGATTTTTTGACTGTACACGGCCTGGCCCCGGCAGCGGACAACCGACATGATTTTTCCTATGGCGGCCGGATCAATATCAACACTGCCGAAATACCCATTTTAGCAGCGCTGCTGCCGGTGGGCCTGGAGTTTTTGGCCCCGGAAATGGCCGCTTTTCGCAAGGAAACCTCAGGCGGTGAGTATCTCTATGATTTGACCAGTCCGACCTGGTACAGGCAGGTTCCCGGGATGGGAGATGTGGAGATCAATGCTTCCCTGGTGGCCGTCAAAAGTGATTTGTTTCGCATCCGGTGCAGGGCCCTGGCAAATCAAAGTTCCATGACCGCCCGGGTGGTTGTGCGGCGGGAGCAGAAAAAATCCGGGGGATGGAAATGTCGTGTATTGCACTGGCAGTATGAATAGGATATATTTAGTCGGGGACTGCTTGAAAATCGCATAAGGCCCTGTGAAAAAATTTAAAACCAATGCCGTAACACTGTTATGAGCAACCGGATTCTATCCATTGATATTAGAAAGCAGGGCCTGTGTGCCGTGCTGGTCCGCACCGCCCTGAAGGGCAACCGGATCGAGGCCCACAAGTTCGTGTCTTTTGGCGATGCCCCGGAAGAAGCCGCAGGCCCGGAAGAACGTCTGGCCTGGGCCATGGAGACGGTGACCAGCCAGATCCCTGCTCAGGGCGCCGGCTGTCTTGTTTCCATTGCCGCTTCCGAAGTGTCTTTCCGCAATCTGCAGGTGCCGTTTAAAGACAACAGAAAAATTCGCCAGGTGCTTGATTTTGAACTGGAGCCCACCCTGCCGTTTGAAATCAGTGGCATGCAGACGGATTTTCTCATTGTTCGCCAGGCCGAACAGACCGACCTGATCGTGGCAGCCGTGGAAACCCGGAAACTTGAGGCCATTCAGGAAATTTTCCGGCGATTGGATCTAACGCCAAGGGCGATCACCATCGGCTCTGCGGCCGCAGCCCTTTGTGTCTCCCGCCTGTCTGAGACCGGGGAGAAAAATTTTCTGCTGCTTGATATAGACGGCCCCAATACAGCGGCCTGCATGGTTGTTGGCGGTAAAATTCACATGATCCAGGCCCTTCGCACGGGCGGGGCCGCTGATGCAGCCGGATGTGCGGACATGATTGCAGCAGGCATCCAACGAATGCTGGCTTCCTTTGAAACCCTGTATGACACGGATCCGGAACTTGGGCGCATTTTTGTTTCCGGGGCGGATCAAGCCGATGACGGCTTTGCTGAAAAACTGTCCGGGGCCCTGGAAACGGAAGTTCGCTTTTTCAACCTGGCTGCCGAAACCCGGCTCTATCAATTATCAGACAAAGATTTGGATATCGGCTCCCAGGCCAACTGTGCCCTGAGCCTGGCAGGGATTGAAACATCCGGCATCCGGCCTTTTCAGTTCAACCGGAGCCATCATGTGCTGCAGAAATACTGGGCTGAAAACCGCAGCGAGATCATCAGCATTGGCGTGCTGGCTTTTTTTGTTTTCATGGTACTGATGATTCAGACAATCATAGAAAACCGGCACATGGAGCACCGCATTGCGCAAACAGACCGGCAGATCACCAGAATATTTCAACAGGCCTTCCCGGATGCCACCCGCATTGTTGATCCCGTGCAGCAGATGGAGGCCGGCCTTTCCCAGTTGGAAAAACAAAACGTGTTTGCCGGAGAGGATGGGGCGGGTATCCGCAATGTGGATATTTTAAAAGATGTCAGTGAATTGATACCTGCCAGCATCAATGTGGTGCTGACCCGGTTTGTCCGGGGTGACACCAGCGTGCAGATTGCCGGTCTCACCGATACATTCAACGCAGTTGATGATATAAAAATGCAGCTGGAAAAATCTGCTTTTTTCAAGCAGATCACCATCAGTTCCGCCAATATGGACAAGTCCGCCAATCGCGTACGGTTCCGGATCAAGGCGGATCTGGCGGAAGAGCCGCTTTAACGACAAAAGGCGCCGGGCAGATGAAAAAAGTGATCAATCTCAACCGCAGGGAAAAACTGGCGGTAACAGCAGGTGCCGGATTTGTGGCTGTTTTCCTGATTTTTGAGCTCCTGGTGCATCCGGTTTTTGAAAAACGCGGCCAACTGCGTGAGCGGCTGGCTTCCAGGCAGGCCGCGCTTGTGGAAATGGTTGAAATGTACCGGCAGCACCAGGTGATGCAGGCAAATGCAAAACGCACGCAAAACCGGTATGCCCTCAGACCGGCGGAGTTTACCCTGTTTTCGTTCATGGACCGGGTTGCCGGAGAAACCGGTGTGAAACAATACATCACCTATATGAAGCCCAGCAGCTCAACTGATGAGACCTCCGGCACAACCATTTCCTATGTTGAACTCAAGCTTCAGGATATTTCCCTTAAGGATTTGACCTCCTACCTGTTTGAGGTGGAGACATCTGAAAACATGGTCCGGGTCAACCGGTTGTCGATTTCCAAAACCGGGGAGACCGAAGGGCGGCTTTCCGTGGTCATGCAGGCCGAGGCAGTGGATGCATAGCAGCCCCCAAGCCAAGTGGACGCATTATTTATGACGAAAAAATCAAAAAAACGGCTTGCCTGGATATGTTATATTAGCATGCTGGCAGCAGTGTTTCTCTATCTGTTATTCCCGGCCAATGCAGTGAAAAAATACCTGGAACACCAGGTCCGGAAGGCTTCGGACAAGGCGGTGTCGCTTGAAATTACAGCGGTAAAGCCGGGTTTTCCCCCGTGTCTGGTCATAAATGAGGCAACCCTGGTTTACCGGCAGATGGATGCCCTGGAAACCGGCCGCACGATTCTGTCTCCGGCGTATCGGAAACTGCCGGGCATTTTTGACACCCTTGATTTTGAAATCAGCCTGGGTGATGGGCGGGCCCTGGGATGGGTGGCCATGGAAGATGCCCGCGGCACGGACAATTCCTTTCATATCCGGTTTGAAAATGCAGATCTGGAAAGCATTGTTTTGATCCGAAATATGAGCGGACATACGGTTTCCGGCAGCCTGGACGGAACCATTGAGTTTGACGGCAGTTTCCCCGGGCAATCCGGCAGCGGCACCATTGAGCTGGCAGCCCGCCAGTGCACGGTTGCCTTGCAGGAAGCAGTCTTTGGCATAAAACAATTAACGTTTGAATCCATTGAGGCGGACCTGGAAATCGAGGATCAACAGGTGAACATCCGGCAGCTTCGCCTTGACGGAAGCCAGGTTTCCGCCGAGGGCACCGGCCGTATTCTCATTCGCCGGCCGTTTGAAAACAGCCGGATTCAGATTTCCGCCAGGCTTCGGCCGCATCCGGCCCTGGCCAGGGCCATGGAGGGGCTGCTGCCGGAAAGATCCACAAGCGGCGGGGATATATCGCTTCGCATTGCCGGATCCCTGAAACAGCCATCCTGGCAAATCCGGTAATTTCAGGGCCAGGGCAACAATGTGCGGATATTTAAGCGGTTTATAAGAATATGATAAAAACCATCCTGAAAATCATTCGTGTGCTGCTTGCGGCAGCAGCGGTTTTTGTGTGCGTAGACCTGTTTTACGCCATGGCTTTAGCCAAATTTGACCTTGCGGCAAACGGTCATTTGCGCACTGAAATCCTTGATCGTGAGATCCGGACGGACACCACAGCCAGCCAGATGCCCCGGCAGCCGGCTTATGCTTATTATGCAGCCATTGCTGAAAAAGATTTGTTCCACACCGGACAGGCAGAAACCTCGCCGGATGCCCGGGCGGCGGCGGAACTGGAAAATCTGGAAAAAACCCGGCTCAACCTCCGGCTCTGGGGCACCATCACAGGCACGGATGAAAAAGCCTATGCGGTCATTGAGGAAAAATCCGGCAATAAACAGGCTCTCTACCAGGAGGGCGACACCATTGATCAGGCGAGGATCAGGATGATTCTGCGCAAAAGGGTTGTTTTGACGGTAAACGGCAAGGATGAAATCCTGGAGATGGAGGAACTGGCTGATCAGGCCGGCCGCCTGTCTGACCGACAAGACGAACCGGCGCCTGAGGCAGCAGAGCTTTCTGTTTCAGAAGAACCCATGTCCATATCCAGTCAGCAAATGAATGAAGCCATGCAGGATGTCAACACCCTTATGCGCCAAGTGCGCGTAAGGCCCTATTTTAAAGACGGCCGGCCCGGCGGCCTGATGCTCAGCGGCATCCGGAGCGAATCGATTTTTTCTGAAATGGGGCTGGAAAGCGGCGACATCATCAAAAGCATCAATGGCCGCCAGATCCGGTCTGTTGAGGATGCCATGACTTTTTACGAAAACATGCAATCCTCCGGTGAAGTAGAGCTGGAAATTGAACGCAGCGGCAGCAGCCAGATTCTTTCCTTTCAGATCGATTAACCCGTGGCCGAAAACGAGGAAGCGCTCATGATCAGGTTTCAGCGACAATCCGGCAAGGCGGCAGACATAGACGTTTTTTACAGGGCAGCCATTGTTGCGTTGACAATCTGCTTTGGATTGTTTGTGTCTGCGGCTTTTTGCCCGGTTTATGGACAAAACAGCCAGGCGCAGCAGCAAGCAAACCCCAACACCACCCAAAGCCCGCAACAGGAGGGGCGTTCGGTATCCATTGATTTCAATGATGTGGATATCAGCGTGTTTATCAAGTTTATCAGCGAACTCACGGGCCGCAATTTCATTGTTGACCAGCGGGTCAAGGGAAAAATTACCGTGATTTCCCCGACCCAGATATCGGTTCAGGAGGCCTACAGGGTCTTTGAGTCTGTGCTGGATGTTCACGGATATACCACGGTGGACGCCGGGGAGATCACCAAGATCATCCCGGCGCCCTATGCCCGGACCATGAGCATTGAAACCAAGCTGAAAAGGGAGGGCGGCAGCGGCGAGGACAAAATCGTCACCCAGCTGATTCCACTGGAATATGCCAGTCCCGATGAGATCAAGCAGCTGTTTGCACCCCTGATTTCCAAAAGCAGCGTCATTATCTCCTATGCGCCCACCAACATGCTCATTGTCACGGATGTCTATTCCAATATCAAGCGGCTGATGCGCATCATTGACGCCATTGACGTGCCCGGCACCGGCCGTGAAATTCTCATGCTTCCCATTGAACATTCCAATGCCGAAGACATTGTCTCAATCATCAATTCCGTTTTCGGCAAATCCCAGTCAGATCGCCGGGGGGACCGGCAAGCCATCACCGCCGTGGCTGACAAACGGACCAACCTCCTGATTGTCCAGGCCAGCGAGCCCAACATCGAACGGATACGGCAGCTGGTAAATTCCCTTGACAAAGAAATGCCCAGGGGAAAAGAAAAAATCAATGTTTATTACCTGGAAAACGCCAAGGCTGAGGATCTTGTGGGGGTATTGCAGGAGCTTCCCGCAAGTCAGGAACAGCAGGAGGGAAAAAAGCAGGCGCCCATTGTATCCGAAGCGGTGCAGGTGACTGCGGACCAGGCAACCAACAGCCTTATCATACGAGCGGAAAAAGATGATTACGACGTTTTGAAATCCGTGATCGAAAAGCTCGATGTGCCAAGGGCCATGGTTTATATCGAGTGCCTGATCATGGAGGTGAGCAAGGACAAGTCTTTTCGTCTAGGCGCGGAATGGATGGCCGGCGGAGAGGGCAGTTACAAGGACCGGGAGGGGGTTTATGGCGGGGGTTTTTCCGGCGGCGCCATGGGCGGTGATCCGGGATACAATTTTGCCTTTCCCGACTCCGATAGCGGGGCTCCGCTTCCGCCCGGTTTTTCCCTGGGCATTCTCGGTGAAAACATCGAGGTGGGCGGCATCACCTTTCCCACCATCCGCGCCTTGATCCAGGCTTACCAGAAGGACCGGGACGTGCAGATCCTGTCCACGCCACAGATCCTTACCACGGACAATGCAACCGCCAAAATCCGGGTGGGCAGAAACATTCCCTATTTGACCCGGACTGCCAGCGGGGAGACCGAATTCAGCAATTATGAATATCAGGACGTGGGCATTTTGCTTGAAATCACTCCGCAGATCAACAAGGACCGCAAAATACGCCTGGAACTGCTCCAAGAAGTGACCAAGCTTGAAAGCGCCGATGATTTCCGCCCCACAACCCTGAAACGAACCATTGATACGGTGGTTGAGGTCAATGACACCAATACGGTGGTCATCGGCGGCCTTATCGACGAAAGCCTGTCAAAAACCGAGTACCGGGTGCCGTGCCTGGGCGGAGTGCCGCTGATCGGGTGGCTGTTCAAATCGCTTTCCGATTCCTCCGAGCAGACCAACCTGTTTGTGTTTCTCACCCCCAGAGTCATGGCCGCGCCCGAAGAAGCCGCTGAATTTTACAAGGATAACAAGAAAAAGTTTCAAACCGTTCCCGAGGAAACCATCAAGCTTTATGGACCGCCGCAAAATAAAAACGCGCGCTCTGCCAACGGACTTCCGGAGGCAAAACCCGAAACCGAAACAGGCCCGGAACCCGATCAGCCGGAGACTGACCCGACCGAGGGGAGGCAATACACGGTGAAGAAAAACGATACCTTGTATTCCATTGCCCGCAGACACAACATCGCGCTTGAGACGCTGCTGGAAATAAACGGCTTGACAGAGGATTCCGTTATCCGGCCCGGAGATCAGCTGACAGTGTCTCCAACAGGCCCGGAACCCGATCAGCCGGAGACTGACCCGACCGAGGGGAGGCAATACACGGTGAAGAAAAACGATACCTTGTATTCCATTGCCCGCAGACACAACATCGCGCTTGACATGCTGCTGGAAATAAACGACTTGACAGAGGATTCCGTTATCCGGCCCGGAGATCAGCTGACAGTGTCTCCCTGAAGCCGGCATCAAAAAAAGACAGCCGTCAATGAAACAGCATTTAACCGACATATTGACCCGCGATTTTGGCGTGGATGAAAACGATATCACTGAGGCCGGAAGGCTGGCAAGGCAGCAGAATATCCCCTTGTCCGAGGTGATTCTGAAAAAGAAGATCCTTTCGGAACATCAGCTGCTCCAGGCCTTTTCCCGGGTTTATGACCTGCCGTTTTGGACCCATTTGCCGCCGGAGGATTTTGAGACCGAATTTGCTCGCAGGGTGCCCATCGGGTTTCTGAAAAAATACGCCATGGTGCCCATCTGCCGGACATGTGCCGCTGATCCGGAAAAAGCCGCCAGCGGTGAGGCAGAAACCACGCGCCCGGTGATTGCGATCAATGACCCGTCGGCCTTCCAGCCCCTGGATGATCTGGTGCGGCTTCTGGAAATCGATGAATTCGATGTGGTGCTCGCGCCCCGGGATGCCATTTACTCGCTGATCAACATGGCCTTTGACAGCAGCCGGGACACGGCAGAGCAGCTTGTGGCCGACATGGAGGACAACACCGGCAACATTATCAGCGAAATTGAGGAAACCGCCGATCTTCTCGATGATACCAGTGATGCGCCTATCATTAAGCTGGTCAACCACGTGATTTCCCAGTCCGTAAAAATCGGTGCCAGTGATATTCACATCGAGCCGGAGCAGTACAGCTTAAAGATCCGCTACCGGGTCGACGGCATTCTCTATGATCTTCTCACTCCCCCAAAGTGGATGCAGGCGTCGCTGGCATCGCGCATCAAGGTCATGGCCAGGATGAATATCGCAGAAAAGCGCCTGCCCCAGGATGGCCGCTTTGAGGTCAAAATCGGTGATCAAAACATTGACATCCGGGTTTCCACCATTCCGATCCAGTACGGGGAGCGGGTGGTAATGCGACTGCTCAACAAGTCCGGCTCCTTGTTTCAGCTCCCAGAGCTGGGCCTGTCGCAGACAAAACTCGATACGATCCGCCGGCTGATCCACTATTCCCACGGCATCATCCTGGTAACCGGCCCCACGGGCAGCGGCAAAACCACCACCCTGTATGCCGTACTCTCCAGCCTCAATTCCCCGGATATCAATATCATCACCATCGAGGACCCGGTGGAATACCAGCTCAAGGGGGTCAATCAGATCCAGGTCAACCCGAGAATCGAGCTCACCTTTGCAAGGGGTCTTCGCTCCATTGTCCGCCAGGACCCGGACGTGATTCTCATCGGGGAGATGCGCGATCTGGAAACCGCCGAAATCGGTGTACAATCGGCTTTGACCGGCCATCTGGTGTTTTCCACCCTGCACACGAACGACTCGGCAAGTGCGATTACCCGCCTGGTGGATCTGGGAATAGAACCCTTTCTGATTTCCTCCTCGGTAATCGCAGTGATCGCCCAGCGGCTGGTGCGCCTGCTCTGCAATGAATGCAAACAAGCCTATACACCGGATGCCGCCACCCTGAAACGGCTTGGTCTTGACCCGCAGGAGGCCGAAAAATCGGTGATCTATAAGGCCGTGGGCTGCAGCAGTTGTTTTCAGAGCGGATACCGCGGGCGCCTGGGAATCTATGAGATCCTGGAATTGAGCCCGGAGCTGCAGAACCTGGTGCTGAAAACCTATGATTCCCACAGGATCAAGATGGAAGCTGTGCAGGCCGGAATGACAACCCTTTATCAGGACGGCATTGACAAGATACTGAAAGGACAGACCACAATTGAGGAGGTGCTGCGGGTAACCCAGAGCTGATCCCGGTTTTGTTGACACTGTTTACTATAAGGACTATGGATATGAATTTGCAACCAAAGCGGCCGCAATCGGGTTTACTATTTTTTCCGGCGTTGAGTGTGTTGGTGCTTTTATGTTTAATACTGGCCCTGCCGGCATCTACCCGGGAGCTGACTGTGACCCCCGGGGCGGCATACGCCTTTGCGCAAAAGCTTTATGATCAACAGGACTTTCAGGCCGCAGCCACGGAATTTGACCGGTTTGTTCATTTTTTTGAAAAGGACAAACGGGCACCGGCTGCTGCGTTTTACGCGGGCATGGCCCGGTTTTCCATGCAGCGCTACCAGCGGGCCATTGATGCCTTTGACCGGTTGATTCGATCCTATCCCGGCTCCGAACAGGCCCTTGAAGCCAGGTTCATGATCAGCCGGTGCTATCAGAAGCAAAATGACGTTGACCGTTCAGCAATGATGCTCCAACAGATCATCCGGCAGAAGCCCGATCCGAAAGTCCGCGACCGGGCCCGCAGTCAGATGGCCTGGATTCTGCTGGAAGCCGGTGATATTTCCCGGGCAAGGTCGTCGTTTTTGGCCATTAGTGAAAAAAATCAAGATCGCTATAATGTTGAGGCCATTGTTTCATCCCTGGATGATCCGGATGAAATGAAACATAAAAGCCCGTTGACAGCCGGTCTGCTGTCTGCGGTGCCCGGCGGGGGGTATCTGTATACCGGCCGGATCCGGGAAGCCGGGGTGGCTTTTTTTCTTACCTCGGCCCTGGCAGTGGCTTCATGGCAGTGTTTTGACGAGGATTTGCCCGCCCTGGGCGCCCTGACCGGCCTTGCCGGCCTGGGGTTTTACAGCGGCAGCATTGCCGGCGGAGTGACAAGCGCCCATAAATACAATTACCGGCAAAGCGAAAAATTTATCCGCCGGCTCAAGGACAGCCACGGACCTGCGGTTTCCCTGCAGCTCCGGCCCCGGGGTGCAATGCTGGCGATTCACGGCTCATTTTAACCATAAGGAGGATGGATGGCTTCAGACAGCAATGGGCAGGAATCTCAACAGGCTTTTGTCAACATGCACAATCGGTATCCGGGATAGGGCCCATGCACGGCCGGGTGCTGAACCCAATTATCCGATCATCTGGTTCATTTCAAAAATGGGCAGGATGATGGATAATACAATAAAGCCCACCACCAGGGCCATCACCAGGATAATGGCGGGCTCTAGCATGGAAGTCAGGCCGGAAACCGTGGTTTCCACCTCGTTTTCATAAATATCGGCCATCTTGGCCAGCATGGCTTCCAGTTCCCCGGAATTTTCGCCCACCTGGATCATCTGAACAGCCAGGTGGGGGAAAAACCGCGAGGATTCCAGGGATTTACCCAGGCCTGCGCCTTTTTCCACTTCGGCTGCAGCGGCTTGCACGGCCTCGGCAATCACCCGGTTGCCCACGATGTTTTTCACAATGTCTAAGGCCGCCATCAGGGGAACCCCGTTTTCCAGAAGCGAGCCAAGGGTGCGGGAAAAACGCGCCACAGCCAGCTTGGTTTTCAGATTGCCGGCCAGGGGGATTTGCAGGACGGCCTTATCCAGCCGGTAGGCTCCTTGTTGGGTACGCCCGAAATGCCGCAGTCCCGCCAAAAAAATCACCATCGCCCCCAGAAGCATCCACCAGCTGGCTTTTAAAAATTCACTGACCGCAATCAAGGCCCGGGTCGGGGCGGGCAGGGACTGGTCCATGTCCGTGAAAATGGCAGTAATGCTGGGCACGATATAGGTCAGCAGAAACATCAGGATCAGGATCCCGACAATCAACATCAGAACAGGGTAGGCCATTGCCGACCGGACCCGGTTGGAAAGGGCCTGCTGGCGTTCGGTGATGTCGGCCAGCCGGTTTAACACCAGTTCCAGGGTGCCTGAGGACTCACCGGAGCGGACCATATTGATATAAATGGGGGAAAACGTTTCAGGATATTCAGACAGGGCCTCGGCAAAGCCGGATCCCTCTTCTATGGCGTCTTTAATTTGAGACAGCATCCGCTTTAAAACCCTGGAACGGGTTTGGGGGATCAGTGTGTAAATGGCCGATACCAGGGGAAAACCGGCCTGCAAAAGGGTGGCCAGCTGCCGGGTCATGATGGCCAGCTCCCCGGGCCGGACCCGGGAGGCAAAAACAGGCAGCAATTTTTCCAGAAAACCGGTTTGGCGGGATTGGCTGTCATGAACCTCCCGGATGGAGACCGGATAGATGCTGGCGGCCCGCAGCTTCTGCCTGGCCGCGGACACGCTTTCAGCATCAATGATGTCAGTGACGCTTTTGCCTTTGGCATTTAAGGCGCTGTATTCAAAAATGGGCATGGCTGTTTTCACTAATGATCCGTGTCATGGCAGAAGTTTGCCTGTAGCGTCTAATTTACCAGCAAACCGCTGGGTTTTCAATTTTTTACTGAAGATTTAAACCGTCTACACATTGGCGGTTGACAAAACCGGGTAACGGCTTATAAATAAATACGATTATCTTTTCAGATCCGCTACGTTCAAAGGAGAATGCATATGTTAAAGGTTGCTTTTATCGGATGGCGGGGCATGGTGGGCTCTGTGCTCATGGACCGCATGCGGGCGGAAAATGGATTTGAGGGCTTTGAACCGCTTTTTGCCTCCACCTCCCAGGCGGGCCAGGCCGGCCCGGATATCGGAAAACCGGTCCCGCCCCTGGCAGACGCGCACGACACCGACCTGCTGGCCGGTATGGACATTATTGTCACCTCTCAGGGCAGCGGTTATACCCAGAAGGTTTACCCGGAACTGCGAAGCAAGGGCTGGAACGGCTACTGGATTGATGCGGCATCCGCTCTTCGCATGGCGGATGACAGCATTATCGTGCTTGACCCGGTCAACAGAAAAATCATTGGCCAGGCCCTGGCCAACGGGGTGAAAAACTTTATCGGCGGAAACTGCACGGTCAGCCTCATGCTCATGGCCGCAGGCGCCCTGTTTGAAAACAACCTGGTGGAATGGATGTCTTCCATGACCTACCAGGCGGCCTCCGGGTCAGGGGCCAAAAACATGCGGGAACTGGTTTCCCAGATGAAAATCATCGGCCAAAGCGCCGAGGACCTGATGGCCGATCCGGCCTCAGCCATCCTGGATATAGACCGGCGGGTGCTTGACGCCATGTCCGGGCAGGATTTTCCTGTTGAACACTTCGGAGTCCCCCTTGCCGGCAGCCTGATTCCCTGGATTGACAGTCCCATGGAATCCGGCCAGACCAAGGAGGAATGGAAGGGCTTTGCCGAGACCAACAAGATTCTGCAGACCGATTCCCCGATTCCCATAGACGGCATCTGCGTTCGCATCGGCGCCATGCGCAGCCACAGCCAGGCCATTGCCGTAAAGCTCACCCGGGATGTGCCTGTTGATGAAATCACCGGCATGATCGGCGCTGCCAATGATTGGGTGGAAACCGTGCCCAACACCAAGCAAGACACCCTTGCGCGGCTGACGCCTGCTGCCGTGTCCGGCACCCTGACCGTGCCGGTGGGCCGCATCCGGAAAATGAACATGGGCCCCGAGTACCTGAGCTTTTTCACCGCGGGCGATCAGCTCCTTTGGGGGGCTGCCGAACCCATCCGCCGCATGCTCAACATCGCACTGGAATACCTGGGCTGATAAAACCCGACCGGGCCCGGTTCCGGCCGGGCCCGGAAAAATCCTGTTATGCCTGTATCATCCGAAGCGCTGCCTGCAAGGCCAGTAGATATCCGTGGTGGCCGAACCCGCAGATCTGCCCTGTGGCCACGTCCGTGATCATGGATCTGTGCCTGAAGGGCTCGCGCTTGTATATATTGGACAAATGAATTTCAATGACCGGGATTTCCAGCATGGCAATGGCATCCCGAATGGCCACGCTGGTGTGCGTGTAGCCTGCCGGGTTGATGATCAGGGCGTCAAACGCGCCCCGGGCCTGCTGGATGGCGTCCACGATCTGGCCCTCGTGATTGGACTGAAGGGTTTGCAGGCCTGTGCTGTTCGCTTGGGCAGCCTGGACCAGGGCGGCATCAATATCGGCAAGGCTTTGTGTGCCGTAGGTTTCCGGCTCCCGGGTGCCGAGCATGTTTAAATTGGGGCCGTGTATCACCAGGATCTGTTTGGTTTCCATCTGGCCTGATTCCTTTTGTTTCTGGTTTTTCAGTCTTCTCTGATCTCTTGAAACCGGGGCGCTGCAGCTTCTGCGGCAGCGGCTTTCATGCCGGAAATGGCTTGGCTGTAATCCGGGCTTTTAAAAATGGCAGAGCCGGCAACAAACACGTCTGTGCCGGCAGCTGCAATTTTTCCGATGGTCTGGGCATTGACCCCGCCGTCGACCTGGATCAGGGTGGAAAGCCCATGGCGGACAATGGTCTGTCTGAGCGCCAGGATTTTGTCCAGGGAAGCGTCAATAAAGGACTGGCCCCCAAACCCGGGATTTACGCTCATTAAAAGCACAAAATGAAGCCGGTCAAGAATCCAGTCCAGGCAGCTCAAAGGTGTGGCCGGATTGAGCACCACCCCGGGACGGCATCCGCTGATTTCGATTAACTCCACGGTGCGGTGCAGGTGCGGGCAGGTTTCAGCATGCACGGATATCAGGTCTGCGCCGGCTTTGGCAAACTCGCCGATAAATTCGTCCGGATTGTCAATCATCAAGTGCACATCCAGGGGCAGGGCGGTTGTTTTCCGGGCCGCTTCCACCACCATGGGGCCCAGGGTGATGTTTGGAACAAAGTGGCCATCCATGACATCCACGTGAATCCAGTCGGCACCGGCCTGCTCCACGGCCGTGATTTCCTGTCCGAGCCTGGCAAAATCAGCAGAAAGAATCGAGGGGGCAATAATCGGGTTCATCTGTCACTCTCCATGGGTTTTTGCCGCATTCCAATTTTGACGGCGCATCAGTAAAAAGCTTTTTACAGGCTTATCAGTTGTAAACCTGCGACTCAACAAGCTTGCCGTTTACATACAGAAAAACCGCAGCTTCTGTATGCTCCGGAACAATGGCCCAGATCACGGCGCCGGGATCCATCAGGCCTTCATGCAGTACCATATGGGCGCCAAACCCGCTCATCTCCAATCTCACCCGCTGTTTTAAAAAACCTGGTGCCAGCCGATGGGAAAAAAGCGGCTTTTTTTCATCCCGGCCGGCTTGCCGGCTTCCGGGCCGGCGGTTGATGATCAGGCGAACCGAAGCGCCGGTCTCAACCCGGTACCCGGGCGGCGGGGCCTGGCCCGTGACCGTGTTTTCCGGTTTTGACGGGTCATGAACGGATTTGAATTCTTCAAGGCTGATTTGATGGCTTTCAATGGAAAGCATGGCCTCATCCAGAAATTTGCCGCGCAGATCCGGCATCATGTATGCCTTCGGCCGTGGACCGACGCTAACCAGCAGGTTCACCGGACTGCTGCGCCGCACGCCGTCTTCCGGGGCAGGATGCTGAGCCATAATCCGGCGGCGCGGGGTATTTGCATCATGGACACGGGTCACCGTCCCGGCGGTCAGGCCTTTTTGCTCCAGGGTCATCCGGGCCTGCTCCAGTTCCTGGTTTTCGACATTTGGCACGGTCACGGTGGAAGGCCCCCTGGAGATCACCAGGGACACCTCGCGGTTGACCTTGATGCTCCGGCCCGGGGCGGGCTTCTGGGTGATTACGTGATGTTCGGGCACTTCTGTGCTGTATTCCTTTGCCCCCACCCGGGTGTTTAATTCCAGGGCGGAAAGGGTTTCCAACGCAGCAACCGCGTTTTTGCCGGTCAGATCCGGCACCAGAACCGTATCTTCGCTTTGGATGAAAAAAGAGAGGGTGAAATAGGTGCTCAAACCGACCACTGCGCAAAAGACAAAGATCAATACCAGGTATTTGAAAATCGATCGGATCATGGGCAAACTCTTAGCCTTGCAATAAAAAATCCGTCTGTTTCATGTCGATGCGGTAGCAGGGTGAGACACCCGCGGTCATCTGCCAAATCCGCCAATCCAGGAAAAAGCAAACCCATGTCCTGAAGTTCAAACCCGGCTGTTTTTTCCAGAAATGCGGAAACCACCCCGTGAGTTTCTTCCGGCTCCATGCTGCAGACCGCGTATATCATCACTCCGCCTGAAAGCTTCAGCAGGGCGGCGGCATGGCTCAGAAGCTGAAGCTGTTTTCGGGCATGGCCCTGAAAATCCGCCTGCCGGGCCGTCCACTTTATATCCGGATTCCTGCGGATTACCCCGAGCCCGGAACAAGGGGCGTCAACCAGGATCCGATCAAATGTTCCCAGTTTCTCCGGATCCAGGGGCTGCCGGAGATCATGCCGGCATGTTTCCACATTATCGGCTCCCAGCCGCTTCATTTCCAGAGACAGTTCCCGGAGTTTTCC
This sequence comes from Desulfosalsimonas sp., assembly GCF_046483245.1. Classification (GTDB taxonomy): domain Bacteria; phylum Desulfobacterota; class Desulfobacteria; order Desulfobacterales; family Desulfosalsimonadaceae; genus Desulfosalsimonas. The sequence goes on along the minus strand of NZ_JAWODO010000084.1, from coordinate 10,503 downwards.
CATATCCGAATCCATGCCCAGAATCCGGCCGCGATTTTCCATTAACTGGGCAATGTGGCCGGTTTTCCCGCCAAGTCCGGCGCAAGCGTCCAGCACGTCCTGTCCCGGCCGGCAGTCCAGTACATGGGCTGCAAGTTGTGCAGCCTCATCCTGAACCTGAAAGTATCCTTCTGCAAAGCCGGGCAATTCACTGACCGGCACATGCGGACCCCAGAGACAAATGCCGTCTGGTGCATATTTTGTTTCACAAATTGTTTCCGCAGCATCTGCGCAAACCAGTTTTTCGGTCAAGGCTTCCCGACTGATCTGCAAGGTGTTGGCCCGCAGGGTCAGCGGCGGGATCTGGTTGCTATAACCGCACAACAGCCGGGTTTCATCCATGCCCAGCCGGTTGTTCCACCGGTGCACAATCCACTCGGGAAAAGATTGGCTTACAGCCAAAGCCGCCACCGGGTCGCGGGCCGGATCCGGATCTGAAAAACCGGTTTTCTGCCGGGCGGCATTTCGCAGCAGAGCGTTGACAAACCCGGCCAATTTCGGTGATCCGTATTTTTTGGCCAGGTTCACGGCCGTGTTGACCGCCGCTGACTCCGGGATCCGGGACATAAACAGCATCTGAAACAAACCGATGCGCAAAATATTGCGCATGTCCGGACGGATTTTGTTTGACGGCCGGTTTGCCAGCCCGGCAATCTGCCAGTCCAGCTTTGCCCGCCAGCGAAGCACCCCGTAAACAAGGGCAAAGGCAAGGGCCCGGTCCCGCCGGTCCATCCCCGGCGCAATTTTTTCAAACTCCTCGTCAATGAGCCGGTCCAGGGTGGTGCGCCTGGTTTCCAGTTCGTTTAAAATCCGGAAAGCAAGCTCCCGGGCATCGCCTGAAATCATTCCAGCACCGTTGCCGGCGATATCTCAGCGCCTTTTAAAAAGTCGCGGATATGCATGCGTTTGCCGGAGGCGACCTGCAGTTCTTCTATGGACAGGGCTTTTTTTCCGGTTGCCACGCGCAGTTCATTGGAAAACGAGGCCAGCACAGTGCCCGGGGGGCGCGGCTCGGCCATGGGGCATACCCGAGCGGCAAAAATGTTGATCCGTTTGCTGCCCCAGTAAGTATGCGCCCCGGGCCAGGGACACATGCCCCGGATGAAGCGCTCCAGAAACTCTGCAGACCGGCTCCAGTCAATGCGGCCATCGGATTTTTTCAGCATTGGTGCATAGGTGGCCCGGGCATGATCCTGTGCCACGGGCCGAATGGTACCTGCGGCAAAACCGGCCAGGGTCTTTGTGAGCACGTTGGCAGACAATTGCGCCAAACGGTCATGAAGGGTGCCTGCGGTATCTGAGGGGTGGATCACGGTTTTTTCCGTTTCCAGGATTTCGCCGGTATCCAGGCCCGCGTCCATGAGCATGCTGGTGACCCCGGTTTCGGACTCACCGTTTATAATCGCCCACTGAATAGGCGCCGGGCCCCGGTATGCAGGCAGCAGGGAGGCATGCAGATTAACTGCGCCCATGGGAGCGATCTCCATAACCCGCCTGGGCAGAATATGCCCGAATGCCACCACCACGAAAATGTCGGGTTTCAAATGCGCCATGACTTCATAAAAGGCCTGTGTTTTCACTGATTCCGGCTGAAAAACCGGCAGGCCGAGTTCTTTTGCAGCTTCTTTCACCGGGGGCGGCGACAGCTGCCGGCCTCTGCCTTTGGGCCGGTCCGGCTGAGTCACCACAAGGCTTACCTGATGGCCGGCATTGTAAAGGGCCTTTAAGGCGGGCACAGCAAAATCCGGGGTCCCCATGAATATGGTCGTAAATTTTGACATCAGACGGTTTTGAGTTCCTTGAGGCGTTTTCGTTTGTAGATCTGCCGCTTTAGGGCGCTGATGCGGTCAATGAATAAAATGCCGTTTAAATGGTCGATTTCATGCTGCAAAATGGTGGACAGAAAACCGCCGGCATCGATTTCCAGGGCGTTTCCGTGACGGTCCAGGCCCTGGACAACAACATGATCGAATCTGGGCACATCGCTTCGAAAATCTGGAACGCTAAGGCATCCCTCGTTTTCGGATATCACCTTGCCCCGGGCATCAATGATGCCAGGGTTGATCAGCACCTGAAAATTGCGGCTGCTGCTGTCGGCCTCAGGGTCGAATACGATAATGCTCTGGTCAATTCCCGCCTGGGTGGCGGCAAGGCCTACACCCGGAGCCTGGTACATGGTTTCGGCCATATCCTCGATGATCTGCTGAATCCTTTCATCAATTTCTTCCACCGGCTTGGCCGGATGCTTGAGAAAAGGGTCAGGGTAGGTCAGAATATCTAAAACAGACATCAGGAAAATCCTTATATCAATTGTTACGCCGGATCCGGCAGAAGTTGTCGGGCATCTTCGATATCCTTGCGGATCTGAGCCTTGAGTTCATCAAAACTGTTGAATTTCTTCTCCCCGCGGATCCGCTGGATGAAATCCACCCGGATTTTGGATCCGTACAGGTCGTTGTTGAAATCCAGCAAATGGACCTCCACGGTAAACAGGTGATCATCAAAGGTCGGGCTGTAGCCGATGTTGGCCACGCCTTTGAACCGGCCTTCGGGAGTTTGGACCATCACTGCATACACGCCTGTTTTGGGACAGAGTTCATCTGCGAGTTTAATATTGGCGGTGGGAATACCCAGCAGCGGGCCGCCCCGATTCCGGCCGGTGACCACCTCTCCTCGGATCTGATAATACCGGCCAAGAAGCGCTTTGGCATCCGTCACCCGGCCGGCCTCGATGATCTGCCGGACCTGGGTGCTGCTAATCCGCTCAGCGCCATCTGCCGAAACCGGCACCCAGTCGGGAACGATGACCTCAAATCCATACGCATCCGCATGTTGACGCAAAAACGCCACATTGCCTTTGCGGTTCTTTCCAAAAGTATAATCCTTTCCGATGACAAGGGCTTTCATGCCGATCTTGTCGATCAGGATATTTTTTAGAAATTCATGGGCCGTGACCGCGGCAAATGACTGGTCAAAGGGAACGCATAAAAACACATCCACGCCAAGGGCTTCGATGAGTTCAATTTTTTGCTCCAGCAAGGTGATCAGGGGCGGCGAGCCGTTATTGCCAAGCACCTTGACCGGATGGGGGTCAAAGGTCATAGCCACGGAGGTGCCGTTAATCTCCCGTGCCTTTTGCCGCACGCGCTGGAAAATGGCCTGATGGCCGAGGTGTACGCCGTCAAAATTGCCGATGGCCACAACTGCATTGGGAAAGGGACGTTGGATTTCATCCAGACTGTATAGGGTTTTCATATTGGTGCAGATCCCGTTGAAACCAGGTAAATTTATTCAACCGCAAAAAGAATCGTCTTGACAACAGGGTTTTTCCGGTATATATAAGAAAATTCATTTTTGATCAATGATTGTTTTTTCGGCTTTGCATGACCTGATTTTGCAGAGCGGCAGGCTTACACAATCATGGATGTGCCGAAGTGGCGGAATTGGTAGACGCGCTAGGTTCAGGGTCTAGTTGGAGCATTCCAGTGGGAGTTCGAGTCTCCCCTTCGGCACCATTAAACAATCAAAGGCTGCAATCCCAACAGATTGCAGCCTTTTTTTATGTTCAAAACCTCAAGCGGATAATAAGACGAATATAGGGTGGGAAGGATAAAAAAAAGGGCCCGGCCGATTCCGGCCAAACCCTTGATTTTATTGGCGCGCCCGGCAGGATTCGAACCTGCGACCTACGGATTCGTAGTCAAATTTTTCATCTTTCACTTTTCATCATTTTTCCATATAAAAACCTTGACTTTTCGGGCCTTTCCGCTTATCCTGCTTTCACTTAATTTCATTTAAGAAAACCTTGTTTCATTGATTTTTTGGTGTTCTTTTGGTGTTCCAATTTTGGCTTGAGGCGTGCGGACACACCATCAAAAAATGGTCATTAGAAAATATTTTTTCTGCGGAACACCAAAAATATGAAAAAGAACACCAAACGAAGGGGCGGATCATGGCTCAATACGTCTGGCACAAAACAAATCACAAGGGTTTGCGCTACCGGGAGCACCCGACCAGGAAGCACGGCATTAAAAAAGACCGATTCTATCAGTACCGGATTATGATTGATGGCCGAAGGATTCAGGAGTCTTTTGGGTGGACCAGCGAGGGGTGGACAGAGGAAAAGTGCCTTGTGGAAATTGCCAAGCTGAAACAGGCCCGGCGCACCGGCGAAGGTGAAGCGACTTTGAAGGAGCGGCGGCAAAAGGCCGAAGCAAAGCGAGTTGAAAAGGAACGGCAAGCCCTGACATTCAATGATGTATGGGGAAAAAACTATTTGCCACAGGCGAAAGCCGACCGTGGAGACGATGCCCTTATCCGTGAAGAATCCATTTATACCCTGTGGATCAAGCCAGTGCTCGGGGACAAGCCCGTGGTTGAAATCGCACCCGTGCACCTGGAAAAGATAAAGTCAAATATGAAGAAAGGTGGAAAAGCCGCCAGAACCATTCAATATACGCTTGCCATAATCCGGCAGGTTTTCAACCATGCAAAACGAAACGACCTTTTCAATGGTGACAATCCCGTTAAAAAGGTCAAGATGCCTTCAGAGGACAACCGGCGCACCCGGTTTTTGTCCAGGGCAGAAGCCGATGCACTGCTTGAAAAAATCAAATTCATAAGCCCTGATGTATACGACATGTCACTTTTAAGCCTTCATACGGGCATGAGGGCCGGGGAAATATTTTCATTGACCTGGGGCGCCGTGGATCTTGCCAACGGCACCTTGACATTGAAGAACACCAAAAACGGACGGACACGGGCCGCGTATTTGACGAATCAGGCAAAGCAGATGCTTCAAGCCCGCCGACCGGCAAACCCGGGCCCGGATCAACTCGTTTTCCCGGATCGCAGTGGGCAGAAGATGAAACAGGTATCAAATACATTCAACCGGGCCATAGACAAACTGAAACTCAATGAGGGCGTGACAGATCCGCGTGATAAGGTTGTTTTCCATACCCTGCGGCATACGTTTGCCAGTTGGCTTGTAATGGCCGGCACGGACCTTTATGTGGTCAAGGAACTTTTGGGTCATTCTGATTTTAAAATGACGAGCCGTTACGCGCATCTGGGAGAGAATACACTTCAAGCCGCTGTAAACAATTTGGGGACTTCGTTCGATACGCAGAAAACAGAAGCGGCGGTAGTAAAAAACGGTGCGGAAGTTGTTGCATTGGCAACATCAGAATAATAGAAATTCGCGGCCATAGGGACTCGCACCCGAAAAGGCGTTTTCCTGGACGCCTTGGGCCGGGATTTTCAGCCAGGAAGTAATAACAGGAAATTGCAAAATATGGCTCAACGATGGATAAATGGTCGAGAAATATTAAAGCGTTGGGAAGCAGAACCATTTGAGCTATTGGAGGCAGACACCCCAATGAATTCTGAAGAATACTTTCCCGAATTAAACATCCACATTTTTAAGATGCAGGCAGAAAGATGGGTAAAGAAATTTTCTGAAGCGCCTATCAAACGCATCTTATTGTATAATTTTTCCTCAAAATATGAAGGGGCGATGATCGCACGTGACGGCCTGCCGCCCCTTCCAGTAATATACGCAGTTGTTTTTGAAATGGATGATTACGATAAAACAACGAAAATGAGCGCTGAGGACCATTTGCAGTATGACCTTATGGGGGTAAGAGGAGAAAGGCAGCAAGAATCTTATGAAAGACTATTGGCAGCAACAAAACCCAACAAGCGGATAGCGGATAACGAGCAATATTATGACTTGATGACCAAAGATTTTGCTAAAGTCTATAAGAATCCACCGAAGCCTGATTACCGGGAGGAATGGCAATTTTATTGCAAATTTAGAAATACCAAGTTGAGCGCAAACATCAGGATAGACGAACCCCACATTGTTTTATGGCAGCAAAACTGGGGAGAAAAGGTGCAAAAATGGGCGGATAGAGCGCGTAAAACAGAACATATTAATATTTTGCAATTGTGCCATATTCTCGCATATGATGACGGCTCCAGCGCTACGCTGCCTGCTTTGTGGCGGGAATACCAGATGGATGAACGGGGACCAAGCATACCCGAAACTGAAACTTTTGAAAATAGAGTTGGAGCTTGGTTCATGCTCATGCAGCGCTTGACCACTGGATTTGACGGGGTCCCTGACCAAGGAAAAGTGCCGTATCTCAAAACATACAAAGAAGACCGAGATAAAGGTATTTATGTAGAAGCTCCAAAGAATGAAGGGACCCATGTTAATCTCCAGACACTTAATGATTATTTTACTAAAACTCTTTTTGTGCCAACGCCCCTTCCACAAATTTTGTTTCCTGATTCTCCGAGGGAGTCCGGCGCTGCAGGCAATAAAGAAAAAGAATATTTGGCAATAAAGACGCCGCCCGGGACAAAGTGGAAAGATATTCGTATTTACTTGGTGCATCAAGGGTTAATAAAAATATTTTACCCCCAAGGCGAAATTACAACGACTAGAGATGGCTTGGGTTTGGGTGGTAAAAAAGTCAGATGGAAAGACTTTGAGGAGTTCGCAGCCAATAAAGGTTATTACGACTTCGGGACAGGTGTGAGCCGGAGAAAGCTGAAAGATAAAATATACATGTTGAATAGGCGCCTTCGAGGTATTTTTCCTGACGTGAAAGGGAAGCCCATTGTCTATCATAAACCCGAGCTCCATGAATTCCATAATACATATACTGAAGAAAAATATCAATCCGAATTGATTATAACCAAGGCCGACCCTGAACATATGGAAACCTTTTCAGACGAGGAGGAAATAGCTCAGGAATTTTGTGGTTATGAAAACTCAGGGAAGATGTGGTAACCGCAACCATGTATAGATGGGGTTAATAAGCGCCGGTGTTGATATCATGCCTCCCTATCCTTCCTGATAATCAACATTCGAGTTTTTGGGAGACTTAAATAGCAAGCTCACCAGATTGAAAGCTACATCCACTCCAACAATTTAAAAAAAATGCAGCATGTAATCGGCCCGGTCAAATTGACCAGGCCGTTTTTTTTATTTTGTATTCAATAAAAGTCACTCATAGCAAGCATTTCCGCTTTTCCGCTTGGTCGAAAAACATCTCCGGTCAAAAAACTGGTCAATTTGACCCTTGAGTATAGAGGGTATCAACTTTCTATCACTTAACGGGAGGAAATGACATGACTCAAAACAAACGCGCATGGGAAGAAGTATCCAGGTCTTGGCCGGAAATCATCTTACTCAAAGATATCAACCAGCTTGAGGGGTTTCCATATTCAAGAGGGTATTTTCGCAACCTATGCACCGGGCACCAAGCGGATGCTTTTTTGCGGGAAAACCTTTTTCGGGTGGGCAAGTTTCCGGCGATGAGAAAGCAACCGCTTGCGGCGTGGCTTGAAAAGCGAACTCGAATGTAAGGGAGGGCCGGGCTATGCGACCAAACAAAACACCCGGCAACGGCAGCGGGATGGCGGCCGAAACCGGGCGGGTAAATAATGAAGCTACCTTATTAAATAATGAAAACTCCGGCGAAAGTCAAGTTAATTTCGAATTTTATGAAGAACCGCCCGGCAACTGTGCGGACGCAGCCCCGTGGTGGTATAATTTCGGCCTCAGAATTGTTCCCATCAATCCAAAAACAAAGCAAACCGCAGTCAAGTGGCAGACGTGGCTTGATAATCTATGCCCTGCCAGCATAGTGGCTCATTGGAAGAAACATCCCGATCACGAACTGGGCGCTATAATAAATGATGAATTGTTCATCCTCGATGCCGACAGCACCGAAGCACAAGAGGCGTTGTTCAGGATTGAAAAAGAACACGATGTTCACCCTGCATTGGTCATAAAAACAAGCAAAGGGCCCCACCATTATTTTCGCAGAGCAGCCGGCACGTATGCACACATGGCCAGTTTTTCCACAGGAAAAGAACCTGAAAAAATTGACATACGAACGGGGCGTACCAATATGGATGGCCGGTCCGTTATCGTGTTGCCGCCAAGCACCGGCAAAACTATTGAGTTAATCGAAGCTGCCACCGTTGCCGAATTATCCCAGGTTGACCAAGCGTTTATTGATGACATTTTCCGTCATAATGGCAAAGAGCCACCGCGACCCATTGAACCAAAGGTCCACAGCGATGTCGAACGCACAGTAAGCGAAGGGGAAACCGCCGAAATTTTAAGCTACATCTCACCCGATGTTGGCTACGACGATTGGTTCCGGGTGATGGCAGGGGTCCATGACAAATTCAACGGATTTGATGAAGGGTTGATTTTAATTGATCAATGGAGCAGCGGCGGAAAGGATTATCCAGGCACGGAACAGATCGAATACAAATGGCGAAGTTTTACGTCAGGCAAAGGGGTTTCATTCGGATCTGTCGCCAAAATGGCCGAGAAAAACGGCGCTGATCTCAAAGAAATTGCCAAGGGATATAATAAAGATGGTTCCAAGCGGAAGGGCTTCGACGAATTGCGTAACATGGCGGAAGCCCTGACCCCGAAGGACACAGCCACCGTGGAAGCCATCGTCAAGGATGCCGTCGCCCTGCCGCCTCTTCAAAAACGTTGCGTTTACAATGCCATCAAAAAGGTAACAGGCTTTCCGTTTTCAACATTGAAAGAGCAAGAGCGTGCCGGAGTGAATAGTGGGGATGGTCTCGACGACCTGGACTTGGCACGCGAAATGGTTTCATTGCTCGGCGCGGAAAACATTGTCTGCGCCCAGGCGTTTGTGTGGAGGTGGGGGGACAAAGGAGTTTGGAAGAAAAACGACGACCGGAGCGTGAAAAAATGGTGTCAGCGGTTCGTAGGTGACGGCAACAAGATTGATACCGTGGGGAAGTCAACGGTTGAAAGTATCGCGGACTTGTTTAAAACGGAAATCTATAAACCTCATCAGGTTTTTAACGTGGGGCCGCCCGAATGCGTGAACTGCACCAATGGGGAGTTGAGCTATAATCCCGAAGCGGAAAAGTGGGAATTGATGCCGCACACCCGCGAACACTTCCGAACAACACAGGTTCCCATCGAATATGATTCCGAAGCGACAGCCCCCAGGTTCGAGTTGTTCCTTGAGCAAATATTTTATAACGACCATGACGCGCTCGAAAAGATCCAAGCGGTTTTAGAGATGGTGGGGTACACGCTCATGGCGCACTGCCGGCACGAGCGCTTCATTATACTGGTGGGCGGTGGCGCAAACGGCAAGTCTGTTTTCTTGGCCGTCCTGGAAGCTCTTTGCGGGTCGGATAACACAGCAGGAGTACAGCCTTCCATGTTTGACCGGAGTTTTCAGCGGGCGCATCTGCACGGCAAGTTGGCCAATATCGTTACCGAGATCAAACAAGGTGAAGTTATAGACGATGCCAGTTTAAAGGGTATCGTATCGGGTGAGCCGACAACCGTCGAGCATAAGTTTAAAGACCCGTTCGTTATGCGGCCGTTTGCTACTTGCTGGTTCGGCACCAATCACTTGCCACACACGCGGGATTTTTCCGATGCCTTATTCCGGCGGGCGCTGGTTATTGAATTTAACCAAGTGTTTAAGCCGGAGGCAGGGAACTGCGATCCACAGTTGAAAGACAAACTCATGGAAGAATTGCCGGGAATTTTAAAGCTATCATTGGATGCGTATTCCGATGCCTTGAAATTCGGATTCACCATGCCGGAAAGTTGCCGGGCGGCGCGGGAAAAATGGCGGCTTGAAGCGGATCAGGTGGCTTCATTCGTTGACGAGTGTTGCAGCCGTGACGCGTCACAGGAAGTAACCGCATCCGAATTGTTTAAGGCGTATGAAGAATGGGCCGTCGAAAACGGCATTCAGCGTCGTCTGGGCATGAAAGCATTTCGTGACCGTTTGACACGGCTTGGTTTTGAAAATCGTCGGACCATGTATGCCCGGATGGTGACAGGGATATGGTTAAAAGCATGACGGGTATGACGGGTATGACGGGTTTCCCGACATTCCGCGAAGGAAATAAAATAAGTTTTTTAATATTGTTCACACAGGTGGGGGTAATCTCGCAAAACCCGTCATAAGCGTCATAAGTGTCATACAAATGGGAGATATTGCAGGAATGATAATTATAATCGACACCCGGGAACAAGCCCCATACGAATTCACCGACTACGATGTCGCTGTCGTCCGGTCCACACTGCCGTGTGGCGACTATTCGATCCCTGGCGCTGAGCACCTGGTCTCTATCGAGCGCAAGATGCTTGACGACCTGATCAGCTGCTTGATGGGTAAGAACAGGGATCGTTTCGAGCGGGAGCTTGGCAGGCTCCGTTCATACCATGTCGCAGCGGTTGTAGTGGAGGCGGGTTGGCAGGATATTTCTCGCGGACGATATACAAGCAATATGAAGCCCCAGTCGGCGTTGCAATCGGTTATCGCCATGCAGGTAAGGGGACAAGGTTTCGTTTATTTTTTTTGGCGAAATAAGCGGTTTCGGCTGTTTGCCTGGCTTTGGCCGAGTGCGGATTGCCAGGTTCAAATAGAG
>NZ_JAWODO010000029.1:0-29966 GCF_046483245.1 Desulfosalsimonas sp. | reverse complement strand
TTCCTCGATGCGGTCTGACGGGTCAAGGGGCTGGATGCAGGTGGTGGTGCGGCCCTCGGCCACCGTCTTTGTGATCCGGTAGTGATGATCGCCGAATCGGGCGATCTGGGCCAGGTGGGTAATGCAGATCACCTGGTTGCGGTCTGCCAGGTCTGCCAGCTTCCGGCCCACCACTTCGGCGACTTCTCCGCCGATGCCCGCATCCACCTCGTCAAAAACAATGGTTTCAACAGGTTCCGTATCAGCCAGAAGCGCTTTTAAGGCCAGGATGATTCTTGACAGCTCGCCGCCCGAAGCGATCCTGGAAAGCGGTTTTAAGTCCTCGCCTACATTGGGGGAAATCATGAACCTGGCCTGCTCTGCGCCTTTTTCAGATACCGCGCAACCGTCCACGCACAGCCATTGCGGGGTCTCGGCCTGAGCCGGGGCGGGCTGGAAATGGACCCTGAAGCGGGTGTCGGCCATTTTCAACGCCCTGAGCTGTGCATCCATTTGCCGGCCGAGCTTTTCTGCCGCGGTTTTTCGTTTCTCCGACAACCGCCGGGTCAACTCGGCCAGCCGCTGGTGCAGCTCTGCCAGGCGGGATTCGGTTTTGGAGATTTGCTCTTCAATGCCTTCAATCTCAGACTGCTGGTCTTCAAGCGCCGCCAGGGTTTCCAGGATCTCTTCCACGGAATCGCCGTACTTTCGCTTGAGCTTGTTGATGGTATCGATGCGGGCTTCGATTTCCTCCATGCGCCCGGGGTCAAATTCGATGCCGTCTGTGTACTGGCGAAGAAACTCCGCTGTGTCCTCTAAACGCAGGGCCGCGTCCGCCACGGCTTCCGCGGGCTCGGTGAGGCGGGAGTCAATTGCAGCAGCTTTTTCCAGTTCCTTTTGCAGGGTTTTTAACCGCTCGGACACCGCACCGTCGCGGTCATAGAGTTCTTCCACCCCCTGGCCGGCGGTCTGGAACAGGTTTTCCGCGTTTTTCAGCCGGGCCAGCTGCTCTCTGAGTTGGTCTTCCTCGCCCGGGGCGAGGTCTGCGGCTTCGATCTCCTGCTGCTGGAAAGAAATGAGCTTCATGCGTTCGGCCTGTTGTTTGCGCTTTGCCCGGAGTTCTTCAAGCTTTCGGATCATTGGGGTGATTTCATGGTAGCAGTCGGCAAGGGACTGCTGCAGGTCGTCAAGGCCGGCAAGCTGATCGAGGATGCGCAGATGTTCGGATTCCCGGAGCAGTCGCTGGTGTTCGTGCTGGCCGGAAATGCCGGCCAGGTTTTCCGTGACCCGGGCCAGCAGGCTCATGGTGGCCAGCCGGCCGTTGATGTAAACCCGGTGCCGGTCGTTTCTGGACAATATCCGCCGGATCACCAGCTCCTCTCCGGGCGCGTGCCCTTGTTCGGCCAGGGCGGCTGCGGCCGGGCCGCGGGTGTCCATGTCAAACAGGGCTTCAAGCTCGGCGGATTCCGCGCCGGTCCGGATCATGGAAGTATCCGCCCGGCTGCCCAGCAGCAGGTTCAATGCCTGGATGATAATGGATTTGCCGGCCCCGGTCTCGCCGCTTAAAACGGTCATGCCATGGTCAAAGCGGATCCGAAGATCATCGATAATGGCAAAATTTTTAATTGCAATTTCCCGGAGCATATCCATCCTGGGGCTGTGTTGGGGTGCCGGAAAAGCAGACAAATTAAACCGCGCTCAAAATGATCATGGAGCGAAAAAATCGACTTTTACGAAACCATCAATTCTGAATTTTTTTACAAAAAAATTGACTGTTGCCTGTGAAATGGCATATATTATGTTTATACACGATTCTTTCTTTATAAACCAATCATTCAGGATGTCAAGTTCAGGGCCATAAGGAGGTTTCCATGCGTTACGTCAAACGGTTGGTTTTAGTGGTGGCAGTGGCTGCATTTTTGGCCGGCCCCCTGGCACAGTCGGCAATGGCGGCGGATTATTCCGTCAATTCCGGGGAGCCCAGCGGTGCCACCATGGTGGTGGATATGTTTGCCGCAAGACCCTTGGGATTTGTTTCCCTGATTTTTGGTACTACCACCTTTGTGGTGTCGCTTCCGTTTTCAGCCTGGGGCGGAAACACCGGCGAGGCCTTTGAAAACCTGATGGTGCCGCCGGCCATGTACACTTTTAACCGGCCCCTGGGCGACTTCCGCTAACCTGTCGCGCGGGCGCCGGGGGTTTGCCGGCGCTCAGGGAGTGTCCCATTGGACGGGCATCCTGCTTTTTTTCCGGGTGTTGCACTCCTTGCAGCAGGGTACCACGTTGTTTTTGGTGGTTTTCCCTCCCCGTGCCAGGGGAAGCACGTGGTCCATGGTCAGGTCCCCGGGCGCCACGGTCTTGCCGCACCAATGGCAGACGCCCTTGGCGCATTTGCGCTTCCACCACTGGGAAGCCCGCAGCTGGCGGGCCTTTGCCTTTTCCCTGTGAATTTCTTCTTCTTCCGGAATATACATTGCCGCTCTATGCCTGCCCAATCCACTTGTCGATTTCTGCGCACAACAGCCGGTAAAACGCCTCAGACCCGCCCAGGCCCGTTCTGCCGAAAAAATAATTGATCTCCAGGAATAACGGCGTATTCGATGGTCTCACAGCCGGATTTTCCGAAAAGATCAGGTCAAATCCGGCCAGGTTGATGCCGGTCTGGCGGCATAAGTGCAAAACCAACTCTTCGCCTGCCGCCCTGCGGCCGGGATCTGCCGTGTGATCGATCCTGCCGCCGCGTGCCGCAGATGCCTGGAATCCGGTATTGTCGGGCTGAATCCGCCAGTAGGACACCAGCGTGTTTCCCACTACCGCCACCCGCAGGCTGCGGCCGCGGGTTTCAATGTATTGCTGAAGCACAAACCCGTATTGTCGGGTTTTTTCCCAGTCCGCTGCCCGTGCCAGAAGCCGGGCAAAGGTGTCCGGGGTGTCGGCAAGCCAGACATTGGCGCCTTCGCCGGAGCCATTGTACTTGAACACAAAAGGAAATGCAAAACCGGCTTCGGCCGGGTTACTGTTATACTGCCGGTTAAAGTCGGCAAGGCAGTCAAATGCCGCAGTAACCGGGCGGGGGGTGTTGTAATGGGCAAACATCCGGCTCTGGCCGGTTTTCTCGGGCCAGGCAAAGCGGGCCGTGTAATCCGGAAACACCCGTGGGCAAGAGCTTGCAGCCGCATTAAAAAGTGTTTCGCGGCATCCCTGAGGCAGGATCACGGCTTTTGCGGCCCGCATCCTGGCTATGTCGTCATCATCCGGATCGCGGCCGGCGCAAAGCCGGTTTTCGTCTCCAACGTAACAAGGATGAAAGGACAAAATCATCTTTAGTAACCGAGTTTGCGGATGGACTTGGGCTTTTTGCTCCAGTCTTTTTCCACCCGGACAAACAGTTCCAGAAACACCCGGGTACCCAGAAGGCTTTCAATGTCTTTGCGCGCCTCTGAGCCGATGGTTTTCAGCATCCGGCCGCGGCTGCCGATGACAATGCCTTTCTGGGAGTCGCGCTCCACGTGGATGACCGCATGAATGCGCACCACGTCCTTTTTTTCATCCCCGGCAAACCGTTCAATGGTCACGGCCGTGGAATAGGGAATCTCCTGGCCGGTGTGGGCAAAAACCTTTTCCCGGATCATCTCGGCCACGATAAACCGCTCGGGCGCGTCGGTGAGTGCGTCTTCCGGGTAATAGGCCGGTCCCGGGGGCAGGTGGCCGGCCATGGCCGTCACCAGTTGCGGGACCTGGAGCCCGGTTTTGGCGGAAATGGGCACGATTTCAGAAAATATATCCAGAGCCGCCCATTTTTGAATTTGTTCCAGCAGCAGGGGTTTTTCCACCAGATCGACTTTGTTTAAGGCCAGAATGGCAGGAAGCGGTTTTTTTTCTCCAATTTTGTCCACGAGCAGGGATTCGGATGCAGGAGTTGGATCAGACGCATCGGCGATCATCAGGATCAGGTCCACCTCGTCCATTGCAGACAGGGCCACGTCCACGATTTTGCGGTTAAACAGCTTGTCGCTTTTGTGCACCCCGGGGGTATCGAGAAACACGATCTGAAAGCCGGTGCCGTGGACGATGCCGGCAATACGGTTTCGCGTGGTCTGGGGCTTGGGCGAGGTAATGGAGATCTTCTCGCCGATCATGGCGTTTAAAAGCGTTGATTTGCCCGCGTTGGGCGCGCCGGTAATGGCGGCAAACCCGGAGCGGAAATCATCAAAGGTGCTGTCTGAAGAAAAATTCATAAGACCGGGCCTTGTGTGGGTTCTTCCCGGAGCAGGTCCCCGAGCATCTCGTGGATTTTATCCATGCCCTGGCGGGTTTTGGCGGAAAAAAGCACTGTCTCGTCCTGGTTTAATTTCAGGTGCTGCCGGATCTGTCGGGCCTGAATGCCCTGCTTGTTTTTTGAGAATTTATCCGCCTTGGTCAAAATCACCAGAACCGGCAGATGCAGGTGTTCGAGAAACTCAAGGAGCTGGATTTCCTCACTTCCCGGCATGCGCCGGATGTCCTGGAGCAGAACCACGGCCCTTAAGTTAGGCCGGGAGCTGAGATAGGTCTCCACCATGGGGCCCCATTTCTTGCGCTCTTTTTGCGAGACCCGGGCGTATCCGTAACCGGGCAGATCAACGAAATAAAAGGCGTTGTTGATGACAAAGAAGTTGATCAGACGCGTTTTGCCGGGCGTGGAACTGGTTTTCACCAGGTGCCTGCGGTTTAGCAGGGTATTGATGAGACTGGACTTGCCCACGTTTGAGCGGCCTGCAAACGCGATTTCCGGCAAAACAGCCTCCGGGTACTGCCCGGGTTTTGCGGCGCTGGTTTCAAATGCGGCGGAAGTGATTTTCAAAACGCTCTCAGATCACCTTGTTCAATGGATACTCGATGATGCCCTCGGCCCCGTTTTCCAGCAAAACCGGGATCATGTCCCGGACCGTATCCGAGCTGACAACGGTTTCCACCGAGTACCACTGACTGTGGTAAAGCTTGGCGATGGTGGGGGCATTTAGGCTCGGCAGAAGCGAGACAATGCTGTCGAGCTTTTCTTCGGGCGCGTTCATTTTCAGGCCCACCAGTTTCTCGGCAGCCAGGGCGCCCTTGAGCAAAAGGGCCACCTGTTCGATTTTCTTTTTCTTCTCCGGGTCTTTCCATGCATCGTGATTGGCAATGAGCTGGGTGTTGGTCTGCATCATTTCGTGGATGACCTTGAGGCCGTGGGCGCGGATAGTGCTTTCGGTTTCCGTGATTTCCACAATGGCATCGGCCAGTCCGGAGACCACCTTGGCCTCTGTGGCACCCCAGGAGTACTCGATGTTTACGTCAATGTTTTTGTCCGCGAAATAGCGCCGGGTATAGCCCACCAGTTCGGTTGCCACTTTTTTGCCGGAAAGATCCTGGATTGTTTTTATGCCGGAATCACTGGCAACCGCCACCACCCAGCGCGCCGGCCGGGCGCTGACCTTGGAGTAGACCAGGTCTGATACCACGTAAATGTCGGAATTGTTCTCCGCAATCCAGTCCTTGCCGGTCAGGCCCGCATCCAGGGTGCCGTTTTCCACGTACACCGACATTTCTTGGGCGCGGCAGAGCGTGCACTCCATGTACGGGTCGTTGACATCCGGAAAATAACTGCGGCCGTTGACGTTGATCTTCCACCCGGAGCGGCGGAACAGTTCAATGGTCGATTTCTGCAGGCTTCCTTTGGGAATGCCGAGCTTGAGTTTGTCACTCATTTTTTATACACCTCGTCTGGATCAAATATCGGTTCATCTGTAATCACAGCTTCGTTGTTTTCCACTTTCCGGTAAAAACAGGATTTATAGCCTTTATGGCAGGCCGCACCGCCGAGCTGAACCACCTTGAGCAGGATGGTGTCGGCATCGCAGTCAAAGCGCAGCTCCCGGACCTGCTGGGTGTGGCCCGAGGTTTCGCCCTTGACCCACAGTTTGTCCCGGGAACGGCTGTAGTAAGTGGCCACGCCGGTTTTGATGGTATTTTCCCATGCGGCCCGGTTCATGTAGGCCAGCATGAGCACTTCGCCGGTTTTCGCATCCTGGGCAATGGCCGGCAGCAGCCCGCCGCCCTTGTCAAAGTCGAGTTCAACCATAATCGTTGTTCCTGAATTGTAAAAAAAGTCCACATTTTCAGGCGGGTGCATGGATTGCCGGTTCGGCATTCATCCGGGGCAGTTCGCCTGCGGTCCCACAATTTTAGCTATAAATTGTATAACCTAAAAATATTAATCGCTAAGAAAAATAAGGTCAATGATTTTCTATAAGAAATAGCCGCCCCCGGCACGGGACCATGGTGATTCAAGGCTCGGAAAAATTTGACAAGCCTGTAACAGCTTTTACAGCGCTTGGAAGTTTGTCGGGAGGGAAGCCCGGGGGCGGGTTTGAGTTTTTTCGCTCCTGATCGTTTTGCGGATTCATCAAATGCCTCCGCTAAAATTTCAAAAACTCGGCCTGCCGGCCTCAAACAGTTTGAAATTTTTACGCTCCGGCATTTGCTGAATTTTCCCGCAAAACGCTCAATGTCGCTTCAAAAACTCAAACCCCGCCCCCGGACTTCCCTGGAAGCGTTCTCCCTGGCAAAATCCCGGAACCAAGCATGAGCAGGATTTTTTTGAGGTGGAGGTCTCTGTCTGAGGCCTTTATAAAAAATTTAAGATCAAGGCTTGCGCAATTTCGAAGAATGCAGAGTAGTTGGCTATAGGTGGTTTCTGAGAAAATGCGCGTAACCCAGCTGTTGAATTTTTTATAAAGGCGTCATTTGAAAAAACCGGTTGGATGGTTATCTTGACATAGCAGACATGGATGTAGTAGGAATAAAGACTGCGGTTTTCATTTGCCAGTAAGAAGAACGCCTGTGTTTCAAATTTGCCGGCATCCTGATGAGAACCCGCAAACACGAATTTTTTTTCAGGAAGGAATGAAAATGGCGGAAAACGTTAAAGAAGTCAGCGACGACACGTTTGAAAAGGAAGTTTTGAATTCGGACATTCCCGTTTTGGTGGATTTCTGGGCACCGTGGTGTGGTCCCTGCAAGGCCATCGGGCCCGTGGTCGAGGAGCTGAGCAAGGACTATGATGGCAAGATTAAATTTCTGAAATGCAACGTGGATGACAATCCCGCAACGCCCAGCAATTATGGTATCCGGGCCATTCCCACATTGATTTTGTTCAAGGACGGCAAAAAGGTCGAGCAGGTCGTTGGCATGGTCCAGAAAGCCAAGCTTGAGGATACGATCAAAAGCGCTCTATAGATTCAGGATGCAAACCGGAATAATACAACATGCGGCAAAACAAGATTGAATCGGTCCCGGGCGCTGTGCAGCGCTCGGGAATCCGGATTCTCGTATTGGCTTTAGTGCTGGCCCTGTGTGCGTCAGGGTGTGCGGGGTGGTTTGGAACCAAGGAGGAGAAGTCTGCGGCCGAGCTGGCCGAGGAAGGGGCGGCGTTATTTGAGGCTGAAAAATATGACAAGGCTTTGAAATCCTATGAACGGCTGCGGGATTGGTATCCGTACAGCCCGCATGCCAAGGAGGCCAAGCTGCGCATCGCCGACGCCCATTTCCATCTTGAGCAATACGATCAGGCCTTGCAGGCTTACCAGCAGTACGAACAGCTGCATCCCAACGATTCGCAGATTCCGTATGCCACCTACCAGATGGGGATGTGCCATTATGAGCGCTTGCGAAGCATTGACCGGACCCAGGTGCCCACCCGCAATGCCCTTGAGGTGTTTCTGCGGCTTCAGTCCAGGTTTCCAGACAGCCAGTGGGCGCGCGACGCCGAGGAAAAGATTGAAAAATGCCGCAGGAATCTGGCAGGCCATGAATTCTACGTGGGCGAGTTTTATTTCAAGTCCGAACAATACCAGGCGGCCATGAACCGGTTCGAAATCGTGGTCACCCAGTACCCGCAAGTGACAGCATATACCGACAAAGCCAGAAGGTACATGGACCGCTGCAGCCGGCATCTGCCGGGCGAAGGGAGCGGACAGACGCCCACCGGGGATGGCTGGGTACAGCTGCCGCCCATTGAAGTCGGATGGGAAGGGGTTAATTGACCGATTTTCCGCTTGATCCGAAAGCTGAAAAAATGCTTTACAAATCCAAATTTTTGCGGCATATAATTAGATTTTTATGTGAACCTGTATCCTGATCGTGTGAAGGAGATTTCTGATATGTCTACGATGTGTAGTATATGCGGCAAAAAAGCCATGGTGGGATGTAACGTCAGCCATGCCCATAATGTCACCAAACGGCGGTTTAATCCCAACCTGCAGCGAGTGCGCGCCGTGCAGAACGGCAGCGTGAAAAAAATCACTGTGTGCACCCAGTGCATTAAATCCGGTCTGGTGGTCAAAGCCCCGTAATCCCATTTTCCGGATACCCTGTTTTTACAGACGTTTGACCTCCTGTACGGCCGGGATTTTTTTCAGCCGGGAAACCACATTTTCCAGGTGTCCACGGTCTTTTACCATGATGGTAAATTTTCCGTAAATTGACTTGTTGCCCCTGTTTTCAAGGCGGACGTCATAAATATTGGCGGCCGCCTTGCTGATTTCAATCGAGATTTCCGCCAGCAGCCCCATGCGGTCGGAGGCGGTGATCTTTAAGGACACCGGAAACTCGCCGTTGTCGTTTGTATTCCATTCCACGTCGATTTGCCGGTCCGGGTTGAGTTTCAACGCATTGACACATCCGCTGCGGTGAATGGTCACCCCGGCTCCGTGGGTGATATACCCGGTAATCGGATCTCCGGGCACGGGCTGGCAGCATTTGCCGAAACGGATCAGGATATCATCCAGGCCGTGGACCGATACCCCTTCGGTTTTTTCTTTCTGCTTGCGATCCTTGGGCCCCATGATCTTGTCAATGAGGGTGGATTCCTTCTTGTCCCCGAACTGCGGGTCGAGCTTTCGGATGATCTGCAGGGGCGTGATTTTTCCGATGCCCACATTGGCGATCAGGTCCTCTGCGGACTTGAAATTAAAGGCCTCTGCCGCCTTTTCCATCTCCCTGGAGTTGACCAGGTTTGAAAAATTGAGTTTGTATTTCCGAAAGGCTTTCTCGCACAGTTCCCGGCCCAGAGACAGGCTGCGCTCCTTTTCCTGCTTGCGGATCCAGTGCCGGATACGGGACTTGGCCTTGACGGTTTTGACGAAATTGAGCCAGTCCTTGCTGGGCTGGTGGCCCTTGGTGGTCAGAATCTCAACAATATCGCCGGTTTTGAGTTCGTACTGGAGGGGTACGAGCCGGCCGTTGACCTTGGCGCCGGTGCACTCGTTGCCCACTTCCGTGTGGATCATGTAGGCAAAATCCACGGGCGTGGCCCCCTTTGGAAGCGAGCGCACATCCCCGTTGGGCGTAAACACAAATACCTCGTCGGGAAACAAATCGATTCGCACGTTCTCCAGAAATTCCTCCGGATTTCCGAAATTCTTCTGGTTTTCCACCAAGTTGTGAATCCAGGCAAAGGTATTTTTCGTGTTGATATCCTCCTGGGTTTTGCCCTCCTTGTAGCTCCAGTGCGCGGCAATGCCGAAATTGGCCACATGGTCCATTTGCTCGGAACGGATCTGGATTTCCATGCGTTCCCCGTACGGGCCGATCACAGTGGTGTGCAGCGATTGATACATGTTGGGCTTGGGAACGGCGATATAATCCTTGAATTTCGTCGGGATCGGCTTCCACCTGGCATGGATCTGCCCCAGGGCCGCATAACACTGGGAGACGTTTTCCACGACGATGCGAAAGGCAATAATGTCATAAACCTCTTCAAAGTCCAGTTCCTGGGAGACCATTTTCTGGTATATGCTGTAATACTGCTTGTGCCGGCCCTGCACCCGGCACGAAATGCCGGCTTCAGACATTTTTTCCTTGATGAGGGTCTTGACCGTGGCCACGTATTTTGCGCGTTCCTCCTGGTTTTTTTTCAGCAGTCCGTCAATGCGCTCGTATTCCGCGGGGTTGGCGTAATAAAATGCGGTTTCCTCGAGCTCGTTTTTCAGCCAGTAAATGCCCAGGCGGCCGGCAATGGGGCCGTAGATGTCTAAGGTTTCCTGGGCGATGGACCGCTGCTTTTTCGGCTTTTTGTGATAATGCAGGGTCCGGATGTTGTGGAGCCGGTCTGCGAGCTTGATTAAAATCACCCGGATATCATCGGCCATGGCCAGAATCATTTTCCGGATGTTTTCCGCGTGCCGCTGCTGGTCGGTGCTGAAGGGAAGGGCGCTGATCTTGGTGACCCCGGCCACGATATGGGCCACTTCATTGCCGAATGTGTGATAGATTTCATCAATTGTGGCATGGGTGTCTTCCACCACGTCATGGAGCAGGCCCGCGGATATGCTCACCGGATCCAGCTTCATGTCGGCCAGCAGGCTTGCCACTTCAAGGGGATGAGACAGGTAGGGCTCTCCGGAAAGGCGCATTTGTCCGGCATGGACCCGGGCCGAGTAGATGTAGGCACGATCGATAATGTCCACATCCGCGTCCGGGTAATAATCGTAGAGCTTATCGAGTATATCGGTAATACGGATCATAATTTTTTCTGAGACAAAACCCTTCCGGATATTTTAATAGGCCTTTGCAAATACCACCCTCCCCTGACTTTCTTCCCCGCACTGAATACAGGCCCCGGATTCCGCTTTCCGGTCAAAGGGAATGCAGCGGATGGTGACATTGAGCCGCTCCTTGACGGCTTTTTCACATTCGGCGCGGCCGCACCAGTGCGACCACGCAAACCCGCCGTGAATTTCCGGCTCCTCCGGGTTTTGCGGGGTGAAAAACGCATTAAATTCATCGGGATCGTCAATGTCGCGCGTGTTTTCCTGCAGAAAACAAAGCGCCTTTTCATACAATCCGGACTGAATTTCATCAAGGATTTCCATGATTTTTCCGATAAATTCGTCCTTTTGCATGGAAAAGCGGTCCCTGCGGTCCCGGTCCCGCCTGGAGACAAACACCGAGTCCGCATCCATGTCCTTGGGACCGATTTCCACCCGCAGGGGAATGCCTTTTTTGATCCAGTCCCAGTTGCGGGTGCCCCCGATGTTGCGGTCATCGACTTCCACCCTCAGGAGCGTGCCGTGATAGTTCTGCTGCCGCAGGCGTTCGGCGATTGCCTGGGTGTATGCCATCACGCTGTCGTTGGTTTCCTTTTTCTTTAAAATCGGCAAAAGCACCACATGGGCCGAAGCCACCCGCGGGGGCAGGACAATTCCGTTATCATCGCCGTGGGTCATGATCAGGCCGCCAATCATGCGGGTGGACACGCCCCAGGACGTGGTCCATCCGTATTCTTCGGTTTCCATGGCGGATTGAAACCGGATGCCCGAGGCCCTGGCAAAGTTCTGGCCGAGAAAATGGGATGTTCCCGCCTGCAACGCCTTTTTATCCTGCATCATGGCCTCAATGCAGGTGGTGACCTCCGCGCCGGGAAACTTTTCCGCAACGGTTTTTTCCCCGGTGATGACCGGTATAGCCAGGTATTCTTCCGCCATCCGTTTATATACGTTAAGCATCATATAAGTGCGGTCAATGGCCTCTTGTTTTGTGGCATGCACGGTATGGCCTTCCTGCCAGAGAAATTCGCTGGTGCGCAAAAAAATCCGGGTGCGCATTTCCCACCGGACAACGTTGGCCCACTGGTTGAGCAGCATGGGCAGGTCCCGGTAGCTTTTGATCCACCGGGCAAAAGCATCGCCGATAATGGTCTCAGAAGTTGGCCGCACGATCAGGGGTTCGTTGAGTTTGCCTGCGGGCACCAGGCGGTTGTTTTCGTCCTTTTCCAGCTTGTGGTGGGTGACCACGGCGCATTCCTTGGCAAACCCCTCCACATGCTCGGCTTCCTTTTCCAGAAAGGAGATGGGAATAAAAAGGGGAAAATAGGCGTTTCTCACGCCTGTGGCCTTAAACATGTCATCTAAGGCCCGCACCATGTTTTCCCAAAGTGCGTACCCCCACGGCTTGATCACCATACAGCCCCGCACCGGGGACAGTTCAGCCATGTCTGAGGCCCGGATGACCTGTTGGTACCATTCCGGATAATTTTCCGCCCGGGTGGGACGGATTGCGGTGTCGTTTTTTTGCGTCATTATCAAACCTCTGGGAAAAGCGTTTCAAGTTTGACGGCTTCGTAAAAAGTCCAATATCTGCGTTGCGCTTCATCTCTCGTCATTCGACGTACGGACAAGTACGCCTCATTCCTCGAGATTCGCGCGCCTTGATCTTGAACTTTTTACTTTGCCGTCCCAAAATTGACTTTTTACGACGCCATCAAGTTTCAGATTAAAGGGACAAGGCAAAACCTGCAGGTTCTATGGCTCGTGGTTTTCCTCCAGCTGCCGGACTGCGGCCAGCAATTCCCGGACCAGCCGGTCTTCAGGGAATTTTTTGACCACTTTGCCTTTTTTAAACAAGATGCCCGTGCCCCGGCCGCCGGCAATGCCCACATCAGCCTCCCGGGCCTCTCCGGGCCCGTTTACCGCACATCCCATGACTGCCACCTTGATGGGCGCCCGGCTGGACAAAAGGGCTTTTTCCACATTTTCGGCAATGGAGAACAGATCAATTTCGCATCTGCCGCAGGTGGGACAGGAGATGATTTCCGGGCCCCGGCGGCGAATGCCAAGGGCTTTTAAAATTTCATAGCCCACGCGGACCTCTTCTGTTGGATCCCGGGTCAGGGAAACCCGCAGGGTATCGCCGATGCCCCGGGCCAGGATGCCGCCGATGCCCATGGCGGATTTGACGATTCCGGCATAGAGGCCGCCGGCCTCGGTGACCCCCACGTGCAGGGGCACATCGGATTGTTCGGAAAAAAGTTCATAAGCCTCGATGGTTTCCAGCACGTTTGAGGATTTCAACGAAACCTTTACCTCGTGAAAATCCATTCCCCCAAGCCCGGCCACCTGGCGCATGGCGCTTTGGACAAGCGCGGCAGGCGTAGGCCCGCCATGGGCCTGATAAATGTCCCTGTCCAGGGATCCGGCATTGACCCCCACGCGGATGGACAGCCCGTTGTCTTTTGCCGCGGCCACCACCGCCCGGATTTTGTCCCTGGCCCCGATATTGCCGGGGTTGATGCGAAGGGCTGCGGCCCCGGCTGCGGCTGCGGCCACGGCCAGCCGGAAGTCAAAGTGGATATCGGCAATCAGGGGGATGGTGATCTGCGTGCAGATTTTGGAAATGGCCCGGGCCGCGTCCATGTCCGGCACAGCCACGCGGATGATTTCGCATCCGGCCTGCTCCAGACCCCGGATCTGCGCCACTGTGGCCGCCACATCCGCGGTGTGGGTGTTGGTCATGGATTGCACGGATATGGGGGCATTGCTCCCCACCGGCACACTGCCCACGTGAATCTGCCGGGTTTTTTTTCGCTTGATGGTCGTTGGCATGAATTGCGGCCGTTTGGTGTCGGTTTATTTTTGATGCTGCCGGCATCGGGGGTTGAAAACCCCTGCATATTTGATATTGATTAACAAAGGGGATATTTTAGTTCAAGTCAAATGTGGAAAAATAGAAATGGAGAGGGTTTATGGAAAAAGATGATGCCCGGCTCCCGCAGCAGGTGGCAGAGCGTGCAAAAGACGGCGAATTGCCCTGTGCCGTGGCCTTTGAGATTGCAAATCAGCTAAATACAGCGCCGGCAGCCGTTGGCGCGTGTGCCGATGAAATCAAGATTCG
Source organism: Desulfosalsimonas sp. (assembly GCF_046483245.1). Taxonomy (GTDB): domain Bacteria; phylum Desulfobacterota; class Desulfobacteria; order Desulfobacterales; family Desulfosalsimonadaceae; genus Desulfosalsimonas. The sequence continues at coordinate 16,298 of NZ_JAWODO010000029.1, read as the reverse complement.
TCTGGTAAAATGCCAGCTGGGGCTGTTTGGCTACAGCCCGGATAAAAAGATCGTCAAGGCCCGGCCTGAAGTTTCAGACACACTTCGCCGCGCCATTGGCGAAAATTTGGAAAACGGCAAACTGCCCTGTCAAAGGGCCTTTGCCATTGCATCGGATCTGGGTTTGTGCAAAATGGATATCAGCGGTGCCTGTGAAACCCTTGGGATCAAGATCAAGCCGTGCCAGCTCGGCGCCTTTTAAAATTCGGCGCCGCTAGCCCCTTCCAATGCAGCGCTTCTATCGCAGAAACGGATTGGCGCGTTTTTCCTGGCCGATGGACGTGGCCGGGCCATGTCCGGTATAAACCTTTACGTCATCGCCCAGGGGAAACAGCTTGGTTTTGATGCTGGAAATCAGGGTTTGAAAGTCGCCCCCGGGCAGGTCGGTTCGGCCGATGGAGCCGGCAAAAAGGGTATCGCCCACAAATACCATCTTGTCCGTGTGCAGGGAGATGCCGCCAGGGGAATGCCCCGGGGTGTCCAGCACCCTGAGGGTGATTTCGCCAAAGGAGATGGTGTCGCCTTCCTGCACTGTCCGGTCCGGGGCCGGCGAGTTCTGAGCGGAAAGGCCGAAGGCTGCGGCTGTGCTGACCAGATCGGCAAGCATGGCCTCGTCTGCCGGGTGAATCACGATATCCGCACCGCTGGCCTTTTTGAGGTCATAATTGCCGCCCACGTGATCAAAATGGCCGTGGGTATTGATGATATATTTAAGGGTCAGACCGTCCTTGGCCAGCTCCTTGAGGATTCGGTCTGCTTCATCTCCGGGATCAATCACGGCTGCGGACTTGGTGCTCTCGCACCCTATAATGTAGCAGTTGGCCATTATGGGGCCTACGGCAAGGGATTTTAAGATCAACGGCCACCTCCTGTTTGCTTTTTTCTTTTGGCTTGTTCAACGATTTCCACGATAGCGGCAACCTTGGTTTTCGGCGGCTCCGTGACCAGGCTGTTGTAGGTTTCAGCCGGAAGATTCTCCTTTAGATAAGCATCCACGTCAAAAATTTCCCACCAGCAGTCCAGTATCTTGAAACAGGGCATGCTGTCAGCCCCGCTGATCAGGCAGTAGCGAAACGGGATGATGCTGCCGAGCCTGGGGCAGCGGATCTCCAGGTTGTCTTTTTGCGGATCAAACATGGCTTACACGCTTTTTAAATGTTGGGGTTTGGGATAATCCTCATACACTTTTTCAGATCCGTGCAAATCCTTCTGGGACAGCTCAATGTCTTTGATGTTACCGGAAAAATAAGCCTCATAGGCGCCCAGGTCAAGCAGGCCGTGTCCGCTCCAGTTAAACAGGATTACCTTTTCTTTTCCTTCCTCTTTGGCTTTTTGGGCCTCTTCCGCCACCAGGGCCAGGGCATGGCAGCTTTCCGGGGCGGGAATGACTCCTTCGGTGCGGGCGGCCAGCACGCCGGCGGCATAGCTTTTGCTTTGGGTCACGGACCGGGCCTCGAAAATTCCTTCGTCCACCAGCTGGCTCACAGTGGGGGCCATGCCGTGGTAGCGCAGGCCGCCGGAATGAACCGGGGGCGGCACAAAGGTGTGACCCAGGCTGTACATGGGCAGAAGCGGGGTGTACTTGGCCGTGTCTCCGTGGTCGTAGACAAAGGGCGCCTGGGTCAGGGTCGGACATCCGGCCGGCTCCACCGGGTAGATATCCACATTTTTGCCATGAATTTTGTCATAGGCGAAGGGAAAGGCCAGGCCCGCGAAATTGCTGCCCCCGCCGGCGCACCCGATAATCACGTCCGGATATTCGCTGACTTTTTCCAGCTGCCGCTTGGCTTCCAGGCCGATAATGGTCTGGTGGAGCATGACATGATTGAGCACGCTGCCCAGGGAATAGCGGGTCTGGCCACTTTCATCGGCCACAGCCGCCTCGATGGCTTCGCTGATGGCAATGCCCAGGGTTCCCGGGGTGTCGGGGGTCAATTCAAGGACTTCGCGCCCGGCCTTGGTGTCCATGCTCGGGCTGGGCACGCAGTTGCCGCCCCATGCCGCCATCATGGTCTTGCGGTAGGGCTTTTGATCAAAGCTGATGCGCACCATAAATACCTTGCATTCCAGGCCGTACTGGCAGCAGGCAAAGGACAGGGCGCTTCCCCACTGGCCGGCGCCGGTTTCGGTGGTCATTTTTTTGATCCCGAACTCCTTGTTGTAATAGGCCTGGGGTACGGCGGTATTGGGCTTGTGGCTGCCCGGCGGGCTCACGGATTCGTTTTTGAAATAGATGCGGGCCGGGGTGTCTAAAGCCTTTTCCAGGTTGTAGGCCCGCACCAGGGGAGTGGGGTGCCAGATGGACAGCACATCCATCACCTCATCGGGTATATCGATCCACCGCTTGGTGCTGACTTCCTGCTCAATTAAGTTCATGGGAAAAACAGGAGCGAGCTGGTCCGGGGAAAGGGGGTTTCCGTCCGGCCCAAGCGGCGGGTTGATCTTGATATCCGCCAATATGTTATACCATTGCCGGGGAATTTCCTCCGGCTTCAGGAAGATTTGTCTGTTTCGCATTCAGGGCTCCTTTTTGAGTTACAGTGGACATATCGTTGCCAGATGCTGTCGAGAATTCCGTTGATAAACGCGCCGGATTTCTCTGTTCCGTATTTTTTGCCGATATCAATGGCCTCGTTGATGGCCACCTTCTCGGGAATGTCATTGCAGAAAAGCATTTCATACACGGCGATGCGGATAACGTTGCGATCCACGTAATCCATCCGCGCTAGTTTCCAGTTGCTGGAAGTCTCGGCCAGGCGGCCGTCGATTTCCGCCTTTTTGGCCACCACCCCGCGCACCAGTTCCAGGCCGAAGGGTCGCACTTTTTCCTGAGGCTCCAGCAGTGTACACAGTTCCTGGATCATCTCCTCGGAATCGTCTTCCAGGGTGTCCATGCAGAACAATGCCTGAAGTGCCATTTCTCTTGATTTCCGGCGGATTTTCATAAGAAAATGGTTACGCCTTTATGAGATCGGCCAGATTGGCCATTTCAATGGCGGAAATAGCTGCGTCCCATCCCTTGTTGCCGGCCTTGGTGCCGGCCCGTTCAATGGCCTGTTCAATGGTATCGGTGGTGATGACGCCGAAAATAATCGGCACCCCGGTATCCATGCCAACTGCGGCGATTCCCTTGGATACCTCGGCGCTGACATAGTCGAAATGGGGGGTGGAACCCCGGATCACGGCACCCAGGCAGATCACGGCGTCATATTTTCCGCCTGCGGCCAGTTTTTTGGCTATAAGAGGGATTTCAAATGATCCGGGAACTTTGATAACCTCGATGTCCGCATCATTGGCGCCGCTACGCACCAGCGCGTCCAATGCGCCGGAAAGCAGTTTGTCAGAGATAAAATCATTGAAACGACTGACCACAATGGCAAAGCGCCGGCCTTCGGCCAGCAGATTGGCTTCGATGAATTTAGGCATGAGCCTTTTTCCCCTGGTCTTTGGTTTTGTCCTTTGCTGAAACGCTTAAATAATGGCCCATCTTGAGCTGCTTGCATTCCAGGTAGCAACGGTTGTAGTCATTGGGCTCGGTTTCAATGGGCACCTGGTCCACCACGCTTAAGCCGTAGCCTTCCAGGCCCACGATCTTCTTGGGGTTGTTGGTGATCAAACGCATTTTGCGTATTCCGAGATCGGCCAGCACCTGGGCGCCGATGCCGTAATCGCGCAGGTCGGCCTTGAATCCGAGTTTTTCATTGGCCTCAACGGTATCATAGCCCTGATCCTGGAGGACGTAAGCCTTGAGCTTGTTGACCAGTCCGATGCCCCGTCCTTCCTGCCGAACATAGAGCAGCACGCCGCAGCCTTCCTTTTCCATCATGACCATGGCCTTGTGCAGCTGCTCGCCGCAGTCGCATCGCATGGAGCCGAAAATATCACCGGTCAGGCACTCGGAGTGCACCCGTACCAGGGTGGGGGCTTCCGGGTCAATTTCGCCCTTTACCAGGGCGATATGCTGGAAATCATCCACGTCGTTTTCATACACCCGGACCCTGAAGGTGCCGGCAAAACTGGTGGGAATCTCGGTTTCCACCACGTTTCGCACAAAGGATTCGGTGCGCATGCGGTATTCGATCAAATCGGCAATGGTGCAGATGCCGATGCCGTGCTCCTCGCTGAATTTTTCCAGCGACGGCATCCGGGCCATTGTGCCGTCTTCGTCCATGATTTCACAGATCACCCCGGCGGGTTTCTTGCCGGCCAGCCGGGCCAGGTCCACCGATCCCTCGGTCTGGCCGGTGCGCACGATCACCCCGCCCCGGCGGGCCCGCAGGGGAAACACATGCCCCGGCATGACCAGGTCATCCGGTCCGGCGTCATCGGCAATGGCCGTTTGGATGGTCGTGGCGCGGTCTGCCGCGGAAATGCCCGTGGTGACCCCTTTTTTTGCTTCAATGGAGGCCGTAAAGCCGGTTTCAAACTGGGAAGTGTTTTGCTGCACCATCATTGGAAGGCCCAGGTCTTCCACCTTTTCCGGGTTTAAAGAAAGACAGATCAGGCCGCGGCCGTATTTGGCCATGAAATTGATGGCCTCGGGCGTGACCGCCTCTGCGGCCATGGTCAGATCTCCCTCGTTTTCCCGGTCCTCGTCGTCGACCAGGATGACCATTCTGCCGTCCCGGATCTCCTTGATGGCTTCTTCAATCGATAAATGTCCCATTGTTATACTCCGTAAATTTCATGGAAACGCGAAAACCGCCCGGGGTTCACACGGCAGGTTGGTTTCGTGTCCATTTGTTGTTTGGTGCAAAACCCGTTAAATCGAATTCTAATATCCTGATTTTTAAAAAAATCCGGTTTTTGCCAAAAATGTCATATCAATTCTTTCCTGCCGGGAATCGCCGAGGTCATCTCCCTTTAGGAATTTTTCCACGTATTTTCCGATCAGGTCGGTTTCAATATTGACCCGGTCGCCGGGATTTTTCAGCCCAAGGGTGGTGATTTTTGCCGTATGAGGGATCACCGCGATTTCAAACCGTCCTGCAGCGCAGGTGTTGACCGTCAGGCTGATGCCGTCGACAGCAACTGATCCCTTGGCAATCAGGTACCGGCTGATTTGTTCGGATACGGCAAAGCCGAATACGATGGACCCGCCCAGGTCTTTTTTATGCGTGATCTGGGCACTGCCGTCGAGATGGCCGGATACCAAGTGGCCGTCTAACCGGTCAGACAGGCGAAGGGCCCGCTCCAGGTTCATTTGCTGGCCGGGCCGGGCATCGGCCAGGGTGCTGCGGGAAAGGGTCTCGGCGGAAACATCCGCGGAAAACCGGGTTCCGGAAATTTCCACCGCTGTCAGGCATGCGCCGTTGACGGCAATGCTGTCGCCGATGCGGGTGCCGTCCAGGGCAAAATCAGCGGAAATGGTCAGCCGCCGGCCGGTTCCCGCAGGCTGGCTGTTTGCAAGGGTGCCCAGACCCTCGATAATTCCGGTAAACATTTTTCTGCCTGTTGTTAAAAAAGGTGTTAAAGCCTAACACGCTAAAACCTTAAAATTTTCTATTTATATCAAGTTGAACCAAATGGCAAACATGTTTTGCCGCATGTGTGGATTTTTAAATAACAAACCTGAATCATTTGATATATCCTTGAATCAGAATGTCGTCTCCGATTTGCTCTGTTTCCATGTCTCTTACGGAAATCGCCGAGGACATCAGCTGCGGCCCCGGCCCGCTACAGATCCCCATGCCATCGCCCCCGAGAATCTTCGGGGCGTAAAAAAAGCAGATTTTGTCAACCAGGCGGTTTTGCAGAAAGGCGGCGGCAACCCGGCTGCCGCCTTCCACCAGCAGGCTGGTGATGTTTAACTGTCCGAGCTTTTCCATCAGGGCATCAAGATCCACCCGGTTCTGTTTTTCCGGCAAATACAGGATCTGTGCGCCTTGCTGCTCCAGGCGGGCGGCCTTTTGGGGCTCGGCATTTTCTGATGCGGCAACCACGGTGGGGGCATTGGATTTCTGAGAAAGCATTTTGGCGGTTTCCGGCATGGAAAGCCGTGTGTCCAGAATCACCCGGACCGGGTCCCGGCCGGTGCTGTTTTCCAGACGGGTGGTCAGGCTCGGATCATCGGCTGCCACCGTGTTGATCCCCACCAGGATGGCATCGCAGCAGTGGCGCATTTGGTGTACCCGGGCCCGGGCGGCCGGGCCTGTGACCCATTTGGCATCCCCGGTGAGCGTGGCGATTTTGCCATCCAGGGTGGCTGCGCATTTGAGCAGCACAAAGGGCCGCCGGGTCTGAACGTAATGGATAAAAAATTCATTGAGCCGGCGGGCCTGCGGCTCACAAATCCCGGTTTCCACGTCTATTCCGCAATCAGCCAGAAACCGGGCGCCTCCGCCGGCCACTTCCGGGTTGGGGTCGGTCATGGCGCAGACCACCCGGCTGATGCCCGCCTCCAGGATGGCCTTTGTGCACGGCGGGGTGCGGCCCTGGTGGTTGCAGGGCTCCAGGGTGACATACATGGTGGCCCCCCGGGTACGGCTGCCGGCATCGGCAATGGCATTTACCTCGGCATGCGGACCGCCGGCTTTTTCGTGCCAGCCGCGGCCGATGATTTGTCCGTCCTGTACAATCACCGCCCCCACCATGGGATTCGGTGATGTGCGGCCGGCGCCTTTTTCAGCCAGCTCAAGGGCCGTTTTCATGTAATGATCATCCGGATGTTCCATGGGCAAAACCTGTTATTGTATCCGCAGCACCCGCCTTATTGTATAAAACTAAACATAAGCATTTTCTGAAAAAAAAGAACGGCTCCGCAAAAGGGCCGCGGAACCGTTTTTCTGGTGTGCTGCAAAATGGTTGTTATCTCTGGTCCAGAAGGGTTTTGAGTTCGGTGACAAAGTCGTTGACGTCCTTAAAATCTCGGTATACCGAGGCAAACCGCACATAGGCCACCTTGTCGAGTTCATGGAGGCGCGCCATGATTTTCTCTCCGATCACCCGGGAAGGGATTTCCTTTTCCTCGGCCTCCCGCAGGTCGCGCTCGAGTTCCTCGATAAAGACCTCAATGACATTCATGCTGATTTCGCGCTTCTCGCAGGCCCTTTTCAGGCCAGAGCGGACCTTGTCCCGGTTAAATATCTCCCGCCGCTTGTCTTTTTTGATGATCATCAGCGGGATTTCCTCTACGGTCTCATAGGTGGTGAACCGTCGCCCGCACAAAAGACATTCCCGCCGCCGGCGGATGGCGTTTCCTTCCTTGCTCAGTCGTGAATCAATGACCTTGTTGTCGTTTTCACTGCAAAACGGGCATCGCATCAGCTGCCTCCTTTAACCTGCCGCAGCCGGATACCGGCTTCTTCGAGCAGGGCGGTGGACAACTCATCCGCATATCCTTCCTGGTAACAGATTTCGGTGAGCCCGGCATTGATAAGCATTTTGGTGCAGATGGCACAGGGCAGATTGGTGCAGTACAGGCTTGCTCCGCGGATGGCCACCCCGTGGTATGCAGCCTGGATGATGGCATTTTGCTCCGCGTGAATGCCGCGGCACAATTCATGGCGCTGGCCGGATTCGATGTTCATGCTCTCACGCAGGCAGCCCACCTCGGCGCAGTGGCGGATTTTGGCGGGCGCGCCGTTGTATCCCGTGGCCAGCACGCGATGCTCCTTGACCAGCACCGCCCCCACGGCCCGGCGAAGGCAGGTGGAGCGCCGGGCCACGAGATTGGCAATGTCCATGAAATAATCATCCCAGGCAGGGCGCTGGCCGGTTGGGGTCATAAATGTTTTGCCTTTTCATTGCAAGGCGTCCGGGCCGCTGGTTTTGACGAATTTCGGCAGCGGACAATCGATGCACGCCTTTATGGGGTTTGCGCAAACAGCGGAAACCCGGCGCAAAGTTCCTGCACTTGCTGCCGGATGCCTTCAATGCGGGCCGTGTCATCGGGGTGCTTGAGCACATCCACGATAAATCCCCCGATTTTTTGCATTTCCGCCTCTTTCATGCCCCGGGTGGTCACCGCCGGGGTGCCGATGCGGATGCCGCTTGTGACAAAGGGGCTTTCCGTGTCAAAGGGCACGGTGTTTTTGTTTACGGTAATGCCGGCCATGCCCAGGACTTCCTCTGCTTTTTTGCCTGTAATCAAAAGGTTGCGCAGGTCTGCGAGCATCATGTGGTTGTCAGTGCCCCCGGAAATGAGATCCACACCTTTTTTCTGAAGTACGGAAGCAAGGGCACGGGCGTTGCCCACCACATCAGCCTGGTAGGCTTTGAACTGTTCATTGGCGGCAAGCTTGAAGGCTACGGCCTTGGCTGCGATCACGTGCATCAGGGGCCCGCCCTGGATCCCGGGAAAAATTTCCTTGTTTAACACCTTGTCCAGGTCGGTTTTGGCCAGAATCAGCCCGCCTCTGGGACCACGCAGGGTCTTGTGGGTGGTGGATGTGACCACGTCGGCATGGGGCACGGGGGAGGGGTGATGTCCGGTTGCCACCAGCCCTGCAATGTGGGCCATGTCCACCATGAACCAAGCGCCAACGGATTTGGCAATCCGGGAGAAAGCCTCGAAATCGATTGTCCGTGAATACGCGCTGGCTCCGGCAATGATCATTTTGGGCCGGTGCTTTTCAGCCAGGGCCGCCACCTGGTCGTAATCAATGGTGCCTTCTTCTTTGGTGACACCGTAATGGGCAAACTTGTAAAACCGGCCTGAAAAACTGGCCGCAGCGCCGTGGGTCAGGTGGCCGCCGTGGGAAAGGTCCATGGCCAGGATGGTGTCGCCCAGTTCCAGAAGGGCGAAAAACACGGCCATGTTGGCCTGAGAGCCGGAATGGGGCTGCACGTTTGCGTATTCGGCGCCGAACAGTTGTTTTGCGCGCTCAATGGCCTTGGTTTCAGCAATGTCCACGTATTCGCATCCGCCGTAATACCGCTTGTCCGGGTATCCCTCGGCATACTTGTTTGTCAGCACGCTGGACTGGGCGCTCATGACCGCAGGGCTGACAATGTTTTCCGAAGCGATCAGTTCCAGGGTGGTTTTCTGACGGTCATATTCCCGGGAAATGGCTTCTGCGATTTCCGGGTCAGCCTTTTTGACAATGGACAGGTTCAGGGACAGATCGTCGGCGGTTGCATTTTTATCCGTAATATCGCTCAAGGGTCAGTTTCCTCCACAAAATTTTTCCAGCCGCTGGCTGTGCCGCCCGCCCTCAAAAGGGGTTTGAATCCAGGCTTGCAGAATCTCGCGGGCCAGTTCAGTGCCGATCACCCTTCCGCCCATGACCAGGATGTTGGCGTCGTTGTGACGGCGGCTCATGATGGCGGAAAAGAGGTCGTTGCACAATGCCGCGCGCACCCGGCCAAACCGGTTGGCCACCATGGACATGCCGATGCCGGTGCCGCAGATCAGAATCGCGCGCTCATATTCGCCGCTGTCCACCTTGCCGGCCACACGGGCTCCGAAATCGGGATAATCCACGGACTGTTCAGAGTCAGTTCCGAAGTCGTCAACTTTAAAGTCAAGTGAAATCAAATAGTTTTTTACGATTTCCTTGAGTTCGTAGCCTGCATGGTCAGAACCGATGGCAAGGGGAAGCATCCTGGGCCTCGTTTTCCTTTTGGTTTGGTTGTGTTTGGGTGCGTACGGGACGAACCGGCAATATTGCCGGGGGATTACGACTGGGTTTTTTTAATGATGTAGTTGATGGCGTCTTCCACGGTTCGCAAGTTTTCGGCGTCTTCGTCGGGCACCTCGATATCAAACTGTTCTTCCATGGTCATGATCATTTCCACGATGGCCAGGGAGTCGGCCCCCAGATCATCAATTAATGATGCCTTGGGTACCACGTCAGCCGGGTCCACCTCGAGTTTTTCGGAAATGAGCTTTTTGACCTTGTCTTCGATTGTCATGATCGCTGATCCCCTTACGCTTCGGTCTCAATAACGGTACGGCCCTTGTAATTGCCGCATTCCGGACACGCCCGGTGGCTCATGACCGCCTCGCCGCACTGGGTGCAGCGGCTCAGTGCCGGAGCCTGGGCTTTCTGGTGGGTTCTGCGCTTGTCCCGCTTGGACTTGGATACCTTGTGCTTGGGTACTGCCATTTGAATAATCTCCCAACTATTTGAAATAATTTGTTAAATATATTAACTGCTGGTAAATGATCATTTAAAATCAATAGGGTAAAATCTGTTTCATGTCAAGGGATTTTGCAGGGCTGAAAAAAAGCATTCTTGATTTTTATCATATTGTCGGCTAAATTAAATAGTTTTCTTTTGCCGAAACTGAGCGTTTCAAATTTTTAAAATTTTTATTTGTCTATTATTTTAGAGGAGTTAAGTCCGTTTTAGCTTTAAAAATTTGAAACGCTCAGTTTCGGTTTTATGATGATTTGAACGGTCACAACCGGATAACCCGTAAACGACAGGACAGATTTGTATATGGAAACCATCATCACCCGTTTCCCGCCAAGCCCCACGGGGTTTTTGCATATCGGCGGAGCGCGCACGGCGCTTTTTAACTGGCTTTACGCCCGGAAAGCCGGCGGCCGGTTCATTCTCCGGTTCGAGGACACGGACACGGAAAGATCCACGCAGCAATATGTGGACGCCATTGTCGATGCCCTTGAGTGGCTGGGCATTGACTGGGATGAAGGCCCCTTTTATCAGTCCCGGCGCCTGGATGTATATGAAAAATATATTCAGCACCTGATAGACACGGGCAGCGCATATTACTGCACCTGCTCCAAAGAAAAGATCGAGGCCATGCGTCAGCAGGCCGCCCAAAGCGGGGGCAAGCCCAAATATGACGGCACCTGCCGGGAAAAAAACCTGCCGCCCACACCAGGGGCGGTGGTGCGTTTTAAATCTCCTCTGATGGGAAACACCGTGGTGGAGGACAAGATCCGGGGCAATATTGTTTTTCCCAATGCCGAGCTCGACGATTTCATTATCCGCCGCAGCGACGGCATGCCCATATACAACCTGGCCGTGGTGGTCGATGACATCACCATGGGGGTCAACACCATTATCCGGGGCGATGACCACATCAGCAACACCCCCAAGCAGATTTTGCTCTACCGAGCCCTGGGTGCGGAGGTGCCGGATTTCGGCCATGTACCGATGGTGCTGGGCCCGGACAAGGCGCGGCTGAGCAAGCGGCACGGGGCCATGAGCGTGACCGCCTACCGGGATATGGGCTATTATCCCGACGCCCTGCTCAACTACCTTGTGCGCTTGGGCTGGTCCCACGGGGACCAGGAGTTTTTCACCCGTGAAGAGCTTATTGAAAAATTTGACATCGAACACATCGGCCGGTCTGCCGGGGTTTTTAACCCGGAAAAACTCCTGGCGTTAAATGCCGAGCATATCCGCAGCACGCCGCCTGAAAAACTGGTCCCTCACCTGATTCCGTTTTTGGGCGGGCACGGGATTGCAGCCGAAGACAACGCGTTTTTACACGCGGTGATCAAGACCCTGCAGCCCCGGTCCAAGACTTTTGTGGAAATGGCTGAGGCTGCGGTGTTTTATTATTCGGCCCCGGAAAACTACGAGGAAAAAGGGGTCAAAAAGTTTTTTAAACCCGAAGTGGCCGCGCCGATCCGGGATCTGATCACGGAGCTGAAAAACACGGAACCCTTTGATGAAAAGCATCTGGAGCCCGTGTTTGTAAAGGTCATGGAGGCCCATGACCTGAAATTCGGTAAAATCGCCCAGCCGGTGCGCCTGGCCCTGTCCGGCAAAACCGTGAGCCCGGGCATATTTGAAATGATCGAGATCCTGGGCCGGGATGAAACCATTGCACGGCTGGAAAAAGCCGCGGCGTTTATCCGTGATCAGGCTGAAAAACAGGCGTGAACCGGGTAAAAAATTTGGCTTGACACAATTTGGTTTTTTGTTATTTTACGTAGATACAATTTTGCTGATGAGGGTTGGTCTAGTGGCAAGACGACGGGTTCTGGCCCCGTTAACCCAGGTTCGAATCCTGGACCCTCAGCCAATTACCTTTGGAAAGCCCCGAAAAATGGGGCTTTTGCTGTTTCAAAAACCCCTGGAAAAAGTCTTTTTTACATCAGGGACATCAGCGATTCCCACCGTTGCTCCTCGGTTTCCGCCGGCAGGCCCCGGGCCTTTAAAATGCCGGTGATTTTTTCGTCATTGAAGCGCAAAAACGGATCAACCCGGCGCTCCTCGTCTAAGGTGGCACAGACATGGTCAGGATCGTATTTGGCCAGATACGCATCCAGGTACTTGTTGTCCGGCTCAAGGCTTCTGGCAAATGCCACGTATTCTTCCACATAGTCATGGCCTGCATACACGACAGTATCGCCCGGCAGCTGCAGAAGGGTCTTGATGGATGTCAGAAACCGCTGGTGGTTTCCGGTAAAACATCTGCCCACTTTTCCGTTAAACAGGGTATCGCCGGCAATCAGGATGCGGTCAAAGTAAAAGCAAACAGAGTAAACCAGATAGCCCAGGTTGTCGGCCCCGTATCGGAATTGTTCAATATGCATCGATTCCCTCCTGATCGATCTGATGCTTTATGAATGCCATTGGTTTTACAACTGCCTATATCAGCACAAAAAAAATTGATCAACAATCGGGATGAACCCTCAGCGCCGGTCTGGTGCCGGTAACCGGAAAGTCCTGCCTGGAGGTTGCGCTTTGTGTATGTAGTAATTATATATAATCAGAAAAGCAGAAAAGATTTTCCATGCCTGTCAGCCGGATTTCGCAATCCTGCTGCAGGACTGCTGAGCCTTGATCGTCGGTTTATCAATACATAGGGGATATTTCATGGGTAATTCCAACAAGGGGAAAAGAAGGATTTCTTTTCGTGTGGCTGCACCGGATGCTTTAAGTCTGAGCCTTGCCGGAGATTTCAACAACTGGGATACAGACAAGCATCCGCTGAAGAAAATGCCCGGGGGGTTCTGGGAAAAAAACGTTATGCTGCCGCCGGGCCGCTATGAATACAAATATATGATCGACGGCAGATGGTGTCTGGATCCGGCCAACCACAAGAGCTGCGAGAATTGTTTCGGCGGCCGCAATTCGGTTATCGAGGTGGCTTCCGCCCCTGCGGCGGTACGCTTGCGGAAGCCGTAAGCCGCATTTTTGAGCAGGCGGCAAGCCGGGCTAATCCTTATTTTCGCACCGCAAAGCACAGCCCGTCGTGGAGTGCTGAGTGCATGGGCAGGAAAGAAAGGATTTGAACGCTTTGCCAGTCGGAATCGGCATAAATGGCCTGGTTGAATTTTTTTGCATCCACAAACGCGGTATTGTCGGCAATCAGCAGGCCGCCGGGACGCACCAGGGGTGTCAGTTTGACAAGTGCTGCGTGGTAGTCCTTTTTTTCAATATCCATGAATACAAAATCAAACGGGCCGTCAAGTTCCGGCAGTACCTGAAGACCGTCTGCCTCCATGACGGTCACCACTTCGGAAAGCCCCGCCTGATCCAGGTGGGTCCGGGCTCTTTGGGCCATATCTGCATTGTTTTCCAGGCTCAGGACCCGGCCGTTGGCCGGCTGGCATGCCCGGCCCAGATAGATGGCCGAATACCCAGTGGCCGTGCCCAGCTCCAGGATATTGACAGCGCCGGTGGCACGGGCAAGGACAAACAGCAATTGCCCCACCACCGGACCCACAATGGGTATGCTTTCCTTTTGGGCTTCTGCCTCGAGTTTTTGCAAAACCGCATCCCGTTGTGGGATGAGTTGAGAAAAATAGGTTTCCGGGTGTTTGACCGTGTCTGCCAAGGCGCGTTCTCCTGTTTTCAAATGTGTTGTCCGGATGCTTTTTCAGTAACCAATCATAATTTCTGTTTGCCGCATTTGCAAGCCGCTTTAGCGCCGGGGTCTTGATAATGCCCTGACAATTGGCAATCTTGAAAATTTCACCGACTGAATCGCTTCTTGCTTTTTGGGTTTTGCAGCCCGGCAATACCGGCCAAAACAGGCGTTGATTGTTGCTTCGGTTTGACGCTTCAGGGGGTTTGATGTATATTTTCAACCAGGTATGGGTATTGACAAAAACACCACAGGGGGTGGCTGATGAAGCGCACGCAATGGAGCAGCAGGGACCTGGAGCAGATCCGGGAGCATGGACTCTCTGAGCAAGTCGTGGAAGAACAGGTTGCCGTTTTTGAAAAAGGCGCACCTTATGCCGAGCTGGAGCGGCCTTGCACGGTGGGCGACGGCATCAAGCGGCTGGGAGACGAGGATCTTGACGAATATATCCGGGCTTTTGAAAAGGCTGTTTCCCGCCGGCAGGCAGTGAAATTCGTGCCGGCTTCCGGCGCGGCCACGCGAATGTTTAAGGCCCTGCTCCAAATTGCCCACAGCCATTCGTCCGTGGAATATGCAGAGATATGCGCAAAAGGCCAAAAAGAGGGGGGCGCTTATGCCGAGGCCTGCAGCTTCATGGATCAGGTTCAGCAGTTTGCCTTTTATGCAGACCTGGCCCAAAAGATGGGCAAAGACGGCCTGGATGCGGCAGAACTGTGCAAGCAGGGTGATTTTACCCAAATTTTTGAGTACCTGCTAACGGACAAGGGTCTGGATTATGCCTCAACCCCCAAAGGCTTGATTCTGTTTCATAAATACCCCGACGGCGCCCGCACCGCATTTGAGGAGCATCTGGTGGAGGCGGCCGCGTATGCAAAGGATCAGGACAGCAAATGCCGGCTTCATTTCACCGTGTCCCCGGAGCACCGGGCGGGATTTGAAGCCCTGCTGCGGGCCAGGCGCCGCGACTATGAACAGGCATACACTGCCGCCTATGATGTGGGTTTTTCCCGGCAGTCGCCGGCCACTGACACCATTGCCGTGGACATGGAAAACCGCCCCTTCCGGGATTCAGACGGGGGGCTGGTGTTCAGGCCGGGCGGCCACGGGGCCTTAATCGACAATCTCAATGTCCTGGATGCGGACTTGGTTTTTATCAAAAACATTGACAATGTCGTGCCCGACCGGCTGAAAAACGAAACCTACCGCTGGAAAAAAGCCCTGGCCGGATATCTGGTGAAGCTGGAAAAGCAGATTCGGCGGTTTCAGGAGCAGCTGGCAGGAGACAGCGCCCGAAACTCGGATCTTGACGAGGCCGCCGAATTCGTGGAAGACCAGCTCGGGGTTCGGTTGCCGGATTATTTTAGAAATGCTTCATCGGATCGCAAAAAGGCGTTTTTAACAGATCGGCTGCACCGTCCCCTGCGTGTGTGCGGCATGGTGCCCAGCACGGGCGAGCCCGGCGGCGGCCCGTTCTGGGTGAAAGACAAAGAGGGCGGGGCTTCCATTCAGATCGTGGAAAGCGCCCAGATTGATCCGGATTCCCCCCGGCAGCAGGAAATCGCAAAGGCCCTGACCCATTTCAATCCCGTGGATATCGTGGCCAGCCTTAGGGATGCCAATAACCGGCCATTTGATCTGCACCGGTATGTGGATGATCAGGCGGTGTTTATTTCCGTTAAATCCAAAGACGGCAGGGAGCTAAAGGCCCTGGAGCACCCGGGCCTGTGGAACGGGGCCATGGCCGGGTGGAATACGGTGTTTGTGGAAGTGCCGCTGATCACGTTCAATCCCGTAAAAACCGTCAATGATCTGCTGCGCAGGGAGCATCAGGGATAAGATGGAAAAAAAGATATATCGGAAATCAAAACCCCGGCCTTGGACCTGCCTGCAATGCAAGGCCTTATTTTACCTTGATTCCCGCCAGTTCCTGGACAAGGCGCTTGCGGGCCTTGATATCATACTGGGAGGTAATGGCGATCTGCTCCATGATGGGTGAACCGCCGCCGTGGTAGTTGCCGTAGTTGGTGGTGCCGGCTGCGCCCGTGCAGGTGTTTTCAATGAAATACAGCCAGAACTTGATCTGGTCATCCACGGGGATATTGGGGTTGCGCTTGAGGTATTTTTCCAGAATCGGCTTTAATTCCGGATTGGTGATATCGCTTTCATACGGAAACGTGGACGGAAACCCCCCTGCGATGTTGCACAGCATTTCCTGTTCGTGAAACACGGCTTCCCCGGTCAGACAGCGGCCCACATTGGCATAGATGGAATCGGGAATGCAGCTTCCCGGCCCGTAGGGGGTCCGGCCCATGCCCGGGATATAGACCTCGGGTTTGCCAAAATCAGAGGCGGTGTAGCCGGCTGCATAGCCCAGCTCGGTGACCTTGATGATCTCGGCAAACATTTCCCGCACATGGGAAGTTTTCTCAATGCCGTTGTATTCGGCCGCGGTTGCAGCCAGGCCCAGCAAAACATCGCCCAGGGCGGGCTTGCAGCCCGAGTAGCTGTGGCGGTGAAACAGGGCA
>NZ_JAWODO010000017.1:0-10628 GCF_046483245.1 Desulfosalsimonas sp. | reverse complement strand
GTTTTGGCCTCTTCCATGGACACGCCCATTGTTTCGGCCACCATCAGCACCATGCGCCGGGGCATCATCATGTATACCATCAGGGCATCCACATTGTTGTCTGCGAGCAGCACGTTGGGAATGTCCACGAAATAATCCAGGTTCCGCTTGGTAAAGGTCAGGTCCACGGGATTGTTCATGCTGCCCGTGCTGGGAATGTATTCGGCCAGTTTTTCCCGGGTCTGATCTTCAATGGAAGGAAGCTGCAGGCCGTTTCGTGCGCATGCATCCGCGGCCACCGCACCCGGTCCGCCGGAATGGGTCTGGATGACCACCCGGTTGCCCCGGGGGAGGGCTGTTGTGCCCAGGCACCAGCAAATATCAAACATTTCCTCGATGGAATGGGCCCGAATCACCCCGCTTTGCCGGAACACCCCGTCATATACCCGGTCTGCACCGGCCAGGGCCCCGGTGTGCGACAGCCCGGCCCGGCCGCCGGCCTCGGTGCCGCCCACGTAATAAGCCACAACAGGCTTGTGCGGAACAATCTTTCTGGCCGCATCAATAAATTCCCGGCCCCGCCGGATGCTTTCGATATACAGGGCAATCACCCGGGTGTCCGGGCATTTTGCCAGATACTCCAGGCAGTCGACAATATCGACGCTGGCCTCGTTTCCCACGCTGAAGCCGGTGGAAAATCCAAGATTATAGCGGCCCAGATAATCAAACATCTGGGTGATGAAGCTGCCGCTCTGGGAGGCCATGCCGATAAATCCCGGCGGATGGTCGCAGGGCAGAAACGTGGCATTAAACTTGAAGTGGGTGTTGACCGCCCCGATGCAGTTGGGCCCGAGAAAACGCATGTTGTGACGGGCCGCGGCCTCGTTTAACTGCTTTTCCAGTGCGGCGCCCTCCGGGCCCACTTCCCTGAATCCGCCGGAAACCACGATGGCATGGCCGATTCCTTTTTGCCCGCAGGCCTCCATTACCTCCGGCACCACCGGTGTGGGCAGCACAATAATGGCCAGATCCGGGGTTTCCGGAAGATCGAGCACCGACGAATACGCCTTGTGCCCCTGTACGGTCTCCTCCCTGGGGTGAACCGGATAGATGGCGCCATCATAACCCATCTGCTTGATCGAGGATAAAATCCCGGTGCCCATGGCAGTAGACTTGTTGGAAGCCCCGAAAATGGCAATGCTGCGGGGGTTGGCAATCCGGTATAGCGGAGAATCCTCAATTCGGTCAGTCATGGCTGCTTTCCTTTAACACCACGAGCGCGTCAACGGCCTTCAGACCGCCCTCGGGTGTGATGATCATTGGGTTGATGTCAATTTCAGCGATATTTTCCTGCTCCAGTCCGATCCGGCCCAGGGCGCACAGATTTTTGGCCAGCTGATCCATGTCGGCTGCGGCCTCGCCCCGAAACGCATCAAAGACCTTTCCGGCGCGAAGCTCTGCTGCCATATCTCTGGCTTCGGCCTCGTCAAACGGGGCAATACGGAAGGCCGTGTCGTTGATCACCTCGGTGAGCACGCCGCCCAGGCCCAGCATCACGCACGGGCCGAACTGGGGCTCCCGGTGCAGGCCCAGCACCAGCTCCCGCTTGCCGGAAACCATTTCCTGGACCAGCACGGCTTCAAACCCGTCACCCAGTTTGCCGGAAATGGCATCAAAGGCATCGGCCACTCCCTGCTCGTCTGCGATATTGACAAACACCACCCCGAATTCGGTCTTGTGCATGAGTTGGGCGCCCGAGCCCTTGACCACAACCGGAAACCCGATCTGCCGGGCGGCTTCAACGGCCGCGTCCCGGTCTGCGGCCAGCTGCTCCCGGGTAACGGCAATGCCGTAATCAGCAAGCAGCCGTTTTGCGTCATATTCGGAAAGGGCCCGCCGGCCGGCGGCCAGGGCCTGATCAATGATTTCCATGGCTGAATTTTCCTTTTTTTGTTTATGCGGGTTCATACAAAATCACCGGCTTTTGCTGTGCCCGCCGGATACGCTTCTGTATTTCCAAATAACGCAGGTGGGAAATGGCCTCTCCGGTGGCAAACCATTTCTGGGCCACCGGGAAATCCGCCCAGCTTTTGGCGGTCAGATCCCAGGTCATCTGCGAGGCCACCTCAAAGGCGTTTTGAGGGCCGGCCTTCTCCAGTATCTCCACCACTTCCTCCAGGCGCCGGCCGTGATGGGCCTTTAACTCGTCAATGCGTTGGGCGAACCGCTCAAACAGATGCCGGTGGCCCGGCAGGGCGCAGCTGACCTCGAGATCGCGCACCTTGTCAAGGCTGGCCAGATAATCGCCCAGGGGATCATCTGTATCTGACCAGCACTGAATATTGGGGGTAATGTTGTAGAGCACGTGGTCGCCTGCAATAAAAATCTTTTTGTCCGGTTCATACAGGCAGGTATGGCCCTTTGTATGGCCCGGGGTCTGGATGCAGGTAAACGCGTAATCGCCCACGGTGAGCTGCTGGCCGTCTTCGATCAGGTTCATAAACGGCATCCACCCGGTGCCGTACTTAAATCCCGGATGCTGATTCAAGGCGTTTCTCAGCTCCTGTTCGGGAAATCCGCTCTGGCCGCCATAGGCAATCATGGGCTCAAAACCCTGCCAGTTTTCAATGAGCTCACTGTCGGGCCGATTGAAATAAATCCGGGTATTTTCACCGGCAAGCGCCGGCACCAGCCCGAAATGATCCGCATGCAGATGGGTGATAAACAGGTCAATGGAATCGATGGCAATGCCGATTTCATCCAGGCCTTCGAGCATGGCCCTTTTACAAACGTCCCGGTTTAAACCGGTATCAATAACAAGATTTCGATCCCCGCCTTTGATCACATATGAATTTAAATATTTCAAGGGGCTTTCGGGCAGCGGGATGTGAATGCGATAAAGCCCGGGATACAACTGCTCAGCCATTTGGGTTTCCTTTTTTGGGGTCCGGAAATAAAACGAACGCTCACTCTTTTTTTGCGAAAATCCATTCTACTCCTTAAAAAATATTTTTCAAGCCCTAAGACAAGAGTCCCCCGGTTGACACACCAGGGATTTTGGATATAGTTATGTTTATTGCGCCATACCCTTAATCCATCAAAGGAAGCTGTTGACAATGCCCACTGATGAAGAAATTCTTGAATACCACAACAAGCCCAGGCCCGGCAAAATCGAGGTGGTGCCCACAAAACCCTGCATGTCCCAGGGCGATCTCTGCCTTGCCTATACACCGGGCGTGGGCCTGCCGTGCGTGAAAATCCAAAAAGACCCGGACCTGGCCTATGATTACACGGACAAGGCCAACCTGGTGGGCGTGATCACAAACGGCACCGCCGTGCTCGGCCTGGGCAATATCGGGGCCCTTGCCGGAAAACCGGTCATGGAGGGAAAGGCGGTATTGTTTAAGCGCTTTGCCGACCTGGACGTGTTTGACATCGAGATCAAAACCGAAGACCCGGACGAATTTATCCAAACCGTCCGGCTGCTGGAGCCCACGTTCGGGGGCATCAACCTCGAGGACATCAAGGCACCGGACTGTTTTTACATCGAAGACACCCTGCGCCGGGAGATGAACATTCCGGTGTTCCACGACGACCAGCACGGAACCGCCATTATTTCAGGAGCTGCGCTGATCAACGCCTGCCGCCTGACCGGCCGGGAGCCCGAAGATCTGCAAGTGGTGGTCAACGGCGCAGGTGCGGCCGCCATTGCCACGGCCCGGATGTATGTATCGCTGGGCGTCAAAAAGGAAAACATCATTTTTGTGGATTCCCGGGGCGTAATTTACCAGGGCCGCAAGCAGGGCATGAATCCCTACAAGGAGGAATTTGCCGCTGCCACGGACAAACGCACCCTGGCTGATGCAGCAGAAGGCGCCGATGTTTTGCTGGGCCTTTCGGTGGAAGGGGCCTTTACACCGGATTTGCTGGGGCTTTTAAACAAGAACCCCATCATTTTCGCCCTGGCCAACCCGGAGCCGGAAATCGGCTATTACGAGGCCAAAGAGGTCCGGCCCGATGCCATTATTGCCACGGGCAGATCCGACTATCCCAACCAGGTCAACAACGTGCTGGGATTTCCCTATATTTTCCGGGGCGCCCTGGATGTGCGCGCATCTGCCATCAACGAGGAAATGAAGCTGGCCGCAGTGCATGCCCTGGCCAAACTGCCCCGGGAGGATGTGCCCGACTCGGTGATCCGGGCCTACGGGGGCACGGCCCTGACCTTCGGGCCCGACTATATCATCCCCAAGCCCCTGGATTCCAGGGTGCTTTTGAAAATCACCCCGGCCGTGGCCCGGGCCGCTGTTGAAACCGGGGTGGCGCGCACGGAGATCAGCGATCCAGGCGCCTATATCCAGGCTTTGGAGGCCCGCCTGGGACCGGAACGCGAAATCATGCGCAAAATCATCACCCGGGCCCAGCAGAACCCCAAGCGGATCGTGCTGCCCGAAGGCGACCATCCCGTGATCTTAAGAGCCGCTCATCACGCCGCAAGCGAAGGCATCGCCCGGCCTATCCTGCTCGGCAATCACGAGGAGATTGGAGATCTGGCCCGGCAGCTCCACGTGCCCTTAGACGGCATTGAAATCATTGACCCGGTGCAAAGCCCCCTGTTTGACCAGTATGTGGACAAACTGCACATGATGCGGGCGCGCAAGGGCTGGGGACCGGCTGAAACCCGCCACCAGCTCCAAAACCGGTTCGTGTTCGGGGCCATGATGGTCCATGAAGGCATGGTCGACGGCCAGGTCCACGGCATCAGCCGGTCCTATCCGGACGCCATCCGGCCGGTGCTCCAGGTCATCTCCCGGCGGCCCGGTGTCAGCAAGGTGTCCGGGGTTTATCTGATGGTCTTCCGGGACCGGATCCTGATGTTTGCAGACGCCACGGTCAACATCAACCCCACATCCGAAGATCTTGCCGAAATCGCGCTGCTGACCGCGGAAATGGCCCGGTTTTTCGACATCAACCCCAGAATCGGCATGCTTTCATTTTCCAACTTCGGCGACACCCGCCACCCGGATGCCCAGCGGGTGGAAAAAGCCGTGGAAATCGCCATGAAACGCGACCCGTCCTTGACCATTGACGGCGAGATGCAGGCGGATACGGCAGTGGTATCCGAAATCCTAAACCAGCACTACCCGTTCAACCGCCTGGGCGCGCCCGCCAATGTGCTGATATTCCCGGAGCTGGCATCCGGCAACATCGCCTACAAACTCATGCAGCGGCTAGGCGGGGCCAAGGCGGTGGGACCCCTTTTGATGGGCATCAGCAGACCGTTTAACGTGGTCCAGCGCGACACGGACATGGAAAACGTGGTCAATGTCATGGCCATTACCGTGGCCCAGGCCCAGGAATTTGAGCGCAAGCAGCAGAAAAAACCCTCGGTCTTCGCCCATGCCGACCCGGCCTAAGCAGGTTGAAGTGGCCGTGGCCATGCCGGTGTTCGGCACCTACACCTACCAGGTGCCACCGGCCCTGGAAGGCCTGGTGGAAGCCGGCAAACGCGTGCTTGTGCCCTTTGGCTCCCGCCGGATCACGGGCTATGTGCTGGGCGAAGACAGCCGGGACACCGCGGATACCCTAAGGCCCATAGACGATGTCATAGATGACGACACCCCGGTGTTTCCGGCTGAAATGATCCCATTTTTCCGCTGGATTGCCGACTATTACATCCATCCCATCGGCGAGGTCATCTCAGACGCCCTGCCCGGGGGCATCAACCCATCGGAATACGCGGTGTTTTCGCCCACTGCCCGGGGCCGTCGGGCCCTGGAGGAAAACACCCTGGCCGCTGCCGAGCACAAAGTCCTGGCCCGGCTTACTGAAAAGGCCTGCAGGTGGGCGGCGCTGTGCAAAAACGCCGGTGAAGACATTCCCCGCAGCCTTTTGGAAAAAATGCGCCGGCAGGGACTGATTGAAAAACAGCACAAACTCCAGCGGCAGACCGTACGCACAAAGACCGAGCGCTGGGCCGCCCTAACGGATACGAGTGCGGACGAATCCGGCCTTTCTGAACCCAAAGCCAGAATTATCAAACATCTGCGCGCCCACGGACAAACCCCGGTGGCCGCCCTGAAAAAAATCGTCCCCACGGCCGCCGCACACGTGCGCGACCTGGCCAAAAAAGAAATTGTCTGCATTGTGGAGCAGGAGGTCTACCGGGACCCGTTTGGCGATCCCGTAACCCCGGACACCCCGCCCCGGCTCACCGGCGAACAGCAGCGGGTGGTGCGGGAGGCGGCAGAGGCGGTCACATCCGGATTCTGCACCTACCTGCTGGCGGGCGTTACCGGATCGGGCAAAACCGAGGTCTACATGCACATTGCCGCCCATGCCCTGGAGCACAACCGCACGGCCCTGGTCCTGGTACCGGAAATCGCCCTGATCTCGGAAATCGAACGCCGGTTCCGGGCCCGGTTCGGCGCCCGGGTGGCGGTGCTGCACTCCGGGCTGTCAGCCGGCGAGCGTTTTGACCAGTGGATGCGCATTGCCCGGGGCGAGTCACCGGTGGTCATCGGCGCCCGCTCTGCGGTGTTTGCGCCCTTGACCCAACCCGGGGTCATTATCGTGGACGAGGAGCACGACACCTCGTATAAGCAGGAAGGCCGGCTGCACTACAACGCACGGGACATGGCCGTGGTCCGGGCCAAGCTGGCAGACGGGGCTGTGGTTCTCGGA
Source organism: Desulfosalsimonas sp. (assembly GCF_046483245.1). Lineage (GTDB taxonomy): Bacteria > Desulfobacterota > Desulfobacteria > Desulfobacterales > Desulfosalsimonadaceae > Desulfosalsimonas. Next base: position 3,965 of record NZ_JAWODO010000017.1, on the reverse strand, counting down.
TCGGCCACTCCCTCGGTTCAGTCTGTGTATAACGTGGCAGCCGGAAAATTCCGCGAACTCAACCTCACCCGGCGTATCCACCGCCAAGCCATGCCCGAGGTGTCGGTGGTGGATCTCCGGCAGCACAGGGGAGCAAAAGGCGCACGCCGGTTTATCACCCCGCCCCTGAAAGAGGAGATCCGGGCCACCCTTGGCCGGGGCGAGCAGGTGCTCTTGTTTTTAAACCGCCGGGGCTTTGCCAGCTACCCGGTGTGCGCCCAGTGCGGTGAGGCCCTGAAATGCAGGCACTGCGACATCACCCTGACGCTTCACAAAAAAGCCAACATCTACAAATGCCACATGTGCGGCTATTTCCGGGCCGCTGTCTCCAAATGCGATACCTGCGGCTCGGCTTCGATCAAGCAGTTGGGCACGGGCACGGAAAAGCTTGAGGACGCGGTGGCCACCCTTTTTCCGGAAGCCCGGGTGGCCCGCATGGACAAGGACACCATCAACCGCAGGGGCGCTTTGCTCAAAATCCTCAAGAACCTGCGAGAACAGAAAATCGACATCCTGGTGGGCACCCAGATGGTGGCCAAGGGCCATGATTTTCCCAACATCACCCTGGTGGGCATCATCTGCGCGGACCTTTCCCTGTCGTTTCCGGATTTCCGGGCCGGGGAGATGACCTTCCAGGTCCTGGCCCAGGTGGCCGGCCGGGCCGGCCGGGGCACGGCCCCGGGAAAAGTGGTGCTGCAGACCTACAGCCCGAATCATTTTGCCATCAAGGCCGCCCGGATCCAGGATTTCATGTCCTTTTACAACCAGGAGATCAAATTCAGAAAAGCCCTGCAATATCCGCCGTTTGCCCGCATGACCCAGCTGAAAATCTCCGGGCGGGACAAAACCAAAACCCGCCAGCAGGCCGAAGACCTCGGCCGCCTGTGCCTGCAGATTCAAAACAGCGGAGATCCGAACTTCAAGCAGATCCAGGTCCTCGGCCCCATTGAGTCCCCGGTCACCCGCATTGCCGGGCGCTACCGCTGGCAGATCCTGCTAAAGGCCCCGGAAGCCGGGTCTGTCCGGAAAATGCTCAATCTTTTGCGCACCCAAAACCCTTCGGCCTTCCCGGGCCGCGAAGTTCACACCGTCATTGACGTGGATCCCTTTTTCATGATGTAGCCGCCGGGCCCCACCACATGGGACAAAGAAAATAACCCCCTTACCGCATTAAACATCTGCCAAAACGCACCGAAAGGTAAACACAGAACCGGTGACGGGTTTGGAAAAATTCCCGCCTGCCGGCAACGCGTTTTTTCTGAACAACATTGTTGTTTAAAAACAATGTTTACAAACAAACACAGGAGAGCAGCAATGAGATCAATCCGGCAAATGAGCCTGAATGCCAAAATTATCGCCATATCCGTGGTTCCCGTGCTTGTGGTGGCCCTCGTTTTATGGGTTGTCAGCAGCCGGTCCCTGGAAAAAAGCATTTACACTGAAAAAAAAGAAAAAACCGGAGAACTGGCGGAAGTCGGTCTTTCGGTCTTGAAAAACTTTCATGAAAAGCAGCAGTCCGGAGAAATGTCGCGCCAGGAGGCGCAGGCGCACGCAAAGGAAACCGTGCGCACCATCCGCTACGGCCCGAAAATGAAGGATTACTTCTGGATCCAGGATTTCACCCCGCGCATTGTCATGCACCCGTTCAGCCCGGACCTGGAAGGAGAGGATGTCTCGGATATCGCCGATCCGGACGGGAAAAAGCTTTTTATTGAATTCGCGAAAACCGCAAAACAGGAAGGCGCCGGCCACGTGCCCTACAAGTGGAAGTACTATGACAACGAAGGACAGATTGAGCCAAAATTGTCCTATGTGGCGGAATTCAAACCCTGGGGCTGGATCATCGGCACGGGCGTCTACGTTGAAAGCATTCAAAAAGATATCACGGCCCAGACAAGGCTGCTGATGCTGATTTCCCTGACCCTTGCCGGCATATCCATTGCAGTTGCGTTTTTCTTCAGCCGCCGGACCAGCCGGACGCTGGCCGGAATCGTCCAAGGACTGGGCAAAAGCTCAGAGCAGGTGGCCTCTGCCTCCGGACAGATTGCCTCTTCGAGCCAGTCCCAGGCTGAAGGCTCAAGCGAGCAGGCCTCAAGCCTGGAGCAGACTTCGGCATCCCTGGAGCAGATCGCCGCACAGACCCGGCAGAACGCAGACAATGCTGAAATGGCCGACAGCGCGGTCAAGGAGACGGCATCTGCTGTGGAATCCGGCGTTACCTCCATGCAGCGCATGAACACGGCCATAAACGAAATAAAAGAGTCTTCCAACGAGACGTCAAAAATCATCAAAACCATTGACGACATCGCATTTCAGACCAATCTGCTGGCATTGAACGCCGCTGTTGAGGCCGCCAGGGCCGGGGAGGCCGGCAAGGGCTTTGCCGTGGTGGCCGAAGAGGTCAGAAACCTTGCCCAGCGTAGTGCCGAGGCGGCCAGCAACACCTCCCGGCTCATTGAGCAGTCCCAGCAGAACGCTGGCAACGGCGTCAGCGTGGCAGAAGAAGTGGCCGCCCAGCTCAATTCCATCAAGGAAAGCTCGGGCAAGGTCAACACCCTTATCAGCGAGATTACCGCCGCATCAAAGGATCAGTCCCAGGGCATCGAGCAGGTCAACACCGGGGTTTCGGAAATGGACAAGGTGGTTCAGCAAAACGCGGCCAATTCCGAGCAGTCGGCCAGTGCAGCCGAACAGCTTTCCTCCCAGGCTGCGGAACTAGAGCACATGGTGACCCAACTGCAGGCCGTGGTGGGCGGCAAAAATACCTGATGATTTGGCTTTAGCGCACCAGCCCCGGGCGCATGCGGTCTTCAAGGGATTTGCGCCAGGCTTCAAGCTCGGCTGCATCGGTTGTGCGCGGGATCTGCGGGAGCATGTCGCCAAAACGGATCCGCACCCGGGACAGCGGCCTGGGCACAAAAAACCGGTCCCAGGAGTTAAAGATCCACTTTGCGTCGGCTTCGACATACACGGGCACCAGCCGCGCACCGCTGTCCATGGCAATTTTGACGGCCCCGTTTTTCACAACCCCCGCAGGGCCCCTGGGGCCGTCTAAAATATGGGCGCCGAGCCGGTTTTCCTGCAAATGCCGGATCATCTGCGACATGGCCGTGCGCCCGCCCCTGGACGAAGAGCCGCGAACCGTCTGCCATCCCGTGTAATTGGCCACTGCTGCAATCATCTCCCCGTCCCGGCTCCGGCTGATCATCAGCCCGGGCCGGTATTTCTCATAGGCTTTAAAGGGCCGGATCAGCGAGAAAAACTGCTGGTGCCAGACACAGAGCAGCACCTTTCCGCCGGTCTCAACATGCTGCTGCCAGGGCGCTTCATTGATCACCCGCAGCCGCAAACCGGCCGAATATATCCGGATAAACCGGTAGACCAGGTAAGCAAAGCGTTTTGAGTAAAGCAGTTTTTTGGTATTTATGCCCATATCCGTTCCTTCCCAATGCCTCTGCAGGCCTGCATGGTTTCTGCCGCAATTTTTGCTTTCATTTTCCGGCCATACCCGCTTTTGCCCAAAGCGTCAAGGGTTGTGCCGGCTCTGGTCACTTCCCGATGGGCGGCATCCTGCATCAGCTTTGGTTTACAAAAGGAAGAAATCATTTCGAATCTATTGCATTACGGCATTATTGCCGGTAAACTTGTTTCATATTTCGGTTTTAAAAAATTGATATGCTTGTAAAAGATCTTTTTTACAGGCAGTTTTAAGTGATCTAAAGTTTCCCGGATTTCATCACGCCGCCAGGCGCAATAGGCTAGTCAAAAATGAATTTACTAGTCTTTTTCGCGGCTCCGGGAAAAGTATTGCAAAATTATTGTCCAATGCGGCTTTGGCCACCAGTCTTCTGACATCGGAGAAGGCAAAATGGCGGCGGCCGCCAACGGCATGATGCCGCTGCGGAACTTTTTCATATCTGCTGGCA
>NZ_JAWODO010000151.1:0-39382 GCF_046483245.1 Desulfosalsimonas sp. | reverse complement strand
CCTTCTCCTTCTTCAACCTCCAGATATATCAATGCGTTACCCGCGTGCTCACCGCTTTCAATTATAAAGCTCTGGGAGAAAGTGATGTTCCCCCCTTTTTCTGCTACTATACCGGTTATATCCCGAAGAACTCCCACTTCATTCCTGGCAAGGATCTGTATACCCTTTACCGGGCCCGGGTTTTTTCCCATGATCCGGGGGCAGATAACCCGTCAGCATCCGCCAGGCCAACACCCCTGCCCCGTAGATATCGGCCCGCTCATCCACGCGATCCGGATCGGCCTCCTGTTCCGGGGCCGCGTAATACGGGGTGCCGATTTTAAACTGCTCGGGTACGCGCCGGGTTTCGCCCCTGAGCAAAGACAGGCCGAAATCAATGATTCGTACCTGGTCGGATTCAGAGATGAGCATGTTATAGGGCTTGACATCCCTGTGAATGATGCCCGCGTCATGGAGCCGGCCCAGCCCGGAGAGGACCTGGCGCAGATAACGCACTGCCCGGTCCGGCGGCAGGCTGCGGGCGGGTGTTTCCATGATATAGTGCTCGCCTGTCATATCCCCGAGATTGACGCAGTGATATTCCATGGTAAAAAAGGGTCGGCCTTCACTGTCGCGGTCAAAATCCAGGATTGCGGCAATATGGGGATGCAGCAGATCTGCCAGAATCCGGGCCTCGTCCATAAACATCTTTTCAATGGCCTTGTTGCCCAGCAGCTGTACCATGTGGGGCCGGGGACAAAGCCGTTTTAAGGCAACAGTTTTATTGATTACCGGCAACTGGGCCTTATACACCCGCCCCATTCCGCCGGTGCCCAGCAGCCCGGTGACCTTGTATTTCCCGATATGCATGATTTCCCCGCTTGTTTTCCGCCCCCCGGCAGGGCCGGGTTAAGAATACCTGCAGCCCTGTATTGAGCCGGGCAATGGTTTGTGATATGAAACATCCGGGTCCGGGCAATGCAGGAAACCCCGGCCCGAAAAAAATTTTGAAAATTTGAAACGCTCAGTTTGATGATTTCGTAAAAAGTAGGTTTTTAGATGGCGCCGTAAAAAGTTCAAGATCAAGGCTTGCGCGATTGCCGAAGAATGCAGCGTACTTATTCGTACGTGAAATTCTGAGGCATCGCGCGTAACGCAGATATTGAACCTTTTACGGTGCCATCAAATTTGGATTTTATTATAACGGCACAAAACCATGAAGGATTTTTTCATGAAACCCCCATATGATCGCATTGAAATCATCGCCTTGTGCGCGGAAAGCCGGGAGGATCTCCAAAAACAGGTCAAAGATTCCGCAAAACAGGCATTCGGCACCACAGCCATAGAACAGCTCGGGAAGACATCCCGCGGCGCTTTTTCGGAAAAAGCCCCCCTTCGCCTGCTGATTGCAGACACGGTACCCGGACAGATCCGGGAAAAACTGCAAATCGCGGAAAACTGGCTAAATACGCCGGAAACAGAGGCAAATCCGGTCCCGCCGGAAATTTCTTACGGAACCCGCGCACCTGACGGCAAGCTCGCCTTTCTGTTTCCCGGCCAGGGAAGCCAGTATGTAAACATGGGCCGGTCCCTGATTTCCCATTTCCCCGAAGCCGGGCCGATCATGGAAATTGCGGAAACCGAATTTGGCAGAAATCCGTCCCTGTGCGCCCATCTGTATCCCCCGGAAACACAGGACAAGGATGAAGAGCGCAGCCGGCAGGAAGCGCTTCGCAGCACCGACGTGGCCCAGCCGGCCATCGGCCTGGTCAGCCGGATTTGTCTTTCGGTCCTGGCCCGCCACGGGGTGCTGCCCGCGGCCGCCGCCGGCCACAGTTTCGGGGAGTTAACGGCTCTGTGTACTGCAAAAAGTCTTGATGAAAAGGATTTTTTGACACTGGCCGCCGCCCGGGGCCGGTTTATGGCCCTTGCCGGCAAGAATTCCGGGGAAAGCGGACAAATGCTTGCTGTCCGGGCAGGTGCGGAGCAAATCGAGGAGTTGATCCGCACACACCAGGCAGATGTAGTGCTGGCCAACCGCAACAGCCCCAAACAGCAGGTATTGTCCGGTCCGCGCCGGGCCATTGAACAAATGCAGGGAATCTGCAAAAAAAATCGGATCCTGGCAAAGCCGCTGCCGGTGTCCGCGGCTTTTCATTCCCGGCTGGTCATGGATGCGGCCGCCCCGTTTCAGGAGATGGTTGCAAGCACAAAGTTTCACCGTCCGGAAATCCCGGTATACGCCAATACCACGGCCCTGCCCTACCCGGATGATCCGGCTGCGGCCAGGCAGCTGCTGGGCGGGCACCTACTCAAGCCCGTGGATTTCATCAATACCGTGGAGCACATGTATGCCGCCGGAATCTACACCTTTGTGGAGGTCGGGCCCGGGGCGGTGCTATCGGGCCTTGTCCGGCAGATCCTGAGCACGCGCCCGCATGCGGCCTTCTCCGTTGACGCCTCATCGGGCCGTCAGCCCGCGGTGCTGGATATGGCCCAAAGCCTCTGCCGCATCGCGGCTTTGGGATACCCGGCACAACTTCACCAATGGCCGGCCGCAGGTCCGGATCAGGCCTTGCTTCCCGTCTGCTGAGTTTCCTGAACAGCGCTTCCGCAATAGGGGCAGAACTGGTAATCCCCGCTTGTGACCGGCTCATTGCAGGACCTGCAGAAGTCGGGCACCGGGGCCAGTTCCACGATGAGTTCGCCTTCGCGCACAGGCACCATTTTTTTGTCTTCGGTGTAGTTGGCGGTTTTCAGCACCCGCCGGACAATGCCGTCACCCGGGGCCAAAACAGCTTTTTCCTGCTTCATGATCGAAAGGTTAAACAGTTCCTCGCCCTTTTTGACCACCTCGCCGGGCTGTGCATAAACCACCCACAGGTCCCCGGAGCTCGGGGAGGCCACCTGATAGGAATTTTCCGCATCCGCCATCTCCGCTTCACCGACGGCCTTTCCCTCCGGGGCCTGGACCTGGACCTCAAAGGTGATGATCTCGGAGTCCAGTAGATAGCGCACAATGCTGATGCCGCTTCTGCGGGGCTTGGAGATATCAAGGATGACCATCTTGTGAGGTTTTCCCTGGCTGTCGGTAAATTCAAGATCCTGCCTGGGCTCCAGGCCTTCGAACCAGACATCTATGGGCAAAATATTGGGATCTGCATATTTTTTCTGGAATTCAAAGGTTTTTAAGGCATCTCCCGGATGATTCAGATACAGAATCAGCTCCTCCCGGGTGGGCATGCGTTTGATGCGGTTTCGAAGCGCAAGGGTCTCGGCCTGGATATCGATTTCCTCCAGGGAGTCCAAGGGAGAGGCCTCGGTGCGCTGTTCCAGGGCCCGGCGGTATTCCGCGCCAAAGGCGCTTTGATAAACCCAGTCCGGGGGGAAACCCTGGGGCAGGCGGCCGTATTTGCCCAAAAGCAGGTCCCGGAATGCATCATTGCTGTCCTGGTAAAGCTTTAAGCGATCCTTTTTCACCTGTTCGGACAGCTCTTGTTCCGGCTTGTCAGCAACAGCTTCCAGCACATCGAGCATATGGCGCACGTGATGTTCACCCCCGCGCTTGTATGCGCCGGTAACCGCCAGAAAAGCCGTGTTCCAGGTAATCTGGGAGCCCGGTGTCACATCGTGATAGCGAACGATCTTGCGGGTGCCGGCCAGAAACCGCAGCATGTGCGGTAGCAGCCGGATATATCCCTGCTTCATGGCCCCTTCCTGGGAAGAGGAGGTGGCCCCGCCGGGCATGCCATGCTCCACCACGTCGTAATCAATGCCCCTGAAATGGGGCGAGCAGTACTGATCATAATAGGGCATGATCTGCTTTAGCACAAAGCCGCAGCCACGGATCATCTCCCGGTCCAGGCGGGTTTTAAGGCCCAGTTCGTCTTCCATGTAGGCGGCCGTGGACAACACCTCTCCCTGGCCGTACCAGCGCACCGCCGCGCCAACGGCCGTATCCACGATATGGGCCCCGGCTTCTGCGGCCGCGCCCACGGCCGGCACAAACAATCCGTCGGTGTAGTGCCGGTGGTAATGCAACACCAGCTCCGGGTATTTTTTGCGGATGGCGCCCACCAGCTCCCGCATGAAACGCGGGGGGCACACCCCTGCCATGTCCTTTAAACCCAGAATAATCATGGATGCGGCCTGGTTTTTGTCCACTCCGGCGGCCCGGGCGCACATCTCCAGGATCTGTTCGGTGACCTTCAGGTAATGGCCCACGGTAAAGCCCGGGGCCCAGGAAAGGGAGATGGCCGGCTCGAAAATGCACTCGTTTCCGGACAAAACGATTTCAGCAAACGGGCGCATGTTTTCCACATGGTTGAGAAAATCAAAGCACCGGATCACGTCGTAATGGGAGCAGATCATCTCTCCGGTTTTCTGCATCAGGGAGCGGGGCTGGGGCTTGTAGCCCAGCACGTTGGTGGACCGGATCAGGATCTGTTTCAATGAGTCTGGGGCAAAATCGTTCCACTGCCGGGCCTCGTAAAACGGATAGGTCATGTTGGCGAGCATGGCCACATGAAAATGGGCCCCGCCGCCGTTTTCAATGGAGAAAAACCCGCATTGATCCAGATACGGTCCCACCAGCCGGTCTTCAGCCAGCCGGAACCGGTTGCCGCTGTTGGACTGGGTGATGTCCCGGGTGGTGGTGTCAGTAAAATGGACAATGCCCTGCGCACGGGTGTCGCGCACCAAGTCGAGCGCGGATTTGCGGTCCCTTCCGGGATAGGAAAGCACGTGGCGGCGGGCATCTTTTGCCCGGCTGCCCATAGCAGGCAGCACCGCCTCAAACCGGCCCACCCGCCTGTCGCTTCGGCCCCGGTATTCCCCGAGCTCCACAAACGGATTATAGCCCCGGGCCGAGATTTCCGCCACCAGCCGGGAAATGCGCAAGGCCTCTGGCTCGATGTCTGAGTAAAACATCAGCTCCGGGTGTTTTTTAATAAACCGGGTATCATAATCGCCTTTGACAAATACCGGATGCCGGACGATCTGGCTGTGAAACGGGATGGTGGTCTTCACCCCGGAGATCATGTATTCCCGAAGGGCCCGCTGCATGAGCTTGACCGCTTTTCCCCAGGAATTGCCGTAGGTGATCAGCAGGGCAGCGGCCGAGTCATACTGGGAGGGAAACTCGTAGCCCTCGGTCACACAGGAATCCAGTCGCACCCCCTGGCCGCCCGGGGACACGTACCGGCTCAGCAGTCCGGAATTAGGGGCGAAATCGTTCTGTGGATCCTCGCAATTGATCCGGCACTGCATGGCATGCAGGTAGGGCACGGTTGTCTGATCCGAAAACCGGAGTCTGGCGCCAAAGGCCACGGCGATCTGTTCTTCGACCAGGTCAATGCCGTAGCGGCATTCGGTGATCCCGTGTTCCACCTGCAGCCGGGTGTTGACCTCGATCAGATAGGGATCCGCCTTTTCATCCACCAGAAATTCCACTGTTGCCAGGCTGTAATAGCCCACCGCTGCAACCAGCCTGCGGGCATAATCCTTGAGCCGTTCGCGCAGCTCGGGGTTCATTTCGGACCAGGGCGAGGGGGTTATTTCCACCAGCTTCTGATGGTTTCGCTGAACCGTGCAGTCGCGCTCGTCAAAGGCAAACACGCTGCCGTACTGATCGGAGATCACCTGGATTTCAATGTGGCGGACGCTGGGCAGGTATTTTTCCACATAGACCCGCGGGTTACCAAACGAGGCTTCGGCCATTACAGAGGCCTTGTGGAACGCCGATTCCAGCTCGTTTTCTGAATAAACTTCATAGATGCCGCGGCCGCCGCCGCCGCCTTCGGCCTTGAGCATGATGGGAAAGCCGATTTTGGCGGCAATTCTGCGGGCTTCCGGGATGGTGACGGCATCTTCGGAGCCCGGTACCACCGGCACATCCAACTCCCGGGCCAGACGGCGGACCGATACCTTGTTTCCCAGGATTTTCATGGCTTCGGCAGGGGGGCCGATAAAGGTAATGCCAGCCTGAAGGCATTTTGCCGGAAAGGAGTCATCCTCTGCCCCAAAACCCCAACCCGGATGTATACCAATGATACCGCGTTCCTTGGCCTTGCGCACAATGCGGTCCAGATTCAGGTAGGCATTGGGATCATCTCCCAGAAGCATGAGCTCGTGGGCTCCGAGCGTGGACGGTGATGTTTTGTCCACGTCTGTTGCGGTCATGATCGCCACGGCTTCGAGCTGCTCGGAAATCGAGCGGCTGATGCGCCGGGCCGGAATGCCGCGGTTGGCGATAAGGATAGGTTTTCCCTCGATTTCGGCCTGTACTTCCGCAAAGGTTTTGCCGGATAAACTGCCTTGATCAGAGCTTGAATTCGTCATGCAATAATCACCTTTATATTTAAATTTCAAGAAATTATGATTTACTATTAAAGTATTGCTTGAAAATGTTTAAATATGGATATTTTCCTCGGGCAGGATGCTGCCGGTATAAATCACACTGGTTTTTCCGCTGATGCGGACAATCAGGCCCCCGTCTGCGGCCAGCCCCCGGATTTCGCCAAGCACGGCCTCCTGGTGGCTGCGCCGGATGGTTACCGGCTGCTCCACCCATGCCAGACGCTTTTGCAGCTGCATGACAAATTCTTCAGGCTCCAGGGTTTTCACCAGCTGCCGGATGCGGCTTCGACCGGTTTCGGCCATGTGCAGCATCAATTCCATGGGTGAGACCTCAATGCCCAACTGTGCAAGGCTGACAGCCGGAATTGCAAATGCATCGGTTAACCGGTCGTTTGGCGGGGCTGAAGCAAGGTTGATGCCTATGCCCACAATCAGGTGTCCAGCCCGGTGCTCCACCAGTATGCCGCAGATCTTGCAGTCGTTTACCAGCAAGTCATTGGGCCACTTGATTCGGACATCGGCGCCAAAGCTTTCCAGGGCTTCGGCTGCCACCTGGCCGGCAAGCAGCGATGCCATGGCCCGCCAGCCAGGGCCGGCGCCGTCAATGGATTCCAGATCCGGCCAGTACCAGGAGACATACAGGTTTCCCGGCGGTGAAATCCAGGTGCGCTCCATCTGCCCCCTGCCCTTTTGCTGCTGCACCGCAATCAGGCCATCCCAGGGCGAAAGTCCGCTGGCGTCAATCAATGCCCGGATCGCATCCATGGTCGAAGCGCATTTGCCGCAGACAAAAACCGTGTTTTCGGGCCCGGCTCTGTCTGAGCGCCATGCGGCAAAACCGCTGTTGTCATGATCCGACGCAATTTCGGTCCTGACCCAGGGAGACAGGCGTTTGACGTCCTTTTCCCAGGCCGGATGAAAACCTGCCAGCCCGTCGGGATCAATGGCTTCAAACACCGGCTTTTTGTCTGATCCAAGCAGATATAGACCCGGCTGCATTTGTTTTTCCTTTGCTGTATGCCGCAATTGCCTTCCGACAGGAGATACAGCCCCCTTTTCTGCTTGAATTGTACAAAATTGTCAAGCAAATTGTACATGCATTGGTTTTTTGAAATCACACAGGAGGCCAAATTGGCAAGGCTTAACGCACGTGTATTGGAAACTATTGATTTCAAAGGCCGACAGGTCAGTTTAAGGCCCGCATCCTGTCGTGCAGCCGCCGGGCATGGAGACAGAAGGCTTCCAGTTTGGCCTCAATGAGCTGGGGAAACGGGGAGCCGTCGCTTTCCACGGCCAGAAACGGAAGCGATTGCATGCCGTCGAGCACGGTTTCCAGATATTTTTCCCGGTGCGGAATCCTCAGTTTGTCACCCGGGGTCATGACCTCGCTTAAAATCGACTCGGAAATCCGGTTGGGCATGCACCCGAACGGTCCGATGGCAATGACGCCGCATGCCTCGGAGGCCACTTCAGTCAGGGCGCTTCCAACGGTTAAAATGGCTTCTCCGCCGAGGTTGGGGGAAACATAGCGGCTTGCGTTATCAATCACCGTGCGCAAGTCTGCCCAGGGATTGTGCACCAGGCCGGTTTGGGACAAAGTACCGAAAATGCGCTTTTCATAGCGGTTCATAAATATCTGACGGATTTTAAACCGCAGTTTCTGCCCCAAAGAAAGCTGCTGCCAGTTGTCCGGATCGGTTTGTACGCAATAGTCGGAATAGCGTATCCATTCCGAGACCGGCGAGCAGACAACAGCAAAGCCCTTCTGCGCCAAGCGCTCGGTGATATACTGGCGGGAAAGCCCGTCGCGCCGGACAAAAATCTCGCCTGTGACCAGAACCACCGGCACATCCGCGGGATCCTTTTGCATGGGCAGACCGGAGAGCGCATCCACGATTTTTTCCAGTTCCGCCATGATTTGGTTGAAATTGCCGTGCTTCATCTGCTCCACAATGGCCTGCCACCGGTCCTCAAATACCTCTAGGGCGTGGTCCGCGTCTTTGGCATTGGCCAAAAGCATGGAACGGATATCCTCCATCAGATCAGAAATAACCAGGGCCCACCAAGCCTTGTAATAATTTAAGTGCTGCTCCAGGCCGAAATAAGAATTGTCCGAGGTCAGAGAGAATATCGCCACGTCATGGATTTCCAGGCGCTGGACCAGGTCTTGCATAAACACGGAATACTGGCCGAACCGGCACGGCCCGGAAGCCGAGGCCATGAAGTAAACCAGGATTTCATCGTCCGCCTTGAGATTATAGGCGTAGTTCAGCAGGGTCCCGGTGGTCAGAATCAAGGGCAGGCATTCCTTGCAAGTGGTATGGGCCCGGCCCAGCTTGAGCACATTTTCGTCTGCCGGCGGGTGCGGGGCCACGTGAAATCCGGAAGCCTCAAATACCGCAGAAACCAGCTCCGTGCCCAGCCGACCCATGGACGGCACCAGAAAGGTCACGCGGGAATCGGTCAGGGGCAATACCCGGCCGGAAGAGTCCCGGACCATGGGCGTGCCGTTTTCCACAAAGGTTTGGGCGGGCAAAAAGGCTTCCTGCTCCTGTTGCGGGGCCCGGGACAAAAGCAGCTGCCGGTATTCGGCCACGATATCAAGAAACGCCTCGATGCGGGTTTCAATGCCCGCATCTGCGGTGTGGCTGTCAAGCTCCAGGGTCAGCGAGGGTTTCCGGCCCATGATATCCCGGAAATAGCCCACCACAAAGGAATCCGGCCCGCAGGAAAAATTGGTGATGTAGGTGCCGAATAACTGGGGATGTTTTTTTACAAGCCGGGCGGCCTTTAAAATCATCTGGCCCATGCCCCAGTACATGTGATCCTTGGCTTCTTGTGCTTCAAGCGGCAAAAAATCCAGGGGAATCACCACTACCCCCCGGGAGGCGAGCTTGTGGGGAATGCCCATGTGGGCTTCTTCCACAAATCCGTTATAGGGCCGGGCAAAAATGACAACGCCTATTTTTTCCGGATCCTTTTCAATCTGCTCAAGGGCTTGTTTTCCCATCTGCCGCATTTCATCAAGGCATGCCTGCTGCTGCCCGAGGGCTTTTTCAAATGCCGCCCGGGCAGTGGCCCGGTCCACGCCCATGCTCACGGCTGTTTCCACCAGGGGGATTTTGGCGGCATCCATGCCCTTTCCCATCTCAATAAACGGGGTTAAAACCCGGGTGCCGCGCTTTTCCAGGTCTGTGAGCGGCTTTCGGAATGTGGTTTTCAAATAATAAGGCTCGCTTTGCACAAACGGGCAGAGCTGGGAATTGGGGTCGCCGTTTGGCACGTGGATGGATTTGATATGGGGCAGAAACAGATATTCCGGTGGATTTTCATCCGTGATCAGCCGGTGGAAAAATCCGTGCGCCAGTTCCGCCGGATAACAGAATGCGGCATTGCGCAGATCGCATCCGTCTTCCGAGGCCTCGGAGGCCAACACAGGCGCAAACCCGATGGATGCAAAAAAGGTGGAATACAGGGGATAAAAGGTATTGGTCAAGAAGCTCTTGTTGATCCCCACCCGGCCGCGCCGGCTGACCACATCGTCTGCATCCGCGGCATACTTGTCAAATACCAGGCGCTCTCTTTTTTTGACCAGATCCAGGGATGCGATGTCGTATTCAAGATTGTATCGCAGGTTGTAGTAGCGGTTGCAGGCCCCGCCAAAGGGATAGCGCCGGCCTTCCAGTTCAATGACCGATATCTCGCATCTCCTGTCGCACTTTTCCTTTCCACCCTTGCAGGTAAAGGATTTGCGGTGCACCACCTCCCGGTCGGCCAGGGTCTGCAGATCAAAGGTCTTCGGCTGCATCAGGCCCATGTCAATGCGTTTTTGAATTTCTAAAGCAACGCCAAAGGCCCCCATCAGTCCCGGCTCCGGGGGCACAACAATGGGCTTGGACGACAGCGCTGCCATGGCCAGGGGCACGGCCCGGTTGTAGCAGACCCCGCCCTGCATAAACACCTTGCGCCCGACCGGGCGGTTGCCCTTGACCCGGTTAGTGTAATTCATGCAGATGGAATAGACCAGCCCGGCCACGATATCTTCGTGGGCCACGCCTTCGTGTACTGCGGTCTTGATATCCGATGAAATAAAGGCTGCGCACTGATCGTTAAAATTCGGCGGCTTTGTGGCCGTCAGGGCCACTTCGGCGATCTGCTCCACCTCCACGCCAAGGGTTTCCCGGGCTGATTCGGCCAGAAAAGAGCCGGTGCCTGCAGAGCAGGCCTCGTTCATGGCATAGTCCGAGGGCACACCGCTTGTGATATAGGTATACTTGGCGTCCTGGCCGCCGATTTCAAAAAGGGTATCCACCTCCGGATCAAAATGCACGGCTGCCGCGGCATGGGCCACGATTTCATTGATCACCCCGTCAGTTAAGGCGTGCAGGCCTGCAATCTGGCGCCCGGAGCCGCAGACCCCAAGGCCGGTGATGGATATGGTCGACGGATCCACATGCTCTCTGACCTGGTCCAGCAATTGCCGGTAACACGCCCGGGAAGCGCCCACGGGATCGCCATTGGTGTACAGATAAATAGAGGCCGGCATGGCCTTATCGCTTCTTCGCACAAGCACGGCCTTGGTGGTCGTGGAGCCCACGTCTAAACCAAGGATGCATTCATCTCCGGCCTGCAGGGTTTCCTGCGCCATGGTTTTGAATGTCACCTGGCCGGCAAAATCCGTAAGCCTGGGCAGGGTATCAAAGGACAGTGCTCCCTGCACAAACAGGTCGTCATCCGCCGGTTTTGGGGCATCCGGGTTTTCCAGCGCCCACAGGGCCGCGCCAAGTGCCTCGAAATACGGGGCCTGATCCGGTACGATCAGCCCGGAGACGGCCTGATTCAGATATCCGATCATCATCTGGTTTCTGGTTGATCCGCCGGTGATCATGATATTTTTCTTTTCCACATGGTTGAGCAGTTCCAGGATCTTGTTGGCCATCATCCGGCACAGGCCCGCGGTGACACGGGATTTGGGGATTCCTTTGTTAATGGCATGGGTGCAGTCGGATTTGCAGAAAACCGAGCACCTGCCCGAGACCTGGTAGGGAGTTTCCGTAACCGACCATCTGGCGGCTTCATCAAGGGAGACCCCCATGCGCTGCAGCTGCTGCATGAAAAATTCGCCGGTGCCCGAGGCGCACTTGTTGCCGGTAATCACGTTGCTGATTCGGCCCTTGTCATCCAGAACATAAACCATGAAAGTCTCGCCGCCGGCCGAAACAATGGCCGGACAGTCGACACCCCCGGGCCGCACATGCCGGTAGGCGTATTCCACGGCCTCGGGCTCGGAAATGGTGGTCAGGTTGACAAACTCCCGAAAGCGCCTGCCTGTTGCCACGATTCGATCAATGTTATCAATTTCGCTGTCCCGGAGAACAGCCTGAAGGGTTTTCCTCGGATCACCGCCATGGGGGTGGGTTTGTGCTGAAATCACCTCGGGTGAAGCCGCAGGGTCTTCAGGGGCAGACTGTCTGACACGGACCACGGAAACCGTTGAGGCGCCGAGGCATATCCCAAGGGCTTCACGGGCCCGGGTTTCTATTGTAACGGTGGATTCAACGTATTCTTTCGGATCTTTCATTGATTTATTCCCTGATCCGTGAGAACGGATATGCAGATGCGTTCATACATCATTCGATTGTTGTCAAACAGAGCTCATGGGACTTTTTCCGCTGCGCCCACTACGGTAGTATAGCGCTCATAAGGCTGCAATGCAAGTGCGGGCTTGTGTTCTGCCCGCCCACAAAATACATGACTGTTTTGATATCGGAAAACCACAGGGTTTCCTTTTATACACAAATCCGAGGTTTTTCAAGTCCGGCGGAAAAACTTCTGTCTTGAAGGGATAACGCAATTAACCCATCCAGGGTGAAAGAAGATTGACTTTTACCAACGGATATATAAAATTGTAGGCAGTTTGCGCCATGGCAGATCCGCTTCAACCGGCAATAATGATGGCACCGTAAAAAGTTTGATTTCAGATGGTGCCGTAAAAAGTTCAAGATCAAGGCTTGCGCAATTTCGAAGAATGCAGGGTACTTAGCCGTACGTGAAATTCTGAGAAATTGCGCGTAACGCAGATATTGGACTTTTACGGCGGCATCAAGGATGAACACAAAAAAAGCAGCAGAAGGACAAACCGATGAGCGAAACAGACCCGAAGGAATCCTGGGTGTACGTGGCCGTGGAGAATCCGGAAAAGGATGAAAAATTCATGGGGTTTTATGATGAAAGCGCAGAAATATCCTATATTCCGGCGTTTCATGAGAAAGAGGCCGCCATGTCCTGTCTTATCAATCTGCCGCGAACACCCGGCAAAAAATATGAAGTCCAGGCGGTGCTGGCAGAAGAACTGGCCAAAGACGCGCGCAAGCATGGTTTTATGATTTTCATGCTTGACGGTGACGGCCGGATTCTCAAACAAATCCAACCATAGGCAGCCATGGTTTTGGTGTTTGACAAAAACCATGATATCTTTACGCAAACAGGATTCACTGGTAGATAGTGCCCGAACGAAAACCGTTCTGCCGATCCAATGGCATTATTCCAGCGTGGGAACCGGTATAACACGCGTTATCGCATACAATCCACAAGGAGTCGGACATGAAAAATGTCGGTGTGCTATTGTCAGGATGCGGTGTTTACGACGGAACCGAAATCCATGAATCAGTGATCACGCTTCTGGCCCTGGACCGCAACGGTGTTGCTGCAATATGCATGGCACCGGATATGGACCAGCACCACGTGGTGAACCATCTCACGGGCCAGACCTCGGAGGAAAAACGAAATGTGCTGGTTGAATCAGCGCGCATTGCCCGGGGTGAAATCATGGATGTCAAGCGGGTGCGGACCGCAGACTTAGACGCCCTGATCATGCCCGGGGGGTTTGGCGCCGCCAAAAACTTAAGCGATTTTGCCATTAAGGGAAATGAGGCGGAAGTGCACCCCGAGGTTCGCCGGATTATTGCTGAAATGGCCGATGCCGGAAAACCCATCGGTGCCATTTGCATATCACCGGCGGTTCTGGCCAAGGTTCTGGAAGACCGGCATCCCCAGGTGACCATTGGCAATGATTTGGGCACGGCAGAGGCCATTGAGGCCATGGGCGGGCGGCACACTGTGTGTGACGTGACCGACATCCACGTGGATTTTGAAAACAAACTGGTGACCACCCCTGCCTACATGATCGGGCCCGATATTTCTAAAGTGGCCGAAGGTATTGAAAAACTGATCAATAAAATCCTGGAAATGATTTAGATCCGGTCACAAAAGCCATATTTCGGCATTAATCCGGCAGCACATCATAGAAATAACGCATGGCATCGGACCGGGAGATAATTCCTATGATCTGCCCGTCCTGAATAACCGGCAGTCTTCCTATGTCATGCTTAACCATGAGGCGGGCTGCATGCATGGGGCTTTGGTCCGGGGTGATGGTGATGTTTTTTGTGCTCATAAAAGCCTTCACCGGTGCCGCGTACTGGGAAGGCTTTTTCAATTTTTTAAAATCCCGTTTGGAGATAATCCCCACAAGCTTTCCATCCTCGCTTACCGGCAGCCCGGTGCATCCCTTTTCCTCAAGAATCCCGGCCACTTCCTTCATTGGCATATCCGGGGGAACCTGGAAGACCGGATACGACATGATATCGTAAATCTGGATGGAACTTTCCTGGTTGCCCTTGAGCAGCTCCACGAGCCATTCCTTAAGAGAAGCCGGATTGACCGATTTAAGCATTGCCGATCCCGCCCCGGGATGGCCGCCGCCGCCCATGGAGCGCATGATGGAGCCGATATTGATTTCCGCCGCCACGGATCGGCCGATGACAATGCATTTTTCGTTTTCCGGTTGGGCAAATATGCCGAATGCCGCATCCACATTGACGATTTCGCGGTACATGTGCACGACCAGGGAAAGATTGTTGACATGACCGGAAATCCTGGTGCTATTGATACTGACGCTGTAATTATTGATTGTCCGGCGCTTGGCATTTTTGAGCATTTCAAAAAGAATGTCCTTCTGCTTTTCGCCGTATGCCGGCTGCAGAAAAGTTCGCAAAATGGTGAGATCAGCGTTTTGCTCCAGCAGATATCCCGCGGTGTAGGCGTCCTCTGCCGTGGCCGAGGAAAAAATCAGGTTTCCGGTATCCTCATAAAGACCGCTTAAAAAAAGGGTCGCCTGGATGGGGGAAATATCGATGCTCTGCTCCCGGATGGCGCGCAGCATCAAAGTGATGTTGGCCCCTGCGGTATCCTGGATCTGCCAGTCCGGTTCCAGGTCGCAGTCTTCCGGGCTGTGATGGTCCCATATCCATACTTCAAGCCCGGGCTTGTTTTTAAGTGTTTCCATCCGGTCGAGCCTGGACCACTTATTGGTATCCACCACAATCAGGCGCGAGACTTCGGACAGGTCAATATCATTGACCCGGTACATTTCAAACATGTCCTTGTGAATGGACAAAAATGCCTTGACATTGGGGTTCACCGCCTTGGGAATCACCGCAACGACATCGGGCCAAATCAGGGTCGCGGCCACAACCGATGCAAGTGCATCAAAATCCATGCTCTGATGGGTGGTTACGATATGCATTGTATTCCTTTGCCGGATGAAAAAAGATTTGATCCAAACTCACCACGGCCGATAGCGCCGGCATCGCCGATACCAAAGTCCTTAGCATTTCCGGGCCTGTGGAAAAAGTCTTTTTTGATGGCGCCGTAAAAGTCCAATATCTGCGTTACGCGCGATTCCTCAGAATTTCACGTACGGATAAGTACGCTTCATTCTTCGGAATCGCGCAAGCCTTGATCTTGAACTTTTTACGGCGCCATCTGAAAACTTACTTTTTACGAAACCGTCTTTTTTTGAAAAAACCTGGTTTTTTGTGGAATACATGTTGCATTTAATAATAACAAGGTGTTATTTTTTAACCTCACGGGTTTTTATCACTCAATGGAAATTGCCCGGCAAATCCAGCGTGACTGCTGCTCCATGGAGGCAGCGGCCTGAACGCCAAATTGAGGCTGCAATGGATTATCTTGCAAAATCCGATCAGATCCGACAGGCCGGAGCAAACACCACGGCCGGCCCGCTGCCGGCCCGGGAGCGCATTATTGATACGGGCCTGGAGCCCGAGACCGGGGGGCGCAGACAGTTTCTGAAAAAAAATCGTCTCGTCAATCTTTTAAACCTCCGGCACTTCCAAGGCGCGACGATCCATATCCATTTCCGGCACATCCACGACAATCGCCAAATTGCTTTTGAAGCCGTGCCCCGGCCCTGTTTCGGAAAATATTTGGTCTGCTTGTGGAGCAGCCCGCCGGGACCATATTTCCGGCTTTCGGATTACATGTTTTCGGGTTTTTCCTTTACCGACGGCAATGGGCTGATTCTGGCCGAACCCCGGGTCCGTGGCATCAGCGCAAGCGGAATATGCCTGTATCTGCCGGAAAAATCCGCTCTTCACTCTGGGCGAAAAGAACTCCGTCACCCGTGCCCGTCTGTTTCGGCCCGGATTATTCAAAACAGCCTGACTTTTTCCGGAACCCTTAAAAATTTAAGCACTTCAGCATTTTGCGTGGCCGTTGAAGACACACCCGAAATCCCTGAGGTCTGGCTGAACAACGCGCACGATTTTACCCTGGTGCTTGAATCAAACGGAGCAATGGTTTATTCCGGTCAATGTCGTATTTTGAAAGCATTTCAGCGCGAACATGAAACCTGCCTTGTGCTCGCGGCGTTAAAGGACACCATTCAGCGATTCCCCCCCCGGGTTTACCGGAGTCGTCGCCTGTTTGTATCCCCTGCCCCGGATGTTATCTTTCGCCACCCACTTACCGGGGCCATGGTCGACCTTAAAGCCGCGGATATATCCGGGGCCGGGATTTGCGTCACGGACGAAAAAAACGCAAACGCCCTGATTGCAGGCATGCTTATCGAAGACATGACCCTTTGTTTTGCCAATGCTTTTCAGGTGAAATGCCGGGCCCAGGTGATCTACCGGAGATTTTTGACCTCTGAGCAGAAAGAAAATCAGGTTCAATGCGGTATTGCCTTTCTGGACATGGCACCCAATGATCACATGCGTCTGCTGTCTTTGCTGCACCAGAGCCAGAACAATCACCTCTATATCTGCCATCAGGTGGATATGGATCAATTGTGGGCATTCTTCTTTGAAACCGGATTTATTTATCCCAGAAAATATTCTTTTATTCAAAACTCCCGGAAGTCGATCCGGCAGACATACAAAAAACTCTACATCTCTCAGCCTGAAATCGCGCGCCATTTCACCTGGCAGAAAAACGGGGAAATCATTTCCCATGTGGCGATGCTGCGGTTTTATGAAAATACCTGGCTGATCCATCACCTGGCCTCGCGATCGGACAAGCACATCGGCGCGGGCACAGAAATCATCGATCAGCTTGGTGCCTTTACCTATGATACCCATCGGCTGGCTTCGGCCCACATGTCCTATGCCATTTGCTACTACCGGCCGGAAAATCGCTTTCCGGCGCATTTTTTCGGCGGAGTGGCCAGAAAAATAGGCAATCCCCGGGCCTGCTCAACAGACCGGTTTGCCTATTATCACTGGCATCCGGATCTGAAAGCCAGGGGGCTGCCCCGGGGCTGGAGTCTGGAAAGGGCGGAATACGAGGACCTTAAAGAACTGGAGGCAGCCTACCGTCAGGATTCCGACGGCCTGATGCTCAAAGCCCTGGATCTGATGCCGGAAAAGACATCAAATCCCAGAAGTACGCTAAGTGATTTGTACACCCATCAAGGATTGAAAAGACAGCGGCGGGTTTTTGCCCTGCGTAAACAGGGCCGGGTAACCGCGCTGCTCATGGCCAATATTTCGGATTTTGCCGTGAATCTTTCGGATTTGACCAACAGCGTCAGTATTTTTGTTATTGACCGCAGCCTTTCTTATGCCATTTTGCACCAGGCCCTCTGCGAGGCGGCAGAGGTCTATGAAACCGGCAAGGTCCCGGTACTGCTCTACCCGTTATCCTATGCCCAACACGCCAAAGCGGCCCATCATCGCATCTATGAACTCTGGG
The DNA here is from genome assembly GCF_046483245.1 of Desulfosalsimonas sp. Classification (GTDB taxonomy): domain Bacteria; phylum Desulfobacterota; class Desulfobacteria; order Desulfobacterales; family Desulfosalsimonadaceae; genus Desulfosalsimonas. The sequence goes on along the minus strand of NZ_JAWODO010000151.1, from coordinate 21,991 downwards.
TCCTCAACCTGGCTCACACCGATGATTTTTTCAAGCATTACAAAAGGCTGAAATAAGGGGGGCATCAGTTCCGAGAGGACACAGCATGGATATCCCGGTCCCTCCGGAACTCGTGCTGTTGGTAACCGGGGTTTTTGTTCTCGTAGTATCGGATAAAGGCTTCCACCACCCTGACGTCAAACAATGTACCTGCAAATTTTTCCAGCTGCCGCATGGCCTGTTCAGGGGGGATGGGCCGGTGGTAGTATCGGTTGGCTGTCAGGGCTTCAAAATAGTCTGCCACTGCAATGATCTTTGCGCCCAATGGAATTTCTTTTTCTGTCAGCCCCCGGGGGTAACCGGTGCCGTTGATTCTTTCATGATGGGCGCCGGCGATTTCTGGTACAGGTTCAAGATTTCCCTCAAAATTCATTTGCTTTAAAATTTCAAAGGTTTTTTCCGCGTGGGACTTGATCTGCTCATACTCCGCGGGTGTTAATCGGTCCCTTTTCTTTAACAGGGAATCCGGAATACCGATCTTTCCGTAATCATGCAGCAAGGCCGCTACCCGGACAGCCTCCTGATAATCCTTATCAATGCCCATTTCGTCGCAAATGCCGGAGGCATATTCGGCCACAAATTCAGAATGTCCCTTGGTAACCGGGTCCCTGGCATCAATGCTGGAGATCATAACTTTGAGCACCGACTTGAGCTGATTTTCCCTTGCCTCTATGTGCTGGGTATGTCGAATGCTGATGCCGATCATGTGAGATACGCCCATCAGCAAGCTCATATCGCTGTTTAAAAGCTTTCGCTTGGAACGCATGTTGTCCACGGCAAGAACCCCCAAACTTTCATTGTCACATATAATGGGACAGCAGATAAAGGACAGTGCCCCCAACTGCCTTGCAAATTCCAGGCTGCGCTCCGACAGGCTGCCTTCAATGTCATTGAGGTCATTGATCAGAAAAGGCTTCTGCTCGTGGAAGGACAACACAAACACTCCCCTGGAATGGGGGTTGTCCAGCTGAAATTCAATATTTTTCAAAAACCTGGACTGGTTTTGCACGTGACCGAATCCGGCGGCAAATCTGAGACGGTTTTTTTCCGTATTACTCACCATAATCATTCCCCGGTCGTAATCAAGCCGGGTTTCAAGAATCCGGACAATGGAGTCAAGGGCGTTTTCCAGGTTGGTATACCGATTGACCACCTGCCCGATCTCCCGGGTCACCTGGGTGTTGTTGTAATTGATTTCAATCTGGCCCACGAGCTGTTCGCCGGATTCCTGAAGGTTGCGCATTGCCGCAGCCAGGTTGTTCCGGGCCAGCCGGTGGCTGACAACTCCAGTGGCGGCCATCAGCACCAGAAGACCTGAAAAAAGGGACAAGGCGGCAGTAGTGGACAGCAGGAAAAAAGATAAGACGCCGGCCAGGCCAAAAATGCCGAATACGTAGTTGCGTGCCGTCCGAAAATAGTCGAATGCAGAACGGTTACAGGTGATGATGTATCTGCAGACACTGTCACCCCGGGCCAGGCATTCCGGATGTTCGATATTAATGACCCGATTGCCAAAGATATTGAACATGGCTTCGAAAAAACCTTTGCGATGTTCGCAATGATGCAGCTTTTCACGAACGCTGAATTTCGGTGTGACTGTGATTTCCACTTTGCCGGGGGTGATGGGCCGGACCTTGTAGTCAACAGATCGGGACAGATTGCCAAAAGCCTGTTCGATCATTGCAAAATATCGGCGAGGGTTGGCAAGGCTGTAGACATAGTAGCCAATGGCGCCGATGGATTCGGGAAAAGCAGCGTGGAGTCCGGCCTCCCGGGCCAGTTGCATATTGCCGGTTTTCCGGACCAGTTCCCCGTGGAACCGGTCTACCTGCTCCTGGGTAAACCAGTGGCCCTGATCTTCTACTTCATAAGGCGTCATGCCGGCATGGGCCATGAGCTCAGAGAATTGGATGTCAGGATATTTTTTCCTGACAAGGTGAAGATAGGCCTTGATAATACGACTGTTGTATAACGAAGGATTTGGCTGCCTAACCTGCGTTGGATCTTCCATAATGTTTGTGAAATCCTGGCTCCAGAGTGAAAATGCAACAACCAGTCATTATGTTCTTTTACGTTAGCGTCAGCATACTCCTTTTTGAAAAAATTACAAGTAATTTATTGGCGTTATACACAAAATCCTGTTTTTTTAATTCTATTGCATTTTTTCCAGCAAACGCGGGCTATTGCTTGCCTTCCCGGATTTGCCGGGGTGCAATCCGGTCCAAATACCGCACTGCATCCGGATGGCCCTTTTCAGCAGCCTTTTCAATATCTGCAATCCCCTTTTGCCGCTGCCCGGTTTGCACCCGTATCCAGCCTCTTGCATGCAGATACCGGCCGTTTTCCGGCTCCAGGGAAAGCGCATGATCCATGGCATCCAGGGCTTTTTCAAATTCTTGATTTTCTGCGTAGGCAAGAGCCAGGTTGCAGTGGGCGCCGGCATTTTCGGGGTCAAGGGCCACGGCCTTTTCAAAGTGCTCGACCGCTGCATCAATGTTGCCGTATGCCAGATAAAGGCCGCCTTTTTCCGTCCAGTAGCGAGGCTCATCCTTGCTGAAACGTTCCTGGCCGGTTTTGGTTTGCTTTTGGAAAGGCTGTTGGGATTTTTCCGAAGAGGACCGGGATGTGCTTTGATCCGGTTCCGGGTTTGGTTCTGCCTGTTTTGTTTCCGAAGAAGGCGCAGAGGCCGGGGCTTGTTCAGGACCGGCCGGTACAGGATCCAGTGTGGCAACAAAAGCCATGAATTGTTTAATATCTTCGGTTTTCATGGCGTAACGGCTTCTGACGTTGCCCTCGCCGAGATCCAGTGTATAGTTCAGGGTGCCCGTATCCGGGATTTCCTTATGGGAAGACGGGATCTGTTCGGGTGCCATTGCGGTGATGGTGCGTATGAGAGCCCCCCAGTCCATGGTCATCTCCATGAGAGGCCCGCTGGCCGGAGCCGGTTCAAGATCTGCCACCTGTGCAATTAAGTCGGCCATGCGCCCGTCGTCCGGGGTGACCAGCAGATACCGGTCTTTTACCGCCAATCGAAGGGGCATTTCAAAAATTTTGACATCATCGCCGGATTCCTGAACAATCGGCAGATTGCCTTTGACCCCGACCACAGGGATATCGGCCACGGTGGTTTTTTCCGTTTTGACAAAAACCGGGGCAATGGCCTTGTCCGGATACTGTTTTTCATACATTTCCGTCATTCCCTCGCCGGTTTTCAGAATCCAGGGGATGTATTCAGATTCCAGGTAGTTCACTGACAGATCCCGGTCCGCCTTGATACAACTGACCGCTTCAATGAGCAGCCCGGCCGGATCAATGGCCATGGCGCCGGCGGTTTCACCGGTAAACGGCGCAACCACGGATGCGGCCCCCTGCAGGTCAACGCCCATGGTTTTGTACATCTCACCGAAATATTTTTCGGTAAATGCGGTTGTGGCGGAAATATCAAAGGGCCGGCTGCGAAACTGCATACCCAGTTTGTCGGAAAATTCCATTTTCCCCAAAAGCGACTGTGTGTCTTCTTCTATGGTCCGGGCAATAAGATCTTCGAGCTCCGTGTCGGCTGCGGCCAGCACTTCGGAAAAAAAGGTCGTATCCTTGCGATTCAAATCCAGACCCGTGGAAAAGGTTTTTACCTGCTCAAAAAATTTCAGAAATGCCCGGATCATGGCTTCCGCCTGATCCGCTTCAAATGCTTCCGGGCCCTCCATTGCGGCGGATTGCTGCTGTTCAATTCCCTTTCGGGCCTTGCGGATCATGTCTTCAATATCGGGTTTTGCCTTTGCCAGTGCCCGGGCCGCGGCAATATCCACGGTCAGCAGCCGTTTTTGGGGATCCTGTGCGTTTTGCACAAGTGCGGATTCCAGTTTTTCACCGATGTTGCCCCCCTGGCCCGGAGGCAGGGAAATCAGATAATAATCCTGTTTTTCAACAGCTCCGTAAGCGCCGGCAAACTCCGGATTGGGCTCAAGAAACGGCATCAGTACGGCCATTTTCGGTTTTTGGTCCAGGGATTTTTCCGAAAGCACCAGCCCAAAGACCATTGCCCGATCCGGATCCAGCCACTGGGTCCCTTTCAGAGTCCCCTCAATCAGCGACCTGGGAGACCACTGGGATTCAGCATTCTGTTCTGAGAATTCCTCAATCGTTTTTACGGCCTCTTCCAGGTGGCTGATCCGAATGGTAATATCCGGCTTGAAATCCGGTTTTGCACCAACGGCCGTATCCATAGGGCCAAAAACGATAAGCTGCATGCAGGCAAAAACAAAAAAGAGTGAAAATACACGGAAATTGCGTGTTTTCATAACAGACTCCTTTTAAAGGCTTCAGGGGAAAAAACCGACCTTGGATGAGCAGGAAACTTATGCGAATTTTTTTAAAAAGTCAACCTGCGGGAAATCGTCCGGACAGCCCGCATATCTGGACGGCTCTCTGGTCCAGCATCATGGGCAGGCCCTCCGGGTCCGCCGGTGCGTGGCCGAGACATTTCTGCCAGACCTCGTCATCTTCCATGCAGAAATACACAAGCACCTCCGGGGCACGGGATTTAATGGCTTCGATGACACGGGAGTAGAGCTGTATGCGCAAGGGTTTGAAATACCGCATCTTGCCGTCTATGGCCCGGATAAACTCGTTGTAAATGATTTTGGAGCCGGCAAAACGTCGGGCCACGATCGGCTTTAATTCCGGCATGAAACGAAAGGAGCCCAGGCTGATCCACACAATGCCGGCCGGATCAATCCGGGAAAACACCTGCTCAATGACATTTTCATATTCGGCATAACACCCATTATATAAAATCATGGGATCAAAATGAAAGGCAAGCGGAAAACCCTGTTTCTGACATTTTTCCGCAGCAGCCAGACGCGCGCCAAGCGCGGCCGTGCCCCGCTCCTGGTTTGCAATCACCGCCTCGGTGTTCAGAGACCAGGCCATGATGGTCTTTTTATGATGCACCAGGCCAAGAAGATAGTCCACGGCCGTGGTCTTTGTCTTTAATTCCAGCACGCAGGCTTTCTGGCGGGAAAACAATTCCACCAGACGGGAGGACAGGGGATAAACCGACTCCCATATCAGGCTGTCGGTAAACTCCCCTGTGCCGATTCTGGCGATCTCACCTTTGGCAAAATGCTGCTGCAGACTTGCTTCCATTTCCGCGTGGTTGACAAAAAACTGAAGAACCGGGGGATGAAAATAAGCCTGAAGAATGCAGTAGGCGCAATCCATGGAGCAGTAGGTGCCGATATGCAGGATTTGATAACCGCAGCAGGTATAATAAGAGGTCCCGGGACAATCCCGGAGAAAGGCACCCCGGTTTCGGGTCAGCAGCAAAATGGATTTTCCGGCTTTTTCCGGATCCGGGCTGCGTGCGATTTCCTGGTAAACCGACTCGGGATTGTCAATGATTTGCGCGGGCATTTCCAGCCGGCTGCAGATATGCTGTGTGACCGGATAATCTGCTGCACTTCGTTCTATATAGAGTTTACGAATTTTCATTAAAACTTCGATCCAGCAGGTCTTCCAGCTCGGGCTTGCGGCAGATGACAGCCAGTTTTTCAGCGCAGTCACACAATTGCCGGGATTGGGAAAAACGCACGGTCAGCGTATAAACATTGCTTTCAAAACCTGGAGGCGCACTGATATTCATGTTTTCCGGAAGGCTCAGATTCTTTTTTTTCTGCTCAAAGGCTGCCTCGGACCGGCTTAAATTCGGAAACCGCAGGTTGTAAAGCCTCCTGCGCAGGGCCTGAAGCTGGCGGCGCCGGTCTGTGCGGCTTGCATGCAAAATTTCTGAAAAATCCGACCGAGCCAAAACATCGGCCGGGGATTTGTCCTGAAGGCGGGCCAGTTCATACAGGCCGGTAAAAATTTCCTGCTGGTGGTTGACCGTGGGTTTGAGGTTTTGACAAAGCCCGGCAAAAGCAACTGCTGATGATTCATCCATCATCTCCAGGTTCAGGGCGATATTCAGCGACATCCGGTTTTGGGCCACGGCCTGGTGCACAGCTCCGGGCAAGGCCAGCAAACGGGTCAGTTTCCCAATCAGCTCCGGATTGATCCGCAGGCCCAGTGGGCCGGCCAGTTGCGCGGCCCGTTTGGCATCACCATCGCAGACATCCATCAGCCCGGCCGCGGCCCGGGCCTGCTCCAGCAGGTTCAGGGGACGGGTCACGGCATTGTCTGCAATGGCAATTTTCCAGCCGGAAAGCTTTGGGGCGTCCGCCGGCAGCACACGGCATGTCAACTGCGGCCATCCGAGCTTGCGGCATACGGTTATACGCCTGAAACCGGCCACGACCCGGAAGACTTTGTCAGCCTCCCGCTGCTGGACCCAAGGCAGGGATATCAGCCCTGCCTCACCAATAGAGTCGGAAAGATCCTCCGGCGGATCGGGATCAGAAATCTGGTACAGATTGTCCCTGGTGTCGATTTTATCTAAAAAAATCAGGCGGGTTTCAGCTTGCATCTGTCTGGCCGACCAGGGCCTGGAGCGCCTCCTGGTACTTGCTTCTGGTATTTTCAATCACTTCGGCGGGCAGACGGGGTGGCGGCGGGGTCTTGTCCCAGTCAACCGAGTTTAAGTAATCGCGAAGATACTGTTTGTCAAAGCTTGCCTGGGGTCCGCCGGGCTGGTATGTGGACTTGGGCCAGAACCGGGAAGAATCCGGGGTGAGCACTTCATCAATGAGAATCAGCCCGTTTTCATCCTCTCCGAATTCAAACTTGGTATCTGCAATGATAATTCCGCTTTTTTCCGCTATTTCAGCGCCCTTCTGATAAATCTCAAGGCTGAGATCCCGCACCTGCTGCGCCCGTTCAGTACCGATGAGATCCACCATATGGTCATAGGAAATATTGATGTCATGCTCGCCAAGCTCTGCCTTGGTCGAGGGGGTGAAAATGGGTTCCGGCAGCCTGTCGGATTCCCTCAAGCCGTTGGGAAGACGTATGTTGCAGACCTCTCCGGTTTTCTGGTAGGATTTCCATCCAGAGCCTGAAATATAGCCGCGCACCACGCATTCCACAGGTAGGGGCCGGGTCTTTTTGACCAGCATGCTGCGGCCTTCGAGCTCATCGCGATACTGCCGGCAGATTTGCGGGTACTGGTCCACGTCACTGGCAATCACGTGATTGTCAATAATGGAACTGATGATGTCAAACCAAAACAGGGAGATCCGGGTCAGAATTTTGCCCTTTCCGGGAACAGGATCCTGCATGATCACGTCAAAAGCCGAAATCCGATCCGTGGCAACCATCAGCAGGCGGTCATCGAGATCGTATACATCGCGCACTTTGCCGCGCTTGAAAACCGACAGGTCGTCAAATTTTGTTTCAAAAACCGTTTGTGCCATTGTACCTTCCTGACATTAACTGTATTGTTTGTTAAATTCCCGAACAAAGCGCGTAATAATCTCCCGGCTGCCCGGATCCAGGTCGTAGAACTCCACGCCGGATTCAAACCTTGCCATCTCATTGCGGTTGCAGTAAATCACCCTTCCCTTGACGTCAACAACTTCATCTTCGAGGCCGACAGCCAGCAGAACAATGTACTGGGTTTCAATGGGCTCGTGGGTTTCAAGCTTCAGGCCGATTTCATTGATGTTCAGTGTGCGCCCCATACCCTGCTTCCATTCTTTTCCTTCTTCGTCTATGCAAACGTATGAAAGAAGCTGAATGGATTCATACCGCTGCTGTTGTCTTTGTTCGTTTTTTATCATCTCCTCGGCTCCTTGTAAGGGGATTGGCAAATCCTGGCTGTATCAATCACCATCGGCGTGTTGGCCGGCGGATCGGATCAGATCAAAAATCCGGCCCGTGGTTACAGATATGGAATTGGTCATATTCTGAATCATGTTTTTCAGCGTGCTGGACAACGCCTCGTATTCCTGTTCGACCACGCCGGGTTCGATGGACTGCACCGCAATATCGTCGGACACATACACGTGTGCGGAATAAGGTTCATGGGCGGCGTTTAAAAACGCAATTCTGCCGATAAGGTCACCGACGCCCAGAGTGAGCAAGTGTATGTACTTTTTTTTCATTTTTACATAAACAAAAGCCTGTCCCCGGGTGATAAAAAAAACCTTGTGCTCATTTTGTTTTTTGTCAATAAATCGTTTGCCCCCGGGTTTGCCGGAAATCGGGGGGGATTGCTTGAGCACCAGTGCCGTACAGACATCAGTGAGCTGCTTCATCCGCTTGTCCATGGAAATCAGAATGTTTTGAAACATTTCAGAAAGACTCGAATACTCCCGGGCAATAATTTCTGAGTCGACCACCCCGAGCTGCACCCGGCCCACAGCGTAAATACTGGCGCTGCGAACATTGCCGTCGCGAAGAAAGGACACAATGCTGCCGATAAATGCTCCTTCTGTCATGCGCAGAATCGGCGCGTTACCGTTTTCGGTTATCCGAACCACTTCCACGGTGCCCTCAAGAATCACCCAGAACCAGTTGCCAAAGCGGTTCTGGATGACAATTTCATCTCCGTCCTGAAAAATTTCTTCATCCACAACATAGACATAATCCACCACCGGACCATTGAGAACCGGCAGCTGATCAGGACCGGACCGGCTTTTGTGCGAATCCGAATCGTTTCCTCCCATAATCGGAATCACTCCTTCATCGACCAAGCGAAGACCATCGAGTATGAGTTCCATCCGGCTTTTTTTAATGACCGGATCCCGATTGACATCTTCTTCCATGAATTCAAAATGGGCTTCCCGCCAACCAAAAAAGCCGTTTAAGGCATCCAGACCTGTGATTTTTCCGTATTCTGCATCCACCGGATTGCCGTTTTTTAAATAAATATAACCGGGCACCCCGCTCCAGGAACTGGAGATTTTCAAAATCCCGGTACTGCCGCCGCCGCCGAGTTGCTGGAGCAGTTCGGCCAGCCCGAGAAATGCCAGACTTCCTTTTAACACCACTTTTGATTCCATTGTCACCTGGTTGTATCTTCGCTGAAATGGTCGTTAAATGCATTTGTCCCGGGCGATAAGAGCTGAATCAAGAAAAGAAAGCACTTGTATCAATAACATCGCATGGTGCTGCTATCATACTGATTTCACCACTGGAGCTCAAGAAAATTTTTCATAAATGCTTTATGCCGCCATTGCGCCAACCCCCTTGAAGAACAGCAACAGGGAGGTAAAGCGTAAAATTGCGCTTGACAACTCCGGCCGGCAATGGAATGCCTAACCAGGGACTGTGACAAATCACGGGCAATCATGCCGGATTTCTCTTGCATGTCCGTTTACGGGGCTGCTTGAACAACAAAACCACATACAAAGGAGTGAACAATGGACAAAAAAGTGACCGTTGTGGGTGCCGGTAATGTCGGGGCCACCGCTGCCCAGCGGCTGGCGGAAAAACAATTGTGTGACGTGGTACTGGTGGATATTGCCGAGGGCCTGCCCCAGGGAAAGGCTTTGGATCTGGCCGAGGCCGCTCCCATTGAAAAACATGATGCCTGCCTTACGGGAACCAATGACTACGGGGAAACCGCAGGCTCTGATATTGTCATCATCACCGCCGGCATCCCCAGAAAACCGGGTATGAGCCGTGATGACCTTTTAAAGACCAATTCCGACATCATGAAAAGCGTTGTCAAAAACATTGCAGAAAAATCGCCTGACGCCGTTCTCATCATCGTAAGCAATCCTTTGGACGCCATGTGTCATGTGGCTTTCGAGGCTTCCGGTTTTGACAAAAAACGGGTCATCGGTATGGCCGGGGTGCTGGATTCCGCCCGGTTCCGCTGCTTTATCGCCCGGGAGCTCAATGTTTCGGTTGAAAATACCCACGCTTTCGTACTCGGCGGCCACGGCGACACCATGGTCCCCCTGCCCCGGTTTTCCACCGTGGCCGGCATTCCCATAACAGAGCTGATGCCAAAGGACCGCATTGACGCCCTGGTGGACCGCACCCGCACCGGCGGGGCGGAAATTGTCTCTTTGCTCAAAACCGGAAGCGCCTTTTATGCTCCTGCGTCCGCGGCAGTGGAAATGGCCGAATCCATTTTAAAGGACAAGAAAAAAATTCTTCCCTGTGCGGTTTACCTGGAAGGCGAATACAAAATCAACGGCCTGTTTATCGGGGTGCCGGTAAAACTGGGCAGCACCGGGATCGAGGAAGTGATTGAAATCGAACTAAAAGACGACGAGGCCGCAGACCTGCAGAAATCCGCAGATGCTGTGCGCTCCCTGGTCGATGCCATGGCCGCACTTTAATGAGCACCTGAATTAAGCTATTTTTAAGCACCCGCCCCGTTGGCGGCCGGTCTTTGGAAGCCCCATTGATCGGCTGCCGCCGGGACTGAGTCGACAACGAAAACGTCAGGGCGTTTTTCTTAAACCTAAATTGAGCGATTGTTAATACTACCTGTAGTTATTGCAGGCTTCCTGCCAAAGCAGATTCAGCAGGGTTTTCATAAAAGATGTGCGGCTTTGCTCCAGGAGACGTTCCAATTGGGCTTTTTCTGACGGATCATTCATTTTCCGGGCTTCATTGGCAACCGATTCCATTAAAATGTCAGGGTCTGCGGCATCCCGAAACAGCCGGGTCAGGGCCAAGCGCAGGATGCTGCTGCGCGGAAGCGCCAGGGAGTCCAGGGTTTGTCTGAACTGCCGGGCGTCCACCCCGCGGAGCTGTTCCACGGCCCGGGCTGCAGATTCATTCATTGGCAGGGACTGCAGGATTTCGACTGCCCCGGCCGATACCAGGGAATTGATGACCCGGTAGCCCGTAAAATCATCCCATCCGGTTTCCTCAATAACTTGACGCACAGTGGACTGGCTGTTGATCATGGACAAAAGCATTGATTCATCGGTATTGAATTCGAGGTTTTGGCTTGTTTGTTCATGATCGCAAGGCTTGAGTACGGCCTGGTCATCCGGGATTTGATTTTTCAGCGCTGCCAGTTCATCAATTCTGCGGGAGGCTTCCAACAGGATGTTCATGGTGTTAAATGCACTGCCCACAATCCGTTTCAGGTCTATGGATTCATCCTTGTACACGAACTGACCAGATTGCCACAAAAATACGTTATAAAGAGAATTTTCCGCCTGTTTCAGCAAAAAGCCGTTTAGTTCCGCCACTGTGATTTTGCCCTGTTCCACAAGGGTTTTTCCGATGCCCTGGTTTTTTTCCCGGCTTTCCGTGAGAGCGGCTTCCAGGGTTTGGGCACTGATCAAGCCGTTATTGACCAGCAATTGCCCGATCCGGTTGCTTTTGCGCGATTCCGTGGCAAATACGATATCGCCTTCCTGCATCAGGATCTGTACCTGGTTGCTCTCAGAGCTGATGGTCAGCCTTCCGCTTTTTCTTTCATACTTGATCATCTGAAGAAGGTTTGAAAGATCAAATGTATCAAGGCTTCCCTGGATGGCCATGCTTTCTCCTGTATAAACGGATCAAAAAATTATCCACCAATCTTGATGGCACCGTAAAAAGTCTGATTTCAGATGGTGCCGTAAAAAGTTCAAGATCAAGGCTTGCGCAATTTCAAAGAATGCAGCGTACTTAGCCGTACGTGAAATTCTGAGAAATCGCGCGTAACGCAGATATTGGACTTTTTACGGCGCCATCACGGCTTATCGCCCGAAAGGCCGGAATGAATAGACTGGGCGGCTTTTCGTGTCATGCCGGAAAGCCCGGCCAGCTCCTCCACCGGGGCTGCAGCAATGGCCTCGATGCTGCCGTAGTGCTGAAGCAAAACAGCCTTTCGCCTGGGTCCGATACCGGCGATATCATCCAGGGCCGAATGCAGGCTCCGGCTGCTTCGCCGCTTGCGGTGAAAAGACACGGCCCGGCGGTGGGCCTCGTCGCGGATGCGCTGGAGCAAATGCAATTGCCCCGTATGTTGCTGGAAATTGACCGGATTGGCCCGGCCCGGCAGGTAGATCTTGTCTTCGGGCTCGCCTTTGGCCTCGTCTTTTTTGGCAATGCCGATCACCCCGAACCGCCCGGAAAGTCCAAGTTCGTCCAGCACTGCAAGGGCAATGTTGAGCTGGCCCTTGCCGCCGTCTACCATGAGCAGATCCGGCAGGGACATGTCCTTTTCCTCTCCGGTGCCTGAAGAAAAGCGCCGAAACAGCACCTCCCGCATACAGGCATAATCATCCTGAGCCGAAACCCCCTGAATCCGGTAATGGCGGTAAAGCGATTTTTTGGGCACACCGTCTTCAAACACCACCAGACCGGCCACCAGGTCAGTGCCCGACAAACCCGAGTTGTCCACGCATTCAATCCGGCGGGGATATCTGTCCAGTCCAAGACGTTTTTCCAGGCCCCCAAGCAGGCGGGCCGCCGAGTTTTCCTCCTCGGTCAGGGCCTGGAGGCGCTGGCGGGCGTTTTGGGCGGCCATTTCCACAAGGCGCCGCTTTTCCCCGCGTACCGGGGTGTGAATCACCGCCTTGCGCCCCCGCATTTTCGAAAGCCAGCGCGCGTAAAGCTCTCTGTCCCGTGGCGGCGTATACGTCAGTACTTCGGCGGGCACTGCCGGGTTCTGCTCATAGTATTGCCTGATAACAGCCCCGAGGATCTCGGCATCTTCTGAAATCACATCCTTGATCAAAAAATCCCGCATTCCCTGCAAATAGCCGTTTCGCACCTTCAAAAGCATCACAACAGCTTTTTCCGGGCTTCGCTCCACTGCGAAAACATCGCGGTCCACAAAGTCGGTGGTCACGGCCACCTGTTTTTCCAAGGTTTTTTCCAGGGCATAGACCTTGTCCCGGAGCTGGGCCGCGGTTTCATAATCCTGGCTGTCTGCGGCCTCCTTCATTTCCGCCCGGATCCTGCGAATCAAATCCGGGGTACGCCCCTGGAGAAACATGCGCACCTCATGAACGATTTTGCCGTATTCCTGCTGATCCACGTGAAAGCAGCAAGGGGCCAGGCAGGCCCCGATCTGGTAGTTCAGACACGGCCGGGAGCGGGGCTTGACCTGCGGTGAGCGGCATTTGCGCAGCTTAAATACCCGGTGGATCATTTTCAGGGTTTGCTTGACCGCACCGGCCGATGCATAAGGGCCGAAATACAGGGCCCCGTCCTTTTTGGGCTTTCGCACAACGGTGAGATTGGGATAAGCCTCGGAAAGATCCATGCGCAAAGACGGATAGCGCTTGTCGTCTTTTAGGATCACGTTGTAGCGGGGCCGGTAGCGCTTGATCAGGTTGGATTCCAGGATCAGGGCCTCGGTCTCCGAGGCCGTGACCACGGTCTCGAAATCAGCAATATGTTTGACCAGAACCCCGGTTTTGGCATCCATTCGCGATGAGGCCTCCGAGAAATATGAACGGATGCGGTTTTTCAGATTTGCCGCCTTGCCCACGTAAATTACTTTGCCCTCGGCGTTTTTCATCAAATACACCCCGGGGCTTTTTGGCGTGCGGGCGATTTTGTCCGCCGGGCCCGGAGCCTGATTTTCTCCTTCGGCCTTTGGCTGCCGGGTTTCAGACTGCGGCTTCAAAATCAAACACCATCATTTTTTTCAATGTCTTGACCCGGTCGCGGTACCGGGCCGCCTTTTCAAACTCCAGGTTGTCTGCGGCCTTTCGCATTTTGGCTTCCAGATCCCGGATCCGGCGCTCGACTTTCTGATCCGATCCATAGGCGGCCGCGGTTTCGGCCACCTGATGCTCCGGTGCTTGTGAGCCGGTCTTTTCATAGGGCGAACCAAATGCTGAGGCCAGGGATTTTTCAATGGTTGCCGGAATGATGTTATGTTCCTGGTTATAATCTTTCTGGATCCGGCGCCGGCGACCGGTTTCTTCCATTGCATGACGCATGGCCGGGGTGACGGTTTCGGCATACATAATGACGGTGCCGTTGGCATTTCTGGCCGCCCGGCCAAAGGTCTGGATAAGGGACCGGGCGGATCGCAAAAATCCTTCCTTGTCCGCATCCAGAATTGCCACCAGGGAGACTTCGGGAATATCCAGGCCTTCGCGCAGCAGGTTGATGCCCACCAGCACGTCAAATTCGCCCGCCCGCAGATCCCGGATGATCTCGATGCGCTCCAGGGTCTTGATATCCGAATGCAGGTAGCGGACACGTACGCCCAGGTCCGTGTAATACTCGGTCAGGTCCTCTGCCATGCGCTTGGTCAGGGTAGTGACCAGCACTCGCTGGTTTGCACGGATTCTTTGCTGAATTTCCGAGTACAGGTCGTCGACCTGGTTTTTGGCGCTTCTGACCTCCATTTCCGGATCAATTAAGCCGGTGGGACGCACGATCTGCTCCATGACTGCATCCCCGGCTTTTTCCAGTTCATAGTCCGACGGCGTGGCCGATACGTAAATCACCTGTGAGACGCGCCGGCTGAACTCTTCAAACCGAAGCGGCCGGTTGTCCAGGGCAGACGGCAGCCGGAATCCGTATTCCACAAGGGTTTGTTTTCTGGACCGGTCGCCGTTATACATACCCCGGATCTGGGGCACGCTGATATGGCTTTCGTCAATAAAGAGCAGAAAGTCATCCGGAAAATAATCCAGCAGGGTGGGCGGGGGCTGGCCGGGTGCGCGGTCGGTGATGTGTCTGGCGTAATTTTCAATACCGTTGCAATAGCCCAGCTCCAGGATCATCTCCATGTCATATCGGGTTCGCTCCTCAATGCGCTGGGCCTCAATGAGCTTTCCTGCGTCCCGGAAATGATCGATCCTGTGCTTGAGTTCCTCCTGAATATCGTCGATGATCCGCCGCCGGCCGCGCTCCTGTGTGACGTAATGGCTGGCCGGATAAATGGTGGTGCCGTTGACCCGTCCTTTGACCTTGCCGGTCAAAGGATCGATTTCCGAGATGGCCTCGATCACGTCCCCGAAAAACTCCACTCTTATGGCCTGGTCCTCCTCGTAGGCCGGAAATATCTCCACCCGGTCGCCCCTAACCCGGAAAACCCCCCGGTAAAAATCCATGTCGTTTCTCTGGTACTGCATCTCAACCAAATCGGCCAGCAGCTTATCCCGGGTCAGTTCCATGTCCGTTTCCAGGTCCAGGCGCATGGCCAGGTAATCCTCGGGTGCCCCCAGACCGAAGATGCACGAAACACTGGCCACCACCAGCACGTCTTTTCTCGACAGCACCGAGCGGGTGGCAGAGTGGCGCATCTTGTCAATCATTTCATTAATCGAGGAATCCTTCTGGATATAGGTGTCAGATACCGGAAGATAGGCCTCGGGCTGGTAGTAGTCATAATAACTGACAAAATACTCCACCGCATTTTCCGGGAAAAAGGACTTGAACTCATTGTAGAGCTGGGCGGCCAGGGTCTTGTTCGGGGCGATCACCAGGGTGGGTTTCTGAACCTCGGCAACCACATTGGCCATGGTAAAGGTCTTGCCCGATCCGGTTACACCGAGCATGACCTGGTGGGCCAGTCCATTGTTGACACCGCGGGTGAGGCCCGTAATGGCCCCGGGCTGGTCTCCCTTGGGCGTCATTTCCGTATGCAGGGCAAATTTACGCTTTTCCATCGCCGTGTTTCCAAATTGTGCCGTCAGGACGGTCTTCGAGAATGATGTTGCACGCCTTGAGATCGTCGCGGATCCGATCTGCCAGGGCAAAATCCTTTGCCTTGCGGGCCTGAGTCCGCTGCCGGATCTGGTCTTCAATCCATTGGGCATCTATTTGCTGATCTTTTAGCACGGCATTTTTGCGCTGCTGAAAATACTGCTGCGGGGTTTCGGCCATCAGACCGAGGATCTGTCCGATACGCAGCATGTCGTTGATCCGGCCCAGACCTTCGGGGCTTTGGCAGGCCTGGGCAGCCCCCTTTTCATCGATTTGCCGGTTTAATTCCCGCACCGTCTCAAACAAAAGCCCCATGCCCCGGGCGGTGTTAAAGTCGTCATCCATGGCGTCGCAAAACCGCTGCCAAAGCTCGGTCCCCGAATCCCAGGAAACCTGCGGCGGCCAGGTGTCAAACAACGGCGCCACCCTTTCGAGCAGGCCGTAAATCTTGTCCAGGGACGCGGCGGCTTCTGCCATGGCCTGCTCCGTATAGTCTATGGGCGAGCGATAATGGCTGGAAACCAGAAACAGGCGCAGCACCTCGGGATGCCAGGCCTTGACAATGTCTTTGATCATCAAAAAATTGCCCAGGGACTTGGACATTTTCTCCTGGTTGATGTTGATAAACCCGTTGTGAATCCAGTAGCGGGCAAAGGGCTTGTCAAATGCGGCCTCGGACTGGGCGATTTCATTTTCATGATGGGGAAAGATCAAATCCTTTCCCCCGCCGTGAATGTCAAAGGTCTCTCCCAGGTACTCGGCGCTCATGGCCGAGCACTCGATATGCCAGCCCGGCCGTCCCTTTCCCCAGGGGCTGTCCCAGGCCGGCTCACCGGGCTTGGAGGATTTCCACAAAACAAAATCAAACGGGCTTTGCTTGCGCGGATCCACGTCCACACGGGCCCCGGCCTCCATGTCTTCAAGTTTTCTGCCCGAAAGTTTTCCGTATTCCGGCCATTTTTGAACCGCAAAATACACGTCCCCGTCCACCGGGTAGGCATAACCCTTTTCAATGAGAAGACGAACAATGGTTATAATCTGGGATATATGCTCCGTGGCCAGGGGTTCCAGATCAGGAGGCTGCATGTTGAGCGATTCCATGTCCGCATGAAACTCGTCAATGCAGCGGCCGGCCAGTTCCATGGAGGAGATGCCCAGATCGTTGGCCCGCTGGATGATCTTGTCATCCACGTCCGTGAAATTGCGCACGTAATACACGTCATATCCCCGGGCCTTCAAGTACCGATAGATCACGTCGAAGACGACGATGGACCGGGCATGGCCGATATGACAAGAGTCATAGACCGTGGGGCCGCAGACATACATGCGGATTTTGCCGGGTGTCATCGGATCCAATGGCTGCTTGCATCGCCCCAGTGTATTATAGACTTTAATGGTCATGGTATTTGTCCGTCTGCTGTGGTTGGATCAGTAAATTGATGGCGCCGTAAAAAGCTTTTTACCACGTCCGCTGTTTTTACAGGAAGAAAGCCCTGCGGCCGGGGCCAGTTTTTTCGCTCCTGACCGTTTACGGATTCAGCCAATGCCTTCGCTTAAAATTTCAAAAACTCGGCCTGTCGGCCTCAAACAGTTTGAAATTTTTTAGCTCCGGCATTTGCTGAATTTTTCCGTAAACGCTCAATGTCGCTTCAAAAACCGACCCCGCCCTTGGACTTCCTTGGAAGTCCAATATCTGCGTTACGCGCAATTTCTCAGAATTTCACGTACGGCTAAGTACGCTGCATTCTTCGAAATTGCGCAAGCCTTGATCTTGAACTTTTTACGGCACCATCTGACATCAGACTTTTTACGGTGCCATCAGTAAATTGTTTTAACAAAATAAATCAGATAGCGCATTATTCAAGCAAAACCACGCACATGGCGGCTATGGCCGCCTCGCGGCCAATGATGCCGAGTTTTTCCGTGGTGGTGGCCTTGATGTTTACCTGTTCAGGCGCAATTTCAAGGACTTCTGCGATGCGGGCGGCCATTTCTCCGGTATAATCCGCCAGTTTCGGCTGCTGGGCAAAAATTGTGGCATCAATGTTGCCGATGGTTGGGCACTTCACGCGCGCCTTCTGCCAGGTCTGTTTCAGCAGCACCATGCTGGAAATATCCTTGTAGGCCGAATCGGTATCCGGAAAGTGCCGTCCGATATCGCCCAGTCCGGCTGCGCCAAAAATGGCATCGCATACGGAATGCACAAGAACATCTGCGTCTGAATGGCCAACCAGGCCCTTATCATGGGAAATTCTCACCCCGCCCAGCACGAGGCGCCGTCCGGCAGCCAGTTGATGAATGTCGTAGCCAACACCTACACGCATAAACAAATTCTTTCCTTATCACAACGCGCCATAGCGGTAAACCCGTCCTGTTATAGCAGAAAAAAGCGCTGGTCATTTGAGGACGCAAAGGGTACGGGAATATTTTTCTTCAAATAGGCGATATATTCAAGGATTGTGGCAATGCCGTGTTCACATGCCCCCTCCCCCTGACAGGCGCAATGGCAGAACAATTCCTCGTGATCAAATCCCACATGGGTGGCAAAGACCTCCTCTGCCTGAATCCATGTCAGCAAACCGCCGTCTGCGGTTTTTGAAAGCTGCTTGACAGATCCCTTGCGCTGCAGGTTTCTTCCGGCCGTGAGCACATCTTTTCCCGCCCATGCAGTGAGATCGCCCCAAGTCAGCTCCCGGAAGCGGTCGATACCTGAATTTCCGTTTTCCATGGTCATCGCGTATTCATCCGGGTTAACGGGCAAAACCGGCTGCCTTAGGCAACCGGTTCAGCCATGCCGTTGATCAAAGCAGCAACATTTTGGCCGAGCACGCTGTGGTTGTATCCGCCCTCGAGAATGGCAAAGCATCCCCCACCCCGCTCAAAGGCGGATTGACTTGCTTTTTTCCCGATGTGGTAATAGTCCTCGGTTGCCATCAATCCGCCCCAGTCCTGCATGTGATTGTCAAATCCAGCGGATATACCGATGATATCGGCCCGGCTGGCGGCCAGAATCCGGTCGACTTCGGCCATGTATTGCTCCCGGGTATTTTTGGCCGGATTATGGATTTCAACCCAGTCATAATCCCCCAGGATATTGACGGTTCCGTCGCCGTAATGCAGATCAATGTCAAGAACCATGGCCGTGTCAATGAGGTTTTGGCTCTTTAGGGTCAGCAGGGCAATGGCCATATTGTTAAAAAAGCAGAATCCCCAAGCGGTTTCCGTGGATGCATGATGTCCCGGGGGCCGGATAACGGCAAATGCGGGTTCCGAAAGACCAATGCGCGCGGTCTGCACCGCCCCGCCCGCGGCCAGGGCGGCAATGTCGTAGAGGTCCTTGCGCCGGACATTTTCAATATGAACATTGGAATGTGCCAGCTCAATGAGATTTTCAGGGGCCGACTCTGCATCCACCATTTCAGTGTGAGATGGCAGCCGGTCCACAATGGCCTCAATCCGGCCCGGAGCTGATGCCGGATCCGAAGTGTAGACCGGATAAAAAAACTGATGAAACACGACTTTCATGGCGCCTCCTTGATCACCTCTGCAGGTGCATCGGTCATAATCACATCCGCTCCCATGTTCCGAGCCCGGATTGCATCAGCAGGCCGGTTGCAGGAGTATACCGCAACAATGTGGCCGGCTGTATGGCACTGGTCAACAAATTTCCGGGTGAGCCGGTCAAAGGGCAGACAATATCCCCGGATTAACTGCTGCATTTTCCGGGACAACTTTCCGGAAAACGGCCACGGGCCGCGAATATTTAAAATGCAGGACAGGTCAGGGGCCATTTCATGCGCATCTGTAAGCATACCTGCATCAAAACTCAGTATAAACAGGTTTTTGCGAAAGCGTGCCGGCACATGCAGATTGATTTGTTCCATTACCCCTGCGGCCAGCAGGCTCCGGCCGTTGCGGTCAGCCGGCGGCGCGGCGCCGGCTTTCAGCTCGATCATGAGCAGGCCCTGGTGTGCATATCTTTGCAGCACTTGTGCCAGGGTCATGATTCGGCTGCCGGCATACCGGTCTGAAAACCATTTGCCAAGGTCAAGTTTGCGAAGCGATTCCAGGGCGCAATCGGAAACCCGTTTTTTGATGCCGGCAATTCTTTCCAGGCTATCATCATGGAAAATTACGGGAACGTGATCAGCAGACAATTGCACGTCGAATTCAATGCCGTGGGCACCCCGGCAAAAAGCCAAGTCAAAAGCGGCCTGAACATTTTCCGGAGCTTCGGCCATGGCTCCCCGGTGAGCAATCAGCCAGGGAAAATCCAACAGTCCGCCGTTGTTCCCGTTTTTTCCGGGTATTGGACGTTCCTTTCTCATAAAACCGGATTTTTTTCCACCATGATTTCAGATACAATAACAATAACCGGATTTAAACATTTTCTCAAGCTTGATGGCACCGTAAAAGTTTTTCAGGGCTTTAAGACCAGACCGGCGGGCAGGGATTCGCCAAACATTGCGGATTGCTCGGATTCTTCAAGGGGAGCCACGGTTTTCAGCACCCGGCTTTTCTTTTGCATCCCATGGTCATGCAGCCACCGGATCACCCGGTCCAAAAGGCTTTCGTCCATATCCCGGGACCGATCGCCGGTCTTGCGGGTCATCTGCACCAGGGCATTTCCCACGGCCCTGGGATGTTTCCACTGATTTTCAAGCAGAAACTCAACCCATGGAGCCGCCTTGTCCGAGGAAACCACCCGATCCACGGGTCCGTAAAGCAGCTGCCGGGCCCCGAACCGGGATAATGCCCAGAATTGCTGGGGTTTTGCTTTTTTCGGTAAAATCTCTTCGGCCAGGGCTTGGCCCCATTCGGCTTTCTCCCTTGCCCCCAGCCGTTCCATGCCGGCCAAGGCCATCCACATCTCCAGTCTCTGCTGGGGGGCCACCTTTGTTTTGCCCCCTTTTCTGGGCATGAGAACGGGCCGGAGGTCCTGGGCAAACTGCCGCTGGCGCCCGGAATTGAGACCGCCAGCCACCCGGCGCCACAAGATCCACCATTCGGCCGCAGCCTGCTGGTTTTTTTTAAATATCACGCCCTGCTTGTAGATTTTCCAGAGCCGGGCAATGCGCTGCTCGTCTAAGCCGTCGCCAAAGCCCGGCCGCAGGCAGAACCCCAGCAGATTCAGCCAGCGCACCTCGTGCTCAGGCGTTTTTTTGCGCATATCCATGCGCTCCAGCAGAGCATCGGCCATTTGGCGGATCAATGAAAGGGGCCAGTTGTCCCTGGAGCGGCCGATGCGCTCAGAAACGCTTTTGACCAGACCGGAAAGCGCGCGGCCGGAATCCTGTGCGGAAAACGCCTCATCAATGATTCCGATCACGGCCTGCACCTGTTCGCTGTCAAACACCTCGGTTTCAGCCACCATCTCCTGGGCCGGCATCTGCCGCAGCTGGAACCGGAGCTGCCATTTGTGACCGGTGGAAACCGAGCTGCACCACAGTTCAAGGATGCCGGTTTCTGTGTATTCGGCTTCAATCTGCACGGGGATGGCGGTCTGCACCCCTTTCTGTCCGAACTGAATCACTGTCTGTATGGGCGGAAGGCGGGTTAAGCTTTCATCCACATCCACGATATCCCCGGCCCGGTCACCGGAGCGGAAGCTGGAGCTGAAAAGCTCAAAACTTACCGGCTGATTGGCCAGGACCTCAAATTCCTGATCCGCAAGCGTTACCCGTGACCCCTCATCCAGACCCCGCTCCACAACGCATATGGCTTGGGCCGCGCCGTCCTGTTGCCGCTCTGCCCGGGCAATGCCCAGGTAATAAGATCTGGGGCTGCCGCTGCCCACCCGGACCCCTCTTCCGCTTTTGACCAGACCGTAATACGAGGCGCCCAGCGCCACGGCCACGTCCAGATCCCGGTTTTTCAGAACCCTGGGACGCTGGTGGTCATTTCTGCCAAACCACCGGCATATGGCCGATCCGATCCGGTCCCGGATCACTTCGGCCTTCAGGCTGCCGCCGTTATACAGGATCAGGTCCGGAAACGGATCGCTTTTGTCTGTAAAACGGGCGACATCCTCTTTGTGCTGTTCCAGAAACAATCCGATGTGACGAGTGATGGCCGGATCAGATGCATAGGGCAGGCCGAATTCGGAGATTGCCTTTCGCCGGGTTTCGGTTTTTGGGGCGGTGTTTTCCACCAGGGGAAAAAAGCCTTCCAAAACGATTTGCTCGAGGTTTTCACGTGTGATTTCCGCGGTCCGGGTGCCGCTGATCAGACTGCTGCCCTGCCCCACCATGGTAATGGTTTCCCGGTCTGTGCCCTGATTCAGGATATTTTCCTTGGCCTGGCGACACAAATGGCACAGGGTCTTCCACCGGTCACCGGTGAGGTCGGCGCCTGTGCCGAACTGCTGTTCCGCGTGCCGGGCCAGGGCCAGGTCGATGTTGTCTCCGCCCAGAATCAAATGCTCCCCAACGGCAATGCGTTC
>NZ_JAWODO010000149.1:0-6741 GCF_046483245.1 Desulfosalsimonas sp. | reverse complement strand
GATCCGGAACTGCTCGATGTCATCGAATACCACGCCAATTACGTCAACCGCCGGGGATCGGTGGACCTGGGCATCAAGTCGCTTTCCGGCTCCAGGGAGGCCAACAGCCTGATTCTGGATTCGGCTCTGAAAATCATGGGCTCCCAGGGCTATGCCCTGCTCATTGACCACGGAATCCAAACCGCTGCGGCATTTGCAGACGAAATTGAAAGCCGGCCGGATTTTGAAGTGGTCACCCGCCCGGTGTTAAACATTCTCACCTACCGGTACTGCCCCCATAAAATCCAGCAGGCCCTCACAGGCGAAAACCAGGACCGCAGGTGCAGCCTCAACAGCGCCATCAACCGGGTCAACCGGGATCTGCAGCGGCTGCAGCGGGAGGCGGGCTACAGTTTTGTCTCGCGCACCACCCTCCAGGGAGATCCGGCATGCGGTGAAAACCTGGTGGTCCTGCGAACGGTAATCATGAATCCCATGACCGACATGAAAATTCTGCGGGAGATATTAGACGAGCAGCAAAACATTGCCGCCCGCTTCTGTGCACCGGACCTGCCGGCTATATAAAAAACGACTCAAACAGCAGCTGGTTTCAGGCCGTGGCCACCTTGCGCCCCAGCTCAAAGGCTTTCAGGTTGGTTTCCGCAAACGCCTGCCGGGTCACCGCGCCAATGGCATCCTTGAGGCTCTCCTCGTTTAGCGGGATCAGGTTTGTTGCGCTAAGCGCGCCGAGAAGCACCATGTTCACCGAAAGCACGTTTCCGGCCTCCCGGGCCAGGGCTGCGGCATCCAGGGAAATCAGCCGGGCACACTTGGAGGCGATCAGGCGCTGGATATCATCGAGATCCGGATAAACGCCTTTTCCAATGGCCGCGGTAAAGGGCTGCAGGGCGGCAGTGTTGATGATCACCGTGGTGTCGGCATTGCATTTTTTCAGCGCGCGCAGGGCTTCGGCCGGCTCAAAGCCCACCAGGATATCGGCCTCCCCGTCGGAAATAATGGTGCTTTGCGCATCTCCGAAAACCAGGGCGGATTCCACCACACCGCCACGCTGAGCCATGCCGTGAATTTCACTCATGCGCAAGGACACCTGCGAGCGCCGGGCGGCTTCCCCAAGTACGCGGGAGGCCAGCAGATTGCCCTGACCGCCCACGGCCACGATGATCAGTCGGGTTACATCCATTATTTTTTCTCCTTGACGGGCACAATGGCATTTTCCGGGCATACCTGGGCGCAGACCGAACAGCCCGTGCATATGGACTCATCAATGCAGACCCGGCCGTTTTCCATATAAAAGGCCGGGCATGCCAGGTCATTGATACAATTGCGGTGATTGGCGCATTTCTGCGGATCCACCCGAAAGGGGCGCCCGGTTTGTTTCTTCAGGCTCCGGGCCTGCAAAACGCAGTCCTGCCGGGCAATGACAACCGATACCCCCTCAAATGCAATGGCTTCTTTGAGGGCGGCCACGCTTTTTTTGATATTATAGGGTCGGATCACGCTGACGTGCGGCACGCCGATTCCCTTGACCAGTGACTCAATGGAGACCCGGCCGTAACCGTCCTGGCCCAGGCCGCTCATGTCCACGCCCGGATGGGGCTGATGGCCGGTCATGGCCGTGGTGTGGTTATCCAAAATCACCAGGGTCAAGTCATGGTTGTTGAAAACCGCATTAATCAGACCCGGAATGCCGGAGTGAAAAAATGTGGAATCTCCGATATAGGAAATGACCTTGTCATCGAGCACCTGGGAAAACCCGCATCCCGTGCCCACAGACGAGCCCATGCAGATGAGAAAATCGCCGGCTGACAGCGGGGGCATAAACCCAAGCGTGTAGCAGCCGATATCATTGGGCTTGACCGTGGCCATGCCTTCGGTGGCCTTGTTGACCGCATAAAACGTAGCCCGGTGCGAGCAGCCCGCACACAGGTTGGGCGGCCGCTGGGGGATTTCCGGCACGTCAGAGATGTCCAGGGGCACGGTAGGCTCCAGGGTCACATCAAACCATGCGGCAATTTTTTCGCGCACCATGGCCGGATCATATTCAAACAGCCGGGAAAACAGGTGCGGGGCCTTACCGCCGATGGGCAGGGTCAGGCACGCTTCCTGGGCCAGAGCCTTGATGGCCTCTTCCATGTAGGGTTCGCCTTCTTCCACCACAAGGACTTTTTCACACCCCCGGAGAAACGCCTTTACCTTTTCACCGGGCATGGGATGGGAAAAGCCCACGCGGAAAATCCGGATTTCGTCTTCAATGCCCAGGTCCCTGACCGCATCGGCCACGTAATTGTAGCTCACCCCGTTGACCACAATTCCCCAGGGGCCCTTTCCATGGATAAAATTGTATATGGACTCACAGGACAGGGCCTCTGCCTGGTCCAGCCGCTTTAGCAAGCGCACGTGCAGGTTGCGCGACACGGCCGGCACGGTGACCAGATGAAACGGATCCTTGACAAAACTTCCCTTTGTTTTCGGCGAGGTAATCTCACCGAGCACCACAGGTCCGGTGGAATGGTTGATCCGGGTGGTGGTGCGCACGATCACCGGCTCCTGGAGGGTTTCGGACAATTCAAATGCATATGGCATGATCTGCCGGGCCTCATCCACGCTGGACGGCTCCAGGATGGGAAGGCCCGAGAGCTTACCGTAATACCGGTTATCCTGCTCGTTCTGGGAGGAAAACATGTAGGGGTCATCTGCGCAAAGAATCACCAGGCCCGCCTTTACCCCCACGTAGGCCAGGGTCATCATGGCATCTGCTGCCACGTTCATGCCCACGTGCTTCATGATGCACATGCTCCGAACCCCCGAATTGGCAGCGGCTGCGGTCACTTCCAGGGCCACTTTCTCATTGGTGCTATATTCGAAATAGAGGTCGCTTTGCTTTGCCATCTGGAAAAAATTGGCCGAGATCTCCGAAGACGGTGTTCCCGGGTATGTTGCGGCAAAGGATAGACCTGCTTCCACTGCACCCCGGGCGATGGCCTCGTTGCCCAAAAGCATCAGCGTTTCTCCGGCATTGTCCTGCAACAGCTTGTGCATAAGCCGTGTTCCTTTACTATACTGGGTTTGATTTTTTCACGTTCCAGGTTAAATTGTAAAAAAGGTCCTCACTTCGCTTGATGTTTTTACAGGAAGGAACCCCTGCGGTCAGGGGTCAGTTTTATGACTTCAAAAACAGACCCCGACCTTGGGTTGCCTTGGAGGTCCTATAACATGGAAAGACCCTGTGTAAAACATTTTTCGTTGGTTTGCGAAGGCCGGGGCAGCGGGCACCATCAAAGGGGTTTACAATCAAAAGCAGATCCAGTATAAAAAAGGTTTATTTCCTGACACTTCCAGCCGCTGAAAAATTTGAAACGCTCAGTTTAGGTTAGGTGGAAATCTGACTGGATCATCCTTTTTTACAGTTTTTTGTTATAGAGTCTGAGGCGCATATGGACGAGCGAACCACCCTGGTGATTGCCACCCGGAATTCTGGAAAAACCCGTGAAATCCGCGAACTGCTGGCCGGCTATCCCGTAACCGTGAAAAATCTCGACGATTTCGGCCCCATTCCGGAAATCGATGAAGACGGTGAAACCTTTGATGATAACGCCTATAAAAAGGCATCCTTTGCCTCCCGTGTGCTGGGAGTGCCCGCCTTGGCAGACGATTCGGGCCTGTGTGTCAATGCCCTGGGCGGACAGCCAGGAGTGCATTCGGCCCGGTTTGCCGGCGCTGATGCCACGGACGCGGAAAAATGCCGCAAACTGCTGGAAATGATGGAAAACCAGCAGGACCGAAGCGCAGCATTTGTTTGCGTGATCTCCATTGCCGTGCCCACGGGCGCAGCACTTACCTACGAAGGCCGGTGCGAGGGGCAAATCCTCCGGGAGCCGGCCGGGCAAAACGGCTTTGGCTATGATCCGGTATTTTATTTCCCGCCTTTGGGCAAATCCTTTGCCCAGCTGCCGGCTGCGGAGAAAAACCGAATCAGCCACAGGGGCCGGGCCCTTGCCGAAATTTGCGAAGAAATGGACAAGATACTCAAATGGATCGATCTGCAGATGCCGGTGCCGGAAAAATTTGCCTGCGGGCCTGCGGATGATTCCACAATCACTTAAACAGGGCAGGAAAATCCATGGCCATTGAAACCTTAAATCAGATGATCGCCACCCATCCCGAGGTACTGCGCAATTTAAAACGGGCCCAGATCACCCGATATGCAGTAGACCAGCGGGAAGGACTGGTTTTGCCCTGCGGTGCGCTCTCCACCTGGACCCCGCCGGAATCAACGGGCCGCTCCCCGAAAGACACGGTGATCGTTCGCTACCCGGAGCTGGAGGAGCACATTGACTGGACCTCGCCCAACAACCTGTCCATTGACCCGGAAACCTTTCACCGTCTCTGGATTGATGCACTGACCGTGCTATGGAAAAAACCCCGGGTTTATGTCACTGACCGTGTCATCGGGGCGGATCCCCAGTATGCCATGCCGGTGCAGACGGTTACCGATTTTGCCTTAACCAGTCTGTTTACCATGAACATGTTCCGGCCCGTGCCTTCAAAAATCGATAAAAGCCTGTTTGCAAACAAGCCCTTTACCCTGCTGGTGGCCCCTTATGACAAAATCGACACCTCCAGGTATGAAGGCCGGCTCAGAAAACGCGAGGACGGCACCACCTCGGACATGATCATTGCCATGGATTTCAAAAACCGGCTTGGGCTGGTATACGGATCAGCCTACTGCGGCAGCGCCAAAAAGCTCATGTTCACGGCCATGAACTATTACCTGCCCCATGAAAACATCCTGCCCCTGCACTGCTCGGCCAATGAGGACCACCAGGACAACGTCTCTTTGTTTCTGGGCCTTTCCGGGACCGGCAAAACCACCCTGTCGGCGGACAAAAACCGTTCTTTGATCGGCGATGACGAGCACGGGTGGGATGAAAACGGCATCGCCAATTTTGAGCACGGCTGTTATGCAAAGCTCATTGACCTGGAGCCGGAAAAAGAGCCGGAAATCTACAAGGCGGTGTTTTCCCACCGGGAAATCGAGGAAAACGGGGTGATCATTGAAAACTGCATGACCTATCCCAACGGGACCGTGGACCAGTTTGACGCGCGCCTGACCCAAAACAGCCGGGTGTCCTATCCCCTGCGGTATCTGAGCAACGTCAAGATCAAGGGCACGGGCACCCATCCGTCCACCATCATATTTCTGACCGCTGATGCCAACGGGGTGCTGCCCCCCATTTCCCGGCTCAATACCGATCAGACCATGCTGTGGTTTCTCATGGGATACACCAGCAAACTGGCCGGCACGGAAACCGGCATCAAGGAACCCCAGACCACGTTTTCCAGGTTTTTCGGCCAGCCGTTTATGGCCAACAAGCCTTCGTATTACGCCAACCTGCTCGGCGAAAAAATGAAACAGCACCAGACCCGGGTGTTTCTGGTCAATACCGGCTGGAGCGGGGGCCCTTACGGGACGGGCTCCCGCATTGACATCACCCAGACCCGGGCCATGCTGGATGCGGCCATGGAAGGCCACCTGGACAATGTGTCCTACACGGAAAACAAGCGCTTTCACCTGAGCGTGCCCGACTCCTGCCCGGGTGTGGATGCGGAAATCCTGCATCCGGAAAATACCTGGTCTGACAAAAACGCCTTTGAGCAGCGGGCCGAAGCTTTAGCCCGGGAATTTTCGGATTATTTTGACCAGGCCTATTCAGACGCAGACATTGATCCGGCGGTTCGGGCCCAGTGCCCGGGCAAATAATGCATCCTGGAAGTCCAAGGGCGGGGTCGGTTTTTGAAGCGACATTGACCGTTTACGGAAAAAAACCGTAAACGGTCAGGAGCGAAAAAACTGACCCCGACCGCAGGGCTTCCTTCCTGACAAACATCAGACTCGGTAAAAAGCTTTTTACGAAAACCAACAGAATTGATTTTTTGAAAATGGCAAGTTCAGAACCCGAAGACACGCAGATCCGCTCGGCCCACCAGCAGCGCATGGCCCGACTGGCTGCAGACAAGCAGCGCATTTTAATGCAGCCGCCCGAAAAGGCCTTAGATGAAATCCTGGACCACACCCAGGCCACAGCCCTGGTTCACTCCATGGCAGAAGAGGACATATATTTTCTGGTCCACGAAATCGGGGTGGAAGACGCCATGGAACTGCTGTCCCTGGCTTCCAACCGGCAATGGGAATACCTGCTGGACCTGGAAATCTGGAATCGTGACCGGATCAACACCCAGGCCCTGGGCCACTGGATGAGCCTGCTGTCCCGGGCAGATCCGCCGCGTTTCCACCAGTGGACCGCATCGGAGAAATATGACCTGTTGGAATACTATCTCCATGAGGCCCTTGAGATCCGAATCCCGGAGGAAAACGAAGACCCGGGCGATTTTCCGGACGGTTTTTTCACGCATGACGGGGTTTTTTACATCAGCATCCAGGAGGGATTTTTAAACGCCATTGAAGACGAGGACGACCGGGACCGGCGGGGCGTGGTTCCTCGCGCTCTGCGGGGCGTTCGCCGCCGTCTCGGGACTTGCGGCGATCGGTTTTCTCGCCGGGGAGCTTTCGCTGCGGTTGCTCGAGGGGCGGGGGCGGCCGCTCTACTTCATCGGCGAGACGCTGTAGGCCTCTCCGCGCGGCCGATCGCTCGGAGAGCGACGCGGGGTGCGCCTTTCTCGCGCGTCGGTGGCCGTTCGGGCGGGTCTGGCGCCGGCGGCGGCCGCGGCGGCAGCGGCGGC
>NZ_JAWODO010000114.1:0-34253 GCF_046483245.1 Desulfosalsimonas sp. | reverse complement strand
CTTTGGCCGTTGTAATGAATATCGCCCCTGGTGGGATGATAAAATCCTGAAATACAATTCAGCAAACTGGTTTTGCCCGCACCATTGGGCCCGATAATGGAGGTGATCTGTCCGGTTTCGATTTCCAGGTTTACAGAAGAAAGGGCGTGCAGTCCGCCGAAGGTGAGGGTTACATCGGATACGCTTAAATTCGGCATACAATTCTCTCAATTTGGGGTGAGGGAGAAATTATGCGTTTTCTGGGTTTAAGATTTAAATGATTGGAGATTAAAGTCAAGTATAGACAATAGCGGCAAAATAGCGGGTTATACCCCCTATTTTTCAAGGGAAAGCAAATGGGCGCGGAGATTTATCTTCTTGTTTTTTATATCCAATTTGGTTCTGAGGTTGTGCCGATGAAACAATACGGTATTTTTGGAAACCAGAAGCACTTCTGCAATCTCGTCATTGGTTTTGCCCGCCTTGATCAGATCGGCCACGCGGATCTCCATGGGCGTGAAATTTCCGGTTCGACCGGCCAGTCTGTTGATAAACGGGGATACGATATTGTCCAGGTTTGTCTCCAGGATCTGCAAAAGCGTCTTCTGGCGGGTATCCAGGCGTGTATTCATGATTTTTTCCAGGTAGGGATGGACGAGTTGCTCCACGTTTCTACGCACCATTTCGCTAAGCCCCCGCTGGTCGCGCTCATGCTGGTTTAAAAGAACCCGCAGGGCGGTATTGACCTCCTCGAGATGATGGGACTGGGCGCGCAGGTCCTTCTGGTTTTGCTGCAGGGAATGTTCAGCCTGCCTGCGCTCCTCGATTTCCTGCTCAAGGGCCCTGTTGGAGCCTTCGAGTTCTGCCGTGCGCTCTGCCACCAATTTTTCGAGCTGGTCGCGGTACTGCTGCAGCTTTCTTTCCGCCTGCTTTTGCGCACTGATATCGCGCAGGATCACGATGTTGCCCGCCGGCTTGCCGTCTGCGCCCGCATACAGGGTGGAGGAAATCTGAACGTCGAGCACCCGGCCGTCTCTGGTCAGACGCCGGGTTTCGAAAAGATTGATGGTCTGGCCGGAAAGCATCCTTTCAATGGCCTGCCGGGTTTCGGCCCGGCTTTCCTCGGGCACGAAATCGATGCGTTTACCCAGCAGCTCGTTTCTCGACAGCCCGAAGGTGGTTTCAAAAGCCGGGTTGACATAAGTGGCAATACCTTTCATGTCATAGACCACAATGGGATCCGGCGAAGATTCCAAAAGGGTGCGGTACCGGGCTTCGCTTTCCCGCAAAACCGCCTCGGCCCGCTTTCGCTCGGCCAGTTCCCGGCGCACGTCGGCATACAGCCGGGCCTTTTGAAGAGCTATCAGGGCCAGGGCGGCAAAGCGCTCCAGCACGCTTACATCCTCTTTTGTAAAACACCGGCCCTTTTCCACATGGGCAAGACCGATCACGCCCGCCACTTCCGCCTCAGACTTCAGCGGGATGCCGACCACGGAGCCGAGCCGGTCAAGCTTTTTGTCCGGGATACGCCCGGGCCAGACCTGATAGTCATCAACGAGCAGAACCGCTTCGGTTTCCCATACCCGGCCGCCCAGGCCCTGACCCCGGACCACCTGCCGGCCCAGCTGGCCCCTGAAAAATCCCTTGCCCATCTGCATCTGCATGTAGCGGGTGCCGGGTTCGTGCAGATAAATAAACCCGTGCTCCGTGCCGGTCAGAAAAGAGGCCCGGTCCAGAATATTTTCCAGAAGCTCTTCCTTGTCGATTTTGGCAATCAGTCCCAGGGATGTCTCATGCAGGGCCTCCAGGTAAGCTTTTTGGGCCTGAAATGCCGACTCGGCAGTCCGGCAACGCTCTGCTTCCCGGCTTAATTCCTGCATCTGATTTTTCATCTGCTCATAGGACGATTTTGGGCTCATGGGCGCAGCCTGAACGGGGTTTTGGAAAAAAAGGCATGTTTTTTAAATATATATTAACAGGTTATCCATGACTATGCAACTGTTTTGGCGCTAAAAAAACCGCAAACCAGCTTGACAGGCCGGGCCGGCAATGACAAGGATAAACAGTGCCCGAAAGAAAACCAGGATTTTTCGTCAAGGTCAAGGACGGCGAAAATTTTAACCGCAGGAATACTCGACGTATTTTGAGGATTAAAATTTGAGCCGGACGCAGAGATTGGCGAAAAAGACGGTTTTCGTTCAGGCACTAAATAGATAGCCGTACAAATCTCCTTACACAAAGAAAGGTGCCGCACTTATGGACACTTTCGCCCGCTCCACCCCGCCGGACGAACTATACGCCCGGGTGCGAAAACTTCAGCAGCACCTGCAGGAAAAACAGATCCAGGGCGCCCTGATCCTTCAGAATGCTGATCTGTTCTACTTCAGCGGAACAATCCAGCAGGCCCATCTCTTTATCCCGGCCGAAGGCGAGGCCGTGCTCATGGTTAGAAAGGATATTGAGCGCGCCAGGGCGGAATCGGCCCTCAACCAGGTTGTTTCCCTTTCCAGCCCCAAACAGATTCCAGACATCCTGGGCCGGCACGGCATTGATCTGCCGACAAGACTCGGCATGGAACTCGATGTTTTGCCGGCAAACCTGTATTTCAATTTCACCCGGCTGTTTGAAAACACGGAAATCACGGATATCAGCGTCGCCATCCGGATGATCCGCGCGGTGAAATCAGACTATGAAATCGAAAAAATCCGTACCGCAGCCAAGTTTTCCGACCGCCTGGCGGCCTGTGTGCCGGATCTGCTAAAAGAAGGCATTTCAGAAGTTGAACTGGCCGGACGCATTGAAGCCGAGGCCAGAAAAATGGGACACCAGGGCATTGTGCGCATGCGGCTGTGGGGGGCTGAGCTGTTTTACGGCCACGTCATGGCCGGGCCTGCGGCTGCCGTGCCGAGCTATCTGTCTTCGCCCACCGGCGGGGCCGGTGTCAATGCCTCTGTGGCCCAGGGAGCAGGCATGCGGCCCGTGGGCAGAAACGAGCCCGTGCTTGTGGACATGGTTTTTGCGTTTGAGGGCTACAATTCGGATCACGCCAGGATTTATTCCATGGGGGAACTTCCCGGCGACCTGACGGCCGCTCACCAGGTGATGCTCGATATCCAGGAGGCCGTAAAAAAAGCCGCCCTGCCGGGCACAGCCGCCGGTGATCTTTACGAACTGGCCCTGAACATGACCGAAGACAAGGGCCTGGGCGACTATTTTATGGGCACGGGTGAGCAGCGCATCCGGTTTGTGGGCCATGGCATCGGCCTGGAGCTGGATGAATTCCCGTTTCTTGCCCGGGGGCAGAACCTGGCCCTGGAACCCGGGATGATCATTGCCCTGGAACCCAAAGTGATTTTTCCAAAAAAAGGCGTGGTGGGAATCGAAAACACCCATGTGGTCACCCAAAACGGGCTCAAACAGCTCGGCGGGTATCCGGAAGAAATCACGGTCGTATGATCGGACAAATTTGAAGTCCATTGGTCAACTCAAACCAAAGGAGGTTTGCAGCCATGGGTGATTACATCGGGGCTTTGGACCTGGGCACCACCAGCAGCCGCTTTATTGTTTTTGACCGGCGGGGCCGGATCGTGGGATCGGCCCAGAAGGAGCATGAGCAGATATTTCCCAAACCGGGCTGGGTGGAGCACAATCCCGTGGAAATCTGGGAAAACACCGGCGATGTCATGCGCGGGGCCCTTGCCAAAACCGGGCTGAAGGGATCCGACATCGAGGCGGTGGGCATTACCAACCAGCGCGAAACCACCCTGGTATGGGACAGCCGCACCGGCAAGCCCTACATGAACGCCATTGTCTGGCAGGATACCCGCACAGACGAGATGTGCAACCGCTTAGCCGAGCATGGGGGGCAGAACCGGTTTAGGGATAAAACCGGGCTTCCGCTGTCCACCTATTTTGCCGGGCCGAAACTGCGCTGGATACTCGATAACTGCGAGCCTGCGCGCAAGGGTGCGGAAAAGGGCCAGGCCATGTTCGGCACGGTGGAGTCCTGGATTATCTGGTGGCTCACCGGCGGGCCCGGAGGGGGTTCGCATGTCACGGATGTGACAAACGCAAGCCGCACCATGCTCATGAACCTTGAGAACCTGTCCTGGGATGAGCAGATCCTCAACGCCTTAAACATCCCTGAATCCATCCTGCCACGCATCGTGCCCTCCATTGACTCCGACACCTGGGGCACCACACGCAAAGACGGCCCTCTGGGGGCGGAAGTTCCGGTCTGCGGAGCCCTGGGCGATCAACAGGCCGCCCTGGTGGGCCAGGCCTGCTTTGAGGTCGGGGAAGCCAAAAACACATACGGCACCGGATGCTTTCTGCTCTTAAACACAGGTACCGAGCCGGTGGCCAGCCGCCACGGCATGCTCACCACCGTGGCCTACCAGGTGCGCGGCCAGAAACCGGTCTACTGCCTTGAAGGCTCCATTGCCGTTGCCGGCGCCCTGGTGCAGTGGCTGCGGGACAATTTGAAATTCATCGAGCATGCCGCGGAAATCGAGCCCCTGGCCCGGTCGGTTGCCGATAACGGCGGCGCCTACATTGTGCCGGCTTTCTCCGGGC
The DNA here is from genome assembly GCF_046483245.1 of Desulfosalsimonas sp. Classification (GTDB taxonomy): domain Bacteria; phylum Desulfobacterota; class Desulfobacteria; order Desulfobacterales; family Desulfosalsimonadaceae; genus Desulfosalsimonas. The sequence continues at coordinate 29,699 of NZ_JAWODO010000114.1, read as the reverse complement.
TGTTTGCGCCGTACTGGCGATCGGACGCCCGAGGGGTGATCGTTGGCCTGACCCGGTTTATCAAGCGGGGCCATATCGCAAGGGCCGTGCTTGAAGCCGTGGCCTACCAGACCCTGGACGTGGCCGAAGCCATGGAAAAGGATTCCGGGGTCAAAATGGACAACCTCAAGGTGGACGGCGGTATGGTGGTAAACGAGCTTTTGATGCAGTTTCAGGCAGACATCCTGGGCCTCCCGGTGGCCCGGCCCAAAATCACGGAAACCACGGCCCTGGGTGCCGCGTCTGCGGCCGCCCTGGCCAGCGGGTTTGCCTCCGGCATCGGGGAGCTCAAGGAAAACTGGGCTCTGGACAAGACCTGGCAGCCGCAGATGTCTAAAAAACAGCGCAAAAAGGACGTCAAAAACTGGAAAAAAGCCGTGGACCGGACCTTAAACTGGATCGACTAGGCCAGCCCCTTTTGTTTGGCCACAAAATAAACCATCTGCCCGACAATCATGGAAATGATCTCGGCGGGCAGCAGATCCGAGGGCGAGTTTTCCATTTTTTCGGCAACCAGGTCCTTTGCGGTTTTTTCCGGATCACCGGTTTGGGCCAGGGACTGCTCGATCCGGGTGCGGAATTCGGCTGCGGCATTAATGGACCGATTTAAAAAATCTGCCGCATCCCGGCCTGTTCGCGCGCCATAATGCTCGGCAAGGTAGACGGCAATATCTAGGCCCGCCATTTTTTCAAGGCTTTGCTGGTACTTGTCAAAATCGGAATTGGCCGCGGTAAAAATCTCGTCTCCGGCTTCAATGCCGCCGGCATCCGAGGCAAACAGGGCTTTTTGCTCAGGCACGTACACGGCAATGGAACACGATGAATGACCCGGCACCGACAAGATCTCCAGGGTCAGATCCCCGCAGGCGATATTCTGCCCGTCTTCAAGCACCTGCTCCACCTCGATGCCCTCAAAATCGGCATATCCTTTTTCTTTCGCATCATCGAGCCGACCCCGGCGTTTTAGGGCCTCATGATTCATGGCATTGATGGTTTCAATCACCTTTGGTTTGGCCAGCATGGCCTTTGCCGGCGCGGATGCGGCCACAATCGCCCGGGGCCACTGTTTTTTGAAAAACGGCACAATGCCGCAGTGATCAAAATGGGAATGAAGGATCACGATTTTTTTGATTTTTTCCGGATCCACGGCCATCTCCCGGATCTGGTCCAGGACTTCGGGCACGATGTAGACCATCCCCCCGCCGATGATGGCTGCCTCGGTGCCGCCGTCGAGCAGATATACATTGGATTCCCGCCGGCCCAGCAACGTGATGCGATCGGTTACTTTTCCCGGCTCCTTGATTTTCATACAACCTCCTTATTGATGGCATCGTAAAAAGCTTTCAGATGGTGCCGTAAAGTTCAAGATCAAGGCTTGCGCAATTTCGAAGAATGCAGCGTACTTATCCGTACGTGAAATTCTGAGAAATTGCGTATAACGCAGATATTGGACTTTTACGGCGCCATCCTTATTCACTGACCATCAGGTTAACCGCATCAATATGCTCTGGATTTTCGCGGTCAATGATTTCAATGATTCTGCCGTGCATCCGTTTTTTGTGCTCTGCAAAAATGCCGCGCTTTTTGTTGAAAGATTTGGCAAATCCCATGGTTTCCGCAATGAGGTGTTCGGCGTTGTCGCAGGCTTTTTCAATCACGTGATGGGCTTCCAGTTCCGGGGCCGTGGCCCGCCGGCCGGTGAGCTTTAACTCGTTGAACTTCCAGCGGGGCACGGCCTTTTCAATAAAGGCGTCCATACCCGGCAGAAACGGAATGCCCAGGTCCACTTCTGGAAAGCAGAAAAAACCCCGGTCGGATTTCATGAACCGGAAATCGCAGGCGCAGGACAAAATGGCGCCATTGCCGAATGCATGGCCGTTGATGGCGGCAATGGTGGGCACCGGTGCCAGCAGCAGCTTTTTAAACACTTCATCCATGCCGTAGCAGAAATCCCGGATAGCCTGAAATTCCTGGGCGGCATACTTTTCCATCAGCCAGTTGACGTGAATCCCGTTTGAAAAAAACTTGGGATCCGAGCTGGTCAGCACAACAGCCCGGGTCTCGGTATCTGCCACGGCCTCGTCCAAAACAGCATTCAAGGCCCGGGCAAACCCCAGATCCTGCAGGTTTTCCTTGTTGTTCATATAAACAACAGCCACGCCCTCATCCATCTGTCTGTATACAATCGCCATAATCAATACTCCGTTTGCGCTATCCCTTTGCCCACAGCCTTTGTTTTTCCACTCTCGGCTTGACCCAGGATTCGTTAAACCACAGGGCCAGAAGGATCAGGCCGCCGCCGGCAAGCAAACGCAGCAGATCCACCTCCCGGTTCCAGATCACTAGGTTGACCACAAGACCTGCGGGCACCAGGGCGTTGTTCATGATAGCAAGCGCGCCGGCATTGACCAGGGTGGCCCCCTTGTTCCAGAGAAAATACCCGATGCCAGATGCCGCCACGCCCAGCCACAGCAAAACACCCCATTGAACGGTTGTCTGCGGCATCATGGCCATATCCCCCCAAATCAGCCAGGCAGAAACCGCCACTGCCATGGCGCCGATATAAAAAAACCCGAACACCGAGTGCTGGGCAAAAACCTGCATTCCCGCCTCCCGGCGCTTCTCCATGAGATTTTTATACCCCACCTGCCCCACTGCAAAACAGACATTGGCCCCCTGGACCAGCAAAAAGCCGGCCACAAAATCCTGGCTGAGTGGATTGTAGCGGATCAGGGCCGCCCCTGCAACGGCAACCCCTGCGGTCACCAGATACCAGAAGGTAAACCGGCGCCGGGCCGCGTCATAGAGCAAAGCGATATAAATCGGCGTAAAAACGGTAAAAAACACGACTTCGGGCACGCTTAAAAAGGAAAAGGAATGATAAAAACAGATAAACATCACCCCTAGCTGGACCGCACCAATACCCATGAGCCGGACAGCCAGGTTCCACGGCACCTTTTTCCATCGGATAAAGGGCAGAAACATCAGGCTTGCCAGAAACGTGCGCGAAAAAACCGCAAAATAACTGTCCACCTGCCCTGAAAGATAGACCCCGATCAGGCTGAAGGAAAATGCCCATAAAACCGTTACACCCCACAAATACGCCATAAAAGCCTCTTTTCTATATTTGATACTTCCGTAAAAAGCTTTTTACGAAACCATCAATTTTACGGGTTGACGGCCGCACAACCGCCTTGACAATTTCGGAATTCCCGGCATGCAGGTTTTCAAAAATCTCCTGCAGATCCGCAAATCCCGCCCTGCAATTGATCATCTGCGAGACATTGATTTCCCATATCCGCGGCCACCACAGCCCGTGCCCCGTTTTGGGCAAAACACCGGCAAAGGGCCGCACCAATGCCGCTGGCCCCGCCGGTCACCACTACCACTTTTTCTTTCAGATCCATTTTTTCCCCGTCTTATAATAAGGTCCGGTATGTATCAGGAAAGGGCTCCGCCGTCGCAGGCGATGGTTTCACCGGTGGTAAAAGAGGCCGCATCCGAAACCAGGTAGAGAACCGCGCCGGCCATTTCCTCGGGGGAGGCGTGGCGGTTCATGGGGATGCGTTCAATGACGGAATCATAAAATTCCTTGTTTTCCATGAGTGCCGAGGAAAACTTGGTTTGGGTAAAGCCCGGCAAAAGGGCGTTGACCCGGATGTTTTTCGGCGCCAGTTCCTTGGCATAGCCCTTGGTCATGGAGATCATGGCGGCTTTGGTCATGGAGTAGACGCCCTGAAAGGGTGCGGGGCTCACGCCGTTGATGGAAGAAACATTGACAATGGCGCCGCCGGAGTTGTTCTCCGCCATGAGTTTGGCTGCATTCTGGATCATGAAAAAGGGGCCCTTGAGATTGACTTCCACGGTTTTGTTAAAGGCCGATTCAGGCGCGTTGAGCATCTCTCCGAAGTAGGGGTTGGTGGCGGCATTGTTGACCAGGATGTCCAGCTTTCCGTATTTTTCCCTGACCTGTGCAAATAGGTTTTCGATCTGGTCGTAATATCCCATGTTGCAGCTAATGGACTCGGCTTTGCCGCCCCTTTGCTCGATTTTCTCCTGCACTTGCCGCAGGGCGTCGATCTTTCGGCTCACCAGGATACAAGCGGCCCCGTAATCAGCCAGGGTAACGGCAATGGCCTCTCCGATACCCCGACTGGCACCGGTGATCAGGGCGACCTTGTTTTCCAGGGAAAAAGAAATCATAACAATATTCCTCCTTTTGATTGCACAGGGGTTCACTCACAGGTTGCAAATTGGGTATACGCGGTTTACTATTATATCTATACAAATTTATCACAGAACTTGTAAAGATGAAACCGTGCACGGGTCAATAAAAAAAGCGAGCGCTCGTTATTTTTTTGTTGACCCGTGTCCGCCCCCTTCGGTAAATAATGACCTTGAAGACCGTTTTTTCCAACCCTTAACCCAACAATACATCCGGAGGCGTTATGGCAGAACAAATCAGAGCCCCCATGGCCGGAAAGGTAATTTCCGTTCTGGTCAGCCCGGGCGATACAGTGGAGGAAGACGACGAAATCATGGTCCTGGAGGCCATGAAAATGGAAACCTCTGTTTATGCATCAGCCGGCGGCACTATCGCGGAAATCAAAGTTAAACCCGGAGACAATGTTGACGAAGACGATGTCCTGATGACCCTGGAATAAAACGAGGTGGGCGCATGCACAGGTATTTTAAAAACATGGATGTCCTGGGAAAGTCGCTCAAGGACAAGGTCCGGGACAGAAACCGCGACAGCGCAGAGGCCCTGCAAAAACAGGAGGCCGAAATCCGCGAAGCCAAAGAGCAGACCCGGCAATTCGGCCTGTCTGGGGAAAAAATCAATTCCCGGGGCCAGCTCACCATCTGGCAGCGCCTTGAAATCCTTGTGGACGAAGGCACATGGCGGCCCCTGCACACCCTGTACAATCCGGCTGACAACAGCGACTGCACCACCAACGTGGTTGACGGGCTGGCGAAAATCAACGGCCGGTGGGCCGTGGTCATCGGTTTTGACAACAAGTACCTGGCCGGCGCCTGGGTGCCGGGCCAGCCGGAAAACATCCTGCGGGTCACGGACCTGGCCAAACGACTGAACCTGCCGCTGATATGGGTGGTCAACTGCAGCGGGGTCAAGCTGCCGGAGCAGGAAAAATTCTATGCTGGTCGCAGATGCTCGGGCACCACGTTTTACCGGCATGCGGAACTCGAGCAGATGGGCATTCCCATCCTGGCCGGCATTTACGGAACAAACCCGGCCGGCGGCGGATACCAGGCCGCCAGCCCCACGATCCTGTTTGCCCACCAAAACTGCAACATTGCCGTGGGCGGCGCCGGCATTGTCAGCGGCATGAGCCCCAAGGGCTATTTTGACACCCAATCCGCACAGGAACTCATTGACGCGGCCCAAAAGCACCAGGCCAGCCCCCCGGGCACCGTGGACATCCATTGCGATGAAACCGGATTTTTCAGATTTGTCTTTGACAAGGAAGAAGAAGTGCTGGCGGCCATGCGCGAGTACATGAAAAAACTGCCCGCCTATGAACTTGATTTTTTTCGGGTTGATGAACCACAGAAACCCGCCCTGCCCGCAGATGATCTCTACACCCTGCTGCCGGCCAATCCCAAACGAACCTACGTGTTTGAAGAAATCCTGGCCCGGCTGGTGGACGCAGGCCACCACATGGAATTCCGGCCCGACTACGGCCCGGAGGTCTACACCGGCATAGTGAAGATAAACGGACTGGCCTTTGGCTGCATCGGCAACCGGCAGGGTCTTTTGCCCAAGGGGTATCCGGAATATGCCGATTATCCGGGCATTGGCGGCAAGCTCTACCGGCAGGGGCTCATCAAGATAAACGAATTTGTGACCCTGTGCGCCAGAGACCGGCTCCCTGTTATCTGGTTTCAGGACACTAGCGGTGTTGACGTGGGCAACCAGGCGGAAAAAGCCGAGCTGCTGGGCCTGGGCCAGAGCCTGATCTATTCGATCCAGCAAACCGACCTGCCCATGATGCTGGTGACCCTGCGCAAAGGCTCAGCTGCGGCCCACTACCTGCTGGGCGGGCCCACAGCCAACCGGCAAAACGCCTTTACCCTGGGCACGGCAGCCACAGAGATATACGTGATGCACGGGGAAACCGCGGCTGTTGCCGCCTATACCCGACGCCTGATCAAGGATCAGCAGGCGGGAAAGCCTCTTGAACCCACCATTGAAAAAATGAACGAGCTGGTGGAAAAATATCACGAAACCTCGCGGCCCCTGTTTTGCGCCAAAACCGGGCTGCTCGACGAGGTGGCGGACTTAAATGAAATACGCGGATACCTGGAGGCTTTTGCCGAATCCGCCTACCAGAACCCGAGGTCCATCTGCCCCCAGCATAACATGATCCTGCCGCGGATCATCCGGGGCTGACACCGTAATACCATCAATCTTGATGGCACCGTAAAAAGTCTGATTTCAGATGGTGCCGTAACCGGGACAAAAATCAAGAGGTTTTGCCATGGACAATCAAAGCAAATGGCACAAAACCCATTGCAGCCGGATGGACCACGGGGGATGCGCCCTTAACGTAAAAACCAAAGGCGGAAAAATCACCGGCATCACCGGTGATCCGGAAGGATTTCTCAACCAGGGCTATAGCTGCCCCAAGGGCCGGGCCCTGGCGGAAATCCATGAAAGCCCCCACAGGCTCAAAACCCCCCTGATCCGCACCGGGCCCCGGGGCTCCAACCAGTGGCGCAAGGCCACCTGGCCGGAGGCACTGGATGCCACGGCCCGAGGCCTGGATCAAGCCCGGCAGGAGCACGGGGCCAGGTCCGCGGCGTTCTGCCAGGGCATGCCCAAGGGGCTGGAGCACTTTGCCCTGATCCGCCTGGCCAACACATTCGGCTCTCCCAACGTGGTAGCGGTCCAGGATGTCTGTCACGCGCCCAGGGAACTCACCGGCCGGCACATGTGCGGTTTTTACCCGGTGGCCGACGTTCACCGCAGAAGCGATCTCATTGTTTTGTGGGGCAGCAACACCCGGGCCACCAATGAAGAGGGGATTATCAACTCCCAGATCACCGCCCGGATCCGGCGGGGTGCGGACCTGATGGTCATTGATCCGAGAAAAACCGCCCTTGCCGGGCAGGCGAATTTCCACGTGCAGCTGCGTCCCGGCACCGACTGCGCCCTGGCCCTTGGCTTTCTGCACGTCATCATCGAAGAAGGCCTTTATGACAACCATTTTGTCCAAAACTGGTGCACGGGCTTTGAGGCCCTGGCTGCCCATGTCAAAGCCTTTGACCCGCAATGGGCCGAATCCGTGACCGGAGTGGACAAAGCGCAAATCATTTCCGCGGCCCGGGCCTACGGCCGGGCACGGCCCGCATGCACGGCCTGGGGAAACGCCGTGGAACAAACCCCCCAAGCCTTTGACACCATCCGGTGCATTGTCTCGCTGATGGCGGTGTGCGGCAACCTGGATGTGCCCGGCGGCAATATCCGGGCGGCCGAGCCCAGGCTCCTGGCCCCGGGCAAATTCGTGCGCGCTGACCTGCTGCCCGACAAGCGTACTCAATGCCTCAACGCCGCCTACACAACCAGTCCCATGCTCATGACCGTGCCCCCGGCGTTTTTCCGGCGAGCGGTCCTCGACCATACCCCCTACCCGGTGCGCGCGGCCTACATGCAATGCACCAATCCCATGCTATCGTACGCGGATTCGGAAATGACCCGCAAGGCGCTTCTGAAACTGGATTTTCTGGCTGTGGCAGACGTGGTCATGACCCCTACGGCCGCCCTGGCAGACGTGGTGCTGCCCGCGGCCACGGCGTTTGAATTCGATGATATCGGCCACTACGGCCTGGGCCACGGCATTGTCCTGGCCCGGCCCAAACTCGTGGATCCCCCGGGACAATGCCGGCCGGACATGGCAGTGATAAATGACCTGGGCCGCCGCCTCACAGACCCGAATCTTTGGTTTAACAATTACGAACAGATTCTGGAATCCCTGATTGCCCCCTCGGGGCATGACTGGGAAAGTTTCGTGGAAAAAGGATTTCTGACAGGCGAGCAGGGATTTCGGCTTTACGAAAAAAAAGGCTTTTCCACCCGCTCGGGCAGGGTGGAGCTGGCCATGGAAAATGCTGAAAAGCTGGGAGCCGAAGCTTTGCCCCAATACAGGCCGCCTGCGGACCTGCCGGATGCAGACTATCCCCTTTTGCTCACAAGCGCCAAAAGCCCCAATTACCTGCACTCATCCTACCGGTGGATCAAAAGCCTGCGCCGGCGCGAACCTGTGCCCGAAATCCGGATTCATCCGGACACGGCAAAGTCCCTGGGCATCACCAACGGCAGCCAGGTTCGCATTGAAACCCGAAAAGGGTCCATTGTCCAGACCGCTTTGCTCACCCCGGAGGTTTCCCCTGAAGTGGTGTGCGCCGTGCACGGGTGGTGGTTTTTGGAATCCGGCGCACACAGGCGCCAATCCTGGCAGGCGGCCAATTTCAACATGCTCACGTCAGCCAACACCCTGGGCCGCCAGTTCGGCACCCCTCGGATGCGCGCCATTGCCTGTCGGATCAGGCCGGCCTGAAAAAAATCATCTTTTGACGCAGGATTTGAACAGCTAGAGCACCGCAAGAAAAATGCCCGCGGCCACGGCCGAGCCGATGACCCCGCCCACATTGGGTCCCATGGCAAACATGAGCAGAAAATTCGACGGGTTGTCCTCCTGGCCCACGGTCTGGCAGACCCTCGCGGACATGGGAACCGCTGAAACCCCTGCCGCCCCGATAAGGGGATTGACCTTGCCGCCTGTGGCCAGGCACATGAGTTTTCCCATGAGCACCCCGGTGGCCGTGCCGATGCTGAAGGCCACCAGGCCGAATATCAGGATCTGGATGGTCTCAACGGTGAGAAAATAATAGGCACTGCACTTGGCTCCCACTGTCAGGCCCAGGAAAATGACAATGATATTGTTGAGCTCGTTCTGGGCGGCCTTGCTCAAACGGTCAGTGACACCGCATTCCCGGAAAAGGTTGCCCAGCATGAGCATGCCCAGAAGCGGCAGGGCCGTGGGCAGAAACAGGCCGGTGACCAGGATGACAATAATGGGAAAAAGAATTCTTTCGCGCCTGGAGGTTTCCCGGAGTTCCTGCATTTCGATCATGCGTTCTTTTTTGGTGGTCAAAAGCCGCATGATGGGCGGCTGGATCATGGGCACAAGGGCCATATAGGAATAGGCGGCAACCGAGATGGCCCCGAGCAGATGCGGGGCCATCTGCGAGGACAGATAAATGGCCGTTGGCCCGTCTGCACCGCCGATAATGCTTATGGCCGCCGCCTCCAGGTCCGTAAACCCCAGGGCCAGCATGGCCAGGAAAGTGGCAAATATCCCGGCCTGGGCCGCAGCGCCCAGCAGCAGGGTTTTGGGGTTGGAAATCAGCGGGGAAAAATCGGTCAGCGCCCCGATTCCCATAAAAATCAACGGCGGATAAATCCCCAGCTCAATGCCCAGGTAAAGGTAATGCAACAGGCCGCCGGGCTGGCCGTTTTCGGGCTGGGCCATCATGGGAGACAGGGGAAAATTGACCAGGAGGATGCCAAAGCTGATGGGCACTAGCAGCAGGGGTTCGTATTTTTTGGCAATGCCCAGATACAAAAGGAAAAGGCCGATGCCCATCATGGCCAGGCTGGAGATCTCGATATTGGCAAAACCCGTCTGATTTATAAAATAGAAGAATTTATCCATTTATCGTATCAATCCTTTGTCTTTTTCCGGCCTTTGCCCAAAAGCCTGTCGCATTCCTTCTGATTCCAGTAAAAATAGCCCTTTTGATCCGGGACAATTAAGTGGCTGACAATTAAATGGCTGACCACGGAGTGGGCATGGGAAATGCCGATTTTTTCCGCCTTCTCGATTAAGGCCGGAAGCGAAAACGGCTCGCCGATGGCATGAATCAAAAGATTGAGCTGCCGGGCCGATTCATGGATATCATCAAAATACGGCCCCGGCGGTTCGGTTTTTTCCGGTTTTTCCGGAAAAAACCAAAGCCGCACCCGATTCAGCCAGGCTTTTGGGTTTTCCCATACACCAAGCACCACATGAAGCCGGGAAATAATGACCGCCAGCACAACCAGGGCGATAAACACAACAGTTACGCCCAGTACCGCCAGGGAAACGCCGTGATAATGGGATATGGCCTCCAAGCCTTTCATTGCAGATAACCGATCTGGGGTCTGGTTTGAATAAATTTGTTGATTTTTTTAAGCACTTTTTCCACAAGCCCGGGATTGCTCTGGAGCAGTTCCAGAAACTCAGGGCCAGACATGCAAAGCAGTTCCCCCTTTGTCAGTGCGGTGACGTTTGCCATGTATTCAGCGGGAAAGCTCACAGATGACCAGCCGATGATATCGCCCTTCTGGTTCAGCGTAATGGCGCGGCCGTCATTGTAATGGATCATGAAATGCCCCCGCAGTATCACGAAAAAGCAATGGGCCCGATCGCCTTGTTGGATCATTTGCTCGCCTTCAATCACCCATACATGGGAAAGCAGGGGATAGAGCTGATCCCATTCATTGGGAAGCAGATCCCGAAAAATCTCCAGCTTTTTGATCTGTCCGGTATCCAAATGATGCATATGGTTTTCGTTCCTTTAATAATGATGGCACCGTAAAAAGTCTGATTTCAGATGGTGCCGTAAAAAGTTCAAGATCAAGGCTTGCGCAATTTCGAAGAATGCAGCGTACTTAGCCGTACGTGAAATTCTGAGAAATTGCGCGTAACGCAGATATTGGACTTTTTACGGCGCCATCAATAGTAACCGCTCTCCCCGGAGACCTTGCCCCGGAAAATGTAATAACAATAGGCCACATAAGCCAGGATCACCGGCAGCAGAACAACCGTGCCCACCAGCAGCAGAGACTGGGATGCAGGTGCGGCCGCGGCCTGGCGAAAGGTGATTTCAAAGGGCACCAGATAGGGCCACATGCTGATGGCAATGCCGAGATACCCGGTAAAAAACAGGCCGAAACTCATCAAAAACGGACCGATTTCCTTTCCCCTGCGTAGATGCCGCCAGATCAGCACAATGAGCACAACGCTTGCCCCAGGCAGGGGCGCAAGGAAAAACACATTGGGCAGACTGAACCACAACTGCCGGATATCCGCGTTGATCGCCGGCATGCTGACGCTGACCGCGGCCAGAAACAAGGCCTGGTAAATCAGGGTATAGGAAGCGGTTTTTGCGGCCCATTGCTGAGTGAGGTCCTCTGTTTTCATGACCAGCCAGGTGGCCCCCAGCAGGGCATAGCCGAAAATAACGGCCACCCCGGTCATGAGGCTGTAGGCGTTTAACCAGTCAAATGCGCCGCCGGCATAGCTGCGCCCGGCGACTTCAACGCCCTGCACAAAGGCCCCGATGATGATCCCCTGCATGAACGCCGCGGCAAGGGAGCCGAAATGAAAGGAATAATCCCAGATCCACCGGGTGTTTTCCCGGGCCTTGAACCGGAACTCAAATGCCACCCCCCTAAATATCAGGCCCAGGAGCATGACAATCACCGGGATGTAAAAAGCCGGCATGAGTACCGCATAAGCCAGGGGAAAGGCGGCCAGCAGCCCGCCGCCGCCCAGCACGAGCCAGGTTTCATTGCCGTCCCAGAACGGCGCCACTGAATTCATCATGGCATCCCGGCACTGGTCTGTGGGGGCAAAGGGAAACAGGATCCCCACCCCCAGGTCAAAACCGTCGAGCAAAACATAGAGAAAAACAGCCGTGGCAATCAGGGCATACCAAATCAGCGGCAGATCCAGAAAACCTTCAAGACTGAACATGACGGCCTCCTTTTTTTCGTGCCACGTCCGTGACAAGGGGCGGTTGATCCATGCCGTGGCCACCGTAAACACCTTCGCCGTCCTCGGGCCCTTTGTTGATCAAATGCAGGATATAATAGGTACCCGCACCGAATACAAACAGATAAACCACAATAAAGGCGGCCAGGGAAAGGGCCACGGACTGCGCCATCACCGGCGACACTGCATCCGAGGTGCGAAGCACCCCCTGCACGATCCAGGGCTGGCGGCCCACCTCGGTGACAAACCAGCCGGCCAAAACCGCCACAAAACCCGCTGGTGTCAGCGCCATGCACCAGTACTGAAACCATCTGGTTTCAAACAGGCGTTTTCGCAAATAAAGGACAATGGCGGCCACCCCGGTGGCAATCATAAGCAGGCCCAGGCCCACCATGATGCGAAAGGTCCAGAACACAACCGCGGCAGGCGGGCGCTCGTTTTCCGGCCAAGCCTTTAAACCCCTGACCTCGCCGTCCAGACTGTGGGTCAGAATCAGGCTGGAAAGCTTGGGAACTTCCACGGCATACCGGGTGATTTCCGCCTCCTGGTCCGGCCAGCCGAAAAGCACCAGGGGCGCGCCCCGGGTGGTCTCCCACAGCCCTTCCATGGCCGCGACCTTGGCCGGCTGATGCGCAAAGGTATTCAGGCCGTGCATGTCTCCGAAAAGAAGCTGAAGCGGGGCCACACAGACGGCCATGATCATGGCCATGCCCAGCATTACCCGGGCGTGGGCAATATGCCGTTTTCTCCACAAATAAAAAGCCCCGATGCCGGCTACGGTAAAGGCGGTGGTCAAATAGGCGGCCGTGACCATGTGGATAAACCGGTAGGGAAAAGACGGGTTGAAAATCACCTCCAGCCAGTCGGTGGGATAGAGCAGTCCGTGCTCTCCCACCCGGAATCCGGCCGGCGTCTGCATCCAGGAGTTGGCCGACAGAATCCAGAAAGCCGAAACCAGGGTGCCGGCAGCCACGATCAGGGTGGCGGCAAAATGCAGCCTCGGGCTGACCCGGTTCCATCCAAACAGCATGATGCCCAGAAAAGAGGCTTCCAGGAAAAACGCCGTGAGCACCTCATAGCCCAAAAGCGGTCCGATGATGTTTCCCCCGGCATCCGAGAATATGGACCAGTTGGTGCCGAACTGAAAGGAGAGCACCACCCCGGAAACCACGCCCATGCCGAATGTCACGGCAAAGATCTTGACCCACATCTTATAGACATCCGCATAAACCTGCTTTCCGGTCCGCAGCCACCGCCATTCCAGCACCGCCAGCCAGCTGGCCAACCCGATGGTAAAGCTCGGAAAAAGAATATGAAAGGACACGGTAAAGGCAAACTGCACTCGTGCCAGAAAAACCGGATCGAGGTTTTCAAACATGATCATCCCCCTTATATTGCGCTGGCAATGAAATCACGGGATTTGCCAACGGCCGCCATAAAGCCGGTCCCTGCCCGGAGACGGACGTCTTTGGACAGGGACCGGTTCCTTTGTCAAGCGTTTAGCGAGCTGAAATTTTTGCCCTCACTGACCAGCTGCTCCAGCAGGGGTGCGGGCTTGAAGTCATCGCCGTGCTCTGCCTGGAACTTCTTTAACACGTCCAGGATCTTGTCCAGACCCACCAAGTCGGCATAAAACATGGGACCACCCCGGTAGACCGGCCAGCCATAGCCGTTGACCCAGATCACATCCAGGTCCGACGGCCGCACGGCGATTTTTTCCTCCAGGATTTTGGCGCCCTCGTTGATAATGGGATAAATGCAGCGCTGCAAAATCTCCTCATCCGAGATCTCCCTGCGAATATAACCCTTTTTGTTGGAAAATTCCACGATGAGATCATCGATTTCCGGAGCGGGCTTTGGCGCCCGGCTGCCTTCCTCGTAATTGTAATAGCCTTTGCCGTTTTTCTGGCCGAACCGGCCCTGCTCGCAGAGCAGTTCCTGCATGGTGCGGCTGTTGGAATTGTCCTTGTCCCATCCCAGGTCGATGCCGATGAGATCGGCCAGGGCAAAGGGGCCCATGGGAAAGCCGAAATCATAGATCACCCGATCCACCTGGTCGGGCAGCGCGCCTTCCAGGATGAGTTTTTCGCATTCGCGCTTTCGCTGGGCAAACATCCGGTTTCCGGCAAATCCGTAACAGACCCCCACCACCACGGCGATCTTTTTGATCTTTTTGGCGAGTTTCATTGCTGTGGCCAGCACCGGTATGGTCGTTTTTTCCGCGCGCACAATTTCGAGCAGACGCATCACGTTGGCCGGGCTGAAAAAGTGCAGGCCGAGCACGTATTCCGGCCGCGAGGTCTGGGCGGCGATTTCATTGACATCCAGATACGAGGTGTTTGTGGCCAGAATCGCGCCGTCTTTGCAGATGTTGTCCAGCTTGGAAAATATTTCCTTTTTCAGGTTCATGTTTTCATATACCGCCTCAATGACCAGATCCACGTCAGCAAGATCGTCCATGCGGGTGGTACCGGATATCAGGCCCATGCGTTTGTCCACATCCTCGGCGGCGATCTTTTTCTTGGAGGCGCTGATGTCATAATTTTTCCGGATCACGCCCAGGCCCCGGTCCAGAAGCTCCTGTTTGGCCTCCACCAGGGTGACCGGAATGCCGGAATTGACAAAATTCATGGCAATGCCCCCGCCCATGGTGCCGGCACCGATCACGCCCACCTTTTTAATATCCATGGTGGCGGTATCCTTTGGCACGTCCGGGATCTTGGAGACCTGGCGCTCGGCAAAAAAGTAGTAGCGCTGGGCCGCGGACTGGGAGCCGTTCATCAGTTGCTCAAACCGCTGGCGTTCATAGGCCAGCCCGTCTTCAAAGGATTTGCTAACAGCGACTTCCACTGTATCCACGCAGGCATGGGGGGCCTCAAAGCCCCGGGCCCGCTTGGCCAGCTGCTTGCGGAAATCATCAAAAATTTCTGAGTCGGCCTGGGCAATCTTTTCGGTCATATCCCTGACCCGGACCATGGGCCGGTTTTCGGAAAGCACCTGCTTTGCAAATCCCACGGCGCCTTCGGCCAGATCGCCGTCAATGATCTTATGGATAAGTCCGTCTTCAAGGGCTTTGTCAGCGCCGATGGGATTGCCCGAGGTAATCATGGCAAGGGCCTTTTCCGATCCGATGAGCCGGGGCAGGCGCTGGGTGCCGCCGGCACCGGGAAGCAGGCCGAGCTTGACCTCGGGCAGGCCGAACTGGGCGGAAGCCGCCGCGACCCGGAAATGGGAGCTCAATGCAGTTTCCAGCCCGCCACCGAAGGCCGTGCCGTGAATGGCGGCGATGATGGGTTTTTTGCACTGGTCAAAGCGATTTAACACATCCGGCAGATGGGGGGCCTTGGGCGGCTTGCCGAATTCACGGATGTCTGCGCCGGCACAAAACGTGCGCCCCTTGCAGGTCACCACCACAGCCCGGATCTGATCGTCTTTTTCCGCCTGCTCAATCCCATCTGCCAACCCCTTGCGCACCGAATGGCCCAGGGCGTTGACCGGGGGATTGTCGATCCAAAGCATCCCGATTTCCCCGTCCTTTTCCAGGGATACGGCTTCTGTAATGGCAACCATTTGCTGTTTCCTCCTGATGTTTCTGAAATGGACAAAACCTGCCCCGGCCCGGCGCAGGCAATAATGGACGATCCCGGGCGGCCGGAGCCGGTGATGTGAATTTTGGGTCTGTTTCTTATCTTCTGTTCAAGAAATATATACCTTAGACACCTCTTACCAGAAGAAAGAGTATATATCACAAACCCGTCCCGGGTGCAATGCACCGGAGCGCCTCATGCAAAAACCTCCGGAAAGATCCCGGGGCTTTTTTAGCTGCCGGCCCAAAAACCACCCAAAGTTTTTCCTTGACAGATATAAATATTTCATTATAATTAAATTTAAACATCAAGATAAATTGATTTAAACATATGGATAACATAATATACTTTAAAGCCCTTTCAGACGAAACCCGGATCCGGCTGATCAATATTTTGCTGCACCATGACCTGAAGGTGGGCGAATTGGTGAGCATCCTGGAAATGGGTCAGTCGAGAATTTCAAGGCACCTGAAAATCCTGGCGGACGCCGGGATGGCAAAATGCCTGAAAGAAGGCGTATGGGGCATTTACTCCATCGCCGATTCCGGGCCTGGCCGAGATTTTCTCGAAGCCGTGCGCTACCTGTTTGAACAAGACCACGTGCTCCGGGCGGATTTAAAACGCGCCGAACAGATCATCGAAGCACGCTCTGCCGGAACCCTGCGATTTTTCGATCATATCGCCGGAAGCTGGGATCTTTTAAAGCGTGAAATTCTGGGCACCTTTGATATCAACCACGCCATTTTCGAAAATACCAACGCCCATGAAACCGGCGTGGATCTGGGCTGCGGCACGGGAGAGCTCCTTGAGGCCATGAAGGCCCATGCCGGCCGGATCATCGGTGTGGATTCCTCGCCGCGGATGCTTGAAGAGGCCAGAAAACGGTTTTCCGATGCAAACGGACAAAAAGTGGACATCCGGCTGGGAGAAATCGAGCATCTGCCCCTGGGCGACAATGAAGCCGATCTTGCGGTCATTTCCCTGGTGCTGCAGTACCTGGCCGATCCGGCCGCCGCCTTTGGCGAGGTGGCCCGGATCCTGCGGCCGGGGGGCGTACTGATCCTGGCCGAATTTGACCGCCACCAGCAGCATTCGCTCAAAACCGTCTACGGGGTCAAGTGGCTGGGATTTGACCGGGAGTCCATTGAAACATGGTTTGAAAAAAACGGATTTGCGCTGCAGCAAGTCCGGCCCCATAATCTTTCAAAAGGGCTTTCACTCAACATTTTTCAGGCTGTGCACAATGCATGACCGCTAATTGACAGAATCGCAGCAATCAACTGTCCACGAAACCATCAAAACTGACAAAATGAATAAATAACACCAATGAAAGGAAAAACCCACATGCTGATGCAAAACAATGAAAAGAAAAAAGCCATTGTCCCGGAACGCGATCTTTCCCTGCCCCACAAAGTGGCCGATATTTCCCTGGCACCCGACGGATTCAAGGAAATGGAGCTTTCGGAAAACGAAATGCCCGGCCTGATGGCCGTGCGCGAAAAATACGGCCCGGACAAGCCGCTTAAGGGCTTTAAAATCACCGGCAGCCTGCACATGACCATCCAGACGGCCATGCTCATCGAGACCTTAAAGAAGCTGGGCGCAGACATCCGCTGGGCTTCCTGCAATATTTTCTCCACCCAGGATCATGCGGCCGCAGCCATCGCCAAAGCCGGATCGGCCGCGGTGTTTGCCTGGAAGGGCGAATCCCTGGAGGACTACTGGTGGTGCACGGAGCAGGCCCTTACCTGGCCTGACGGCTCCGGCCCGGACATGATCGTGGATGACGGCGGCGATGCAACCCTGATGATCCACGAAGGCGTCAAGGCCGAGGACAACCCCGGGATGCTGGAAAAGGAATATGACATCTACGAATACCAGTGCATCATCAACCGGATCAAGGCGTCTTATGAGCGCGATCCCAAGCACTGGCACAAGATCGCCGAAAATATCCGGGGCGTGTCCGAGGAAACCACCACTGGTGTCAACCGGCTCTACCAGCTGGCCAAAAAGGGCGAGCTGCTGTTTCCGGCCGTAAATGTCAATGACTCGGTGACCAAGTCCAAGTTCGACAACATCTACGGCTGCCGGGATTCCCTGGCCGACGGCATCAAGCGCGCCACTGACACCATGGTGGCCGGCAAACTGGTGATCATCGCCGGATACGGTGATGTGGGCAAGGGATGCGCCCAGTCCATGCGCGGCTTCGGCGCCCGGGTGGTGGTCACGGAAATCGATCCCATCTGCGCCCTTCAGGCGGCCATGGAAGGCTACGAGGTATCCACCATGGAAGACATGGCTCCCCTGGGCGACATCTTTGTGACCGCCTCGGGCTGCTGCGACGTGATTACCGGCCAGCACATGGAACAAATGAAAAACGAGGCCATTGTCTGCAACATCGGCCATTTTGACCATGAAATCGAGGTGAGCTACCTGGAAAAAAACTGCGAGAAAACCAACATCAAGCCCCAGGTGGACCAGTGGCACTTGAACTCGGGCCGCTCCATCATCCTGCTGGCCGAAGGCCGGCTGGTGAACCTGGGATGCGCCACAGGACATCCCAGCTTTGTGATGAGCAACAGCTTCACCAACCAGACCCTGGCACAGCTCAAACTGGCCGCAGAAGACCTGGAAAAGCAGGTCTACACCCTGCCAAAGGACCTGGACGAAGAAGTGGCCCGCCTGCATCTATCCCGCCTGGCCATCAAGCTCACCAGCCTGACCGACGAGCAGGCCGAGTACCTGGGCGTACCCAAGGAAGGCCCGTTCAAACCGGATCACTACCGGTACTAAAAAAAAACACCCCACTGCTCTCCAAAATCCGGATGGCAGCGGGGTCTTTAATACAATCGTTATCCGGTACAACAGCTTTGATTGCCGGCCCCGTGTTTAGCATTGTTTCGGGGCCGGCAATCTCAAGAAGAAATCGCTTCCTGTCAGGCAGAGTTGAACTGATCCCGCAGGACCCGCTTTAAAATCTTGCCCGTGGGGGTCCGGGGGATTTCCTCTGTGATCACGACCTTTCTAGGGATCTTGAATTTGGCAATCCGGCCCTGGCACCACTGGATCACTTCCGCATCGTCTATGGATTCACCCTGGCGGGCCACCACAATGGCCTTAATGGACTCGCCCCATTTTTCATCCGGGCAGCCGATCACGCCCACATCCGCGATTTTGGGATGGCCCATGAGCAGGTCCTCGATCTCGGCGGGATAGATGTTTTCCCCGCCCGAGATGATCATGTCCTTTTTGCGGTCAATGATATAGAGAAACCCATCTTTGTCCATCTTGGCCATGTCCCCGGAATACAGCCATCCGTCTTTGATGGTTTCGGCCGTGGCTTCGGGATTGTTCCAGTAACCCTTCATGAGATTGGTGCCGCCAATGAGCACCTCTCCCGGCTCGTCCGGGCCCGCGTCGTTTCCGTCCAAGTCCACCACCCGGATCTGGTTGTGAAAAAAGGGTAGCCCGCAGGAACCGGCTTTTTCAATGGCGTTTTCACTGTCGATCACTGTGGCCGGCCCGGTGCACTCGGTCATGCCGTAGAGCTGGCGCACCTCGATGCCCGCGGCCGCATATTCCTTTATCAGGGGCACGGGCACTGGCGCGGCATAAACCAAGGCCATTTTCACCGTGTCCCAGCCGTACTTGTCAAAGTCGGGCACCTGGCGCAGAAACATGAGAATCTGGGGCACGGAGCCGAACCAGGTGACCTTTTCCCGGCCCATGAGCTCCAGGAAATTCTTTGGATCAAAGGCCCGCTGAATCACCATTTTCATGCCGAAATGCACGCACATGGGTACCGGGGCCAGCCCGCCGATATGAAACAGCGGCAGGGGCATCAAAAGCACCTGGCCGATGTCGCCGAAGGTGGCCCGCAGGGTCACGGAAGTGCCGAAATACCCGTCATGGGTCAGCTCCGCGCCCTTGGGCCGGCCGGTGGTGCCGGAGGTATACAGAATGGTCAGGATGTCTGCGCCGCCTGCCGTGATTTCGGGTTCAGCATCCGACGCCCCGTCGGTCAGGGCTTTATAAGATTGGGCATAAGCAGGCGGATCATCGGATAAGGCCACAATATGGGCACAGGAAATGCGCTCTCTGATAGAGGCGATCACAGGGGCGAATTCCGCCCCGAACACCAGCACCTTTGCCTGGCAGTCATCCACGATGTATTCGATTTCCGGGCCGGCCAGTCGGTGGTTGATGGGCACCAGGATGGCCCCGGTCTTGCCCAGGCCGAAATACATGTCAAAAAATTCCACCTCGTTTAAAGCCAGCAGGGCCACCCGGTCGCCTGCCCCCACGCCCAGGCCGGCCATGGCGGCAGCCAACTGATTGCTCCGTTTGTTTAACGCATCCCAGGTCAGACGGACATCACCCAGGACAAGGGCTTCCTTTTTCGGGGAAAGACTGGCTCTTTTGGTCAGAAAAGCACCGATATTCATTTCCTGCATGCGCCCTCTCCTTGTTTTTACAGGATTTGCGGAATCAAACCAAACTCATTTTATTGATCATTGTTCATTTACCGGAAAACAAATACCCTGTCAACGGGTTTTTCCGGTTTTACAAAGGCTTTATTCAGCCGGGGACAGCAGGACGTAATCCCCGGGCTGCGGGGTCTGCCCGTCGGCCAGGGAGCAGGACGCCACATCGTCGCGCACCCGTTTTTCCACCCGGATCCGGGCTTTGGGCGCATCCGGCACCCAGGCCACGGGAAGGCCCGCGGGTGTGTCCACCACCTGGCCCGAGGATACCACGGAAAATTCATCTCCCGGTTCCACCCGGCTGGCAGCCCCGGCGCTGATGTAGATGCGCTCCTGCTTGACGGAAAACACCCGGCAGTGGGCGGGCATGACATCCGCCTTTTGCTCGGCAAAATCAAATGCGCGCTGCAGGGCCTGCTGCACAAAGGTTTCCGCCTGATCCCGGGCCTCCAATGTCCGGGTCATTTCCAGGGGCGCATGGACATAGTCCAGGCCCGTGTCCATCACCCGCAGCCGCATGGCCGCCCGGCCGGGGAAATCTTCGGGCAGGGACAGGGAATCGACCACCACCAGCATGTGCACCCCGGGATAAAGGGCCGCCTGCCGGCCCACGCAGGAGAGAATATCGCGATTTGCGCAGTTTGCGGCAGAAGCCACATCAGCGATCTGCTCCGGGCCGATCACCCGGCTCTGCTCCAGGGTCAGGCCTGCGGCGGCACGATGCAGTCGCCTGGGGGTGAAATCGTCTTTGGCATCTGCGGCAGCCATAAGGCCGATTTTATAAATACCCGTGGAAACACTTTGCCGCGTGCCAACAGGCTTAGCAGAAGCGGCTTCTGCGGAAGTCTGCCGGCTCCGGGAATCCGCATATGCCCAGGTGATGCCGGGCTTTTTTTTGGCATCGCCGGCGGGTTTTTCCGGATAGGAGCGTTTGAGAAAATAGTCTCCGGACAGGGTGCCCGGATGCTCGATGGTCATTCTGCGCACGTCTGCATTGGAATAGACTTCACCCTCTTTTTTGTCTTCAGAGACAATATCCGGCCGTCCCCCTGCGGCGCAGCCGGATAACAGCACCAGGCCAAGCACGCATACCATGAGTTTACCGAATCTGCTTTTTTCCTTGAACATCACACCCCCCGAAACAAGTGCCAGGTTGAACCAAAAATCCGGGAATGGCGGATTTTGTCCGCCATTCCCGGAGCCATTGATATTTAAGGCAGATAATATCAGTTATGACCTAGAACTGCCAAATAAATTCCATGCCCAGCCGGTAAGCCACATCATCGCTTTCCTCGCCGGGGATCACCTCTCCGGTTAATGGATTTGTAACAGCAGACCGTGCGCTGGTCACATCATCCATCACCTCACCGGGGAACAACACTGCAGCCTGCCCCTTGACAAAGGTATTCTTGCTCAGGGCCAGGGTCAGCTCGTTGTCCCATTCCGTGCCCACGTAGCCGGAATCGATCTCAGTGGGTGTCCCATCAACATAACTTCTGACCGAAAAATCCTCGTTCCACCAGAACGAATTGATATTGCTCTTAAACATCAGGTATCTTTTAGGAGTGAGGCTGAAACCCAAGCTGCTCATGGTCAGACCCGGGTTGTCGCCGCGGGCCGTGCCCAGCGCATTGGTATTGGGCAGCCCGCCCACAACCACCGGGGTGCCGTTTCCGTAAAACCCGGGCAGGAAGCTGTAAAGCACCGTACCCATCATGGTGTTGCCGTCGCTAAGAATGCTATTTTCCCCGCCAAAGGTGGTCCAGCGCTGGAAGGTCAGTGATCCGGTATATCCCTCCAGGTTGTCATCTTCGGGATCATCATCGCCGGAGGTATAAATGAACCCGAGATGCGGCTTGAACCCATAACCAACAGAATCGCTCAGATCAAGCTCCAGGTCCCCGGCAAATGCAAAGGCATTGATGTCATAGTCATCTTCGGCCAGTCCAGTGTCATCCGCTTCGCCGAACTGATAAATCCCTTCCACGAAATAATTCATCAAGCCCACATTTCCTTCGTAGACAAGACCGGTGTAATGCACATCTGTCTTTGGCTTATCGCCTGTAGTTTCCATGAGCGCATCCAACAGGCTGCCGGTGGCCACATTGCGAATACGGTCATACATATACATGCCGGCGAGCTTATGGTTTTCGGAAAAGTAATAGTTGAGATAACCGGCATACAGATCCCGATCCGCGTTGTCCTCGTCTGTGAGCCAGTCGGAATCCGGCTCGGTTCCCCAGTTGTTCTCATCCATCTTAAAGTAGCCAAGGCTGAAATCAAAAGTGCCGTAATCCCCGTCCAGCCAGAAACCCGGGGCGTCGTCACCATAAGTCAGACCTGCCGGATCCGGCATGAACCAGATATCCCAACCCGCGTTAAACCGAAGATTGGGATTGATCGCATAGGAACCAGTTAAGCGCTCCAGGCCGAAATCGCTGTTGCTGTCTGTTCCACCCCGGTCATCGACCACCGAGGTATCCACGGGCCGGTCAAACTCCAGGGCTGCATGGAAGCTCCATTTCCGATCCCTGGGCATGGCATTGAAATAGATCTGGGTTTCAGTGCGGATATAATCTTCATTCACCCAGCCGGATTCATTGACGTGAACCTTGAAAAAATTCTTATCCAGGTTGCCGCCAAGCAAAGGCATAGTTAAATCATCACCAAACCCGAAATCCCAATCAGTTTCACTTGTTGGAATAATCCGGGCCCGGGCGCCGAAGCTCATCATGATATTCCCGGGGGTTTCCAGTGCAATGGTGCCGGTACCGGCCGGCCCGGCCAGGGGATCATTGGCAAAATCCGGGGTTTCTTCCTGTGCCGTTGCAGTGCCGGCCATCAGCAGGGCCGCCAGTAAAATGCCGGTGAATTTTAAAAACAATGTTGATTTTCGCATAACCTGTTCCTCCTTTGATGAAAAAACCATTTTAAACCCTCTGCCGCCGTAATGGGGCCGGTTTTCCGGCCCTGCCTGCCATTATCTCCTCCTTTCAAAAACTATGGATCAGCCCGAGCTGATCGGTTTGCGGTTGTGATTATTTTTTGTAGTTTTACTAACTTTAAAAAATTTTGCAACATATTTCAATGCGGCCAGCCGGGCTGTCTGGCAGCGGCACTGCTGAAAAAAACTGGAAACCCGGCCCTGAAAAGGTTATTTTATCAGTCATGAATGCAATCAACCGAATCAAACTGTTTCTGGCCCTTTCGCGCACGCCCCACGGGATACTGGACATGGCCACCCCGGGTTTCTGCGTGCTGCTGTACCTGGGCGGCTTTCCACCGGCTTACATCGCGGGCATCGGGCTTCTCACCGCATTTGCCGGATATACGGCCATCTACGCTTTCAATGACATCGTGGACTACAAAACCGACAAGGAAAAATATTCCCGGCCCACAGCATCCGAGGCCGGCTACCTGGATTCGCTGATGATCCGCCACCCCATGGCCCGGGGGCTGCTGCCGTTAAAAGACGGCCTGATATGGGCCACAGGGTGGTCTGTAGTGGCCCTGATCGGCGCCTGGCTGCTAAACCCGGTGTGCGCAGTGATTTTTCTTCTTGGCGCCGGGCTGGAGACGACATACTGCCTGTTGTGGCGGGTGAGTCCCTTGCGGGCGGTGGTCAGCGGATTTGTCAAGAACATGGGGGCTGTGGCGGCATTGTTTGCGGTGGATCCGGAACCGTCGTTTATTTTTATGGCCCTTGTATTTGCCTGCCTGTTTTTCTGGGAAATCGGCGGGCAGAACATCCCGGCGGACTGGATGGACATGGACGAAGACCGGCGACTGGCCGCCCAGACCATCCCGGTGCGCCTGGGGGCGCAAAAATCCGCAGCCCTGGCCTTTGCATGCCTTGTGATCTCGGTTGTGTTCTGCGTGATCCTGTTTTTGATCTCATTTCCCGGCGCCGGGGCCATCGCACCCCTGGCGGCGGTTGTCATCAGCAGCGGGCTTTTGATTGAGCCCGCCTTCCGGCTTTACCGGGGCCTTGGGCGCGAAGACGCCATGGCCCTTTTTAACAGGGCCAGCTATTTTCCGATTTCCATGCTCATGATCGTACTGATCATGATTATTTGACCTAAACAAAGCGTTTCAGATTTTTAAATATTTTGTTTTCATGTGAATTTAACTTGGAAGTGAAAAGTGTTAAGTGTTAAGCAAAATAGAAAAATCAAAAGGAAAAAACATGGATTCAGCTGCAAGCCGATGCCCGGCGAGAATGGGGCTGGCTTTGGGGGCGGCAATTTTTCTTGCACTCGCAGCTGCAGTCGCCCCGGCTCTCGCCCAAAACCCGGAAGTCCGAACCACGTGCAATATTCACAAGGGACCCTGCAGCGCAGAACTTGCCGGCCGCAGCGTGGAACTCGAAATTTCGCCAAAGCCGGTAAAGGCCATGGAGGAGCTTGTGTTTCGCGTGACAATCAGCGGAGACAGGCTTTCAGAGGCGCCTTACATCGATCTTGGCATGCCGGCCATGAAAATGGGACCCAACCGGGTGGAAATGACCCGGCAGGAGAAGAATACCTGGACCGGCAGGGGCGTGATCGTGCGCTGTCCCAGCGGCAAAACCACCTGGTTTGCCCGGGTAACCCTACCGGAAACCGGAACAGCCGAATTTGTCTTTGATGTGGTCTACTGAATCCATATACGCGGTGTTTCTGGCCACGGGATTTACCGTTGGCTTTGGCCACTGCATCGGCATGTGCGGCCCCATCGTGATTTCGGTCTCCCTTCAGCTAAAGGACCGGCCCTCGTTTTTCCCCCAGCTGTATTACAACATCGGCAGGACCATCACCTATTCGCTGCTGGGGGCGATTATGGGCGCAACCGCCTCCTTTACCCGGTTTGCATCCCATGCGGGCGGATTTCAAAAGGCTGTGCTGATGTTTGCGGGGATACTCATCATTGTCATGGGCGCGGCCATGACCGGGTGGGTGCCGGCGGGCCGGATTTTTCAAAACGCCCCGCCCCTTGCCGGGTTTGCCCGGGCCGGATTTAAGCGGATTCTGGATGCAAGACGCGCTGTGCTGTTTCTGCCCCTGGGCATGGTCCTGGGGCTTTTGCCCTGCGGGCCGGTGTATACGGCCATGATTGCCGCAGCCCGGGTGGGCATGGAGGCCAAATCCACGTTTGGGGGCATGCTCTCCGGGGCCGGGATCATGGCCTGCTTTGGCATCGGCACCATACCCGCCCTGCTGTTGCTCTCCCAGGTTTCCAATGTCAAATGGCTCAAACACCGGGATCTCATCTACAAGTTTGGCGGGGTGATGATGATCCTTGTGGGGATTTATTTCACCTGGAAAGGATGGACCTATTAGCCCCATGTTCATCATCGACTTTGAAGCCTCCAGCCTGCGCAAAAACTCCCATCCCATTGAAGTGGCCTGGGGGTGCCGGACCGATGCCATTGAATCCTATCTGTTAAACCCGGACTGCATGACCGGCTGGACCGACTGGAACCCCAAAAGCTTTGAATTCCACGGCATTACCCCGGAACAACTCCGGAAACACGGCCATGATCCGCGGAAAGTGGCGAAAAAAATGATCAGCGAGCTTGCCGGACAGCCGGTTTATTCAGATGAGCCCCATTTTGACATCCGATGGAAAAACCGCCTGCTGACCGATTCCGGATATGGTCCGTCACTGGTGAAAATACTGGACTTAAATACCTGGCTGGCCCGCATGGCGCGCACGCCTGCTGCGAACCAAAGCGTCAATGATCTTGTCTGCACATTTGAATGCACCCAGAACAGCCGGCACCGGGCTGCGGCAGACGTGTTCTGGCTGCTGGAATTTGTGGCGCATGTGAAACAAAACTGCTGACCCATTCCTGCACCCCCAAAAAAACTCCTGTCAATGGGTTTTGGCCATAAACCGAATTGCAATTTCTGCTGTTCGGATTAATGATTAGAATGTATCCGACAAAATTTTTTTTCACTTACAACCATCACTCCTGGGAGAAAATCATGAAAAAGAAATTTCTTATACCGGTTGACGACTCCATCTACACTGTCCAGGCCATGCAGTACATGGCAGCCATGGCCCCGGTATTTCAGGATGCCGATTACACCCTTTTCCATGTCCAGCCCAAAATATCGGACTACATCCGGGAAGAATCCAAGAAGGACCCTGCGGCCATGGAGGAACTCAAAAAATTCAACAACAGAAACGAGGCCTTGGGCAAAGAGCTTCTGGAGGATCTGAAAAAGCGGATGATGCGCATGGGAGTGGCTGAAGACAAAATCACCATATCCACCCGCCAATGCCGGGAAGGAAGGGCCAAGGACATCATTGATGAGGCCCGGATAGCATCGGCGGATGCCATTGTCATGGGCCGCAGGGGCGTTTCCCGGTTTGCGGACACGTTTATCGGCAGCACCACCAAAAACGTTATCGAGCACAACCCGGACATTCCCGTATGGATGATCAGCGGTGAAGCCCCATCCAAAAACATTCTGCTGGCCGTGGACGGCTCCGTGGATTCGGCCAAGGCCCTGGATTATCTTCTGGATATGCTCCGGGAAAATCCGGATGCGGGCCTGACCCTGTTTCACGTGCAGGCCTCGTTAAGAGACACCTGCGGCCTTGATTTTGAGGAACAGACGGATTCAGGCGATGAAAAGGCTTTTGCCAGGGTGATTGAAAAAGCCGGCCGCCAGTGCATTGACAATTTTATGGAACTTGCCCGTCGCAAGCTCAAAGAAAAGAAAATCAACGAAAACCGGCTGAACCTCAAAATTGTCCCGGCACGGTTTGATGTGGCCGGCGCGATTCTGGAGGAATTCAAAAATCAGGGCCACGGCACCCTGGTCATTGGCAAGCGGGGTATGAACAAACGGTTTTTCATGGGCAGTGTTTCCAATTACCTGATCCGGCATATGGAAAACGGCGCATTGTGCATTGTTCCGTAAAACCACTTACAGCAGCACCAGGCCGCAGAGGCTGGACATGCCGATGACCTCGGAGCCGTTTTCATGGACAACGCCCTTAAACGGCCATCCGGCCGCCTCATAAAGTTTTGTCACGTTGATGCCGAACCCGGACATGGACTCTCTGGCCCGGTCCGGGTTCCGGCATTGCCCGTTTTCACCGATAACCCGGCATTCCAGAAAATCGCCGCAAAACACCTTTTTACAGGAGTTTCCGGCATAGGC
The DNA here is from genome assembly GCF_046483245.1 of Desulfosalsimonas sp. Taxonomy (GTDB): domain Bacteria; phylum Desulfobacterota; class Desulfobacteria; order Desulfobacterales; family Desulfosalsimonadaceae; genus Desulfosalsimonas. The sequence continues at coordinate 2,595 of NZ_JAWODO010000114.1, read as the reverse complement.
CCGGGCGTTTGCAAACCCGAGTGCAACGGCTTTCTGTTCAATGCCGGCCGCGGTTTCATGCAGGAGCTGAAACAGTTCCCGGCCCTGGCCGGAATACAGGATCGCGGATGGGACCTCGATTTTGAAAAAGATCGCAAAGTTTACTGTTTCCAGCCGTTTGCGCATGGCCCCGGGCCCGCCCACATTCGGGGGGCAGCTTTTGGAAAGCCCGTAATTGATGCACTTGGGCCGGGTGCATTTTTCCGCAAGGCCATCTTCCACCACGATGCTTTCCGGGGCAAGCACCACAGCATCGGTTGCGCCCATCTCCCTTGCCGCAGAAAGCAGATCATCGAGTTTTTGCTTTGTTGTCGTCAATTGCTCCATTTCCCTGTCAAACCATTTTTTGTCATGTGCAGCCATGATGATTATTTTGTTATTATGGAAAAACCAATCAAGGATTACAAATATTTTTTAAAAGACACCATTCGCCTGCAGGTGGATTTTTCACAAACCGCCCAGTCCAGGGGGCTTGCGCCTCCGCCGCTGCAAAAGCCGTGCGCGGCGGACGCTAAAAAAATCGCCCTACCCCCGGCCCGGGACTGGCAGACCATCAACCCGGTTTCCGTGGTGGATGCCATTGCCCGCAGGCAATCGCGCAGGGCTGCCACCAAAGGCGACATGCCCCTTTCTGAGCTGTCGTTTCTGCTGTGGGCCACCCAGGGCATCCGGCAGCAGGCCGGGCCCTATAACGCCCTGCGCACAGTGCCTTCGGCAGGGTGCAGGCACGCGTTTGAAACCTATATCGCTGCCTTCCGGGTGAAAGGGCTGGAAAAGGCCATTTACCGGTACCTGCCTCTGGGCCATGAACTGGTCAGGGAAACCCGCCCTGACAATCTGGAACAAACCGTTACCCGCATGGCCATGGGCCAGTCCTTTGCCGGAAAAAGCGCGGCCACGTTCATCTGGACCACCATCCCGGCACGCATGGAATGGCGCTACGCCGAGGCTTCCTACAAGGTCATCGCCCTGGATGCCGGCCATGTCTGCCAGAACCTGTATCTGGCCTGCGAAGCCGCGGGCTGCGGCACCTGCGCCATTGCCGCCTATGACCAGGAGTATTGCGACAAAATCCTGGGCATTGACGGCCAGCAGGAGTTTACCCTCTACATGGCGCCTGTAAGCAAAATCTGAACAAAGCCTGCGCCACGAAGGCTTCTCCACAACTCAAAGACCGAGGAAGGAAGCCCGAAGGGCGGGGCCGGGTTTTTTCGCTCCGGATCGTTTTTGCGGATTCAGCCGATGCCTTCGCCGAAATTTACAAACTCGGGCTGTCGCCCTCAAACAGTTTGGAATTTTCCGGCTCCGGCATCGGCTGAATTTTTCCGCAAAAAAGATCAATGTCGCTTCAAAAACCCGCCCCCGCCCTTCGGGCTTCCTTGGGGACCAGGCCCAATTTCGATAACCCCGTAAAACACCTCTCCTGGCCGATCAACTCCAGATCGGTATTCAAATTCAAAGGCCCTCCCGGTAAAAAACAATTGTTGCCGCATATTTCCAGTGGGCTGGTCATGAGCCGGGGACGGGGGTGGTTTGTTTGGCTGCATTGGCGCGGTTTCGGCATAAGATCGGACCGGGGCTTTGGCGTCCGGAATTTTAAACTGTCTGAGGGCGATCAGCCCGAGTTTTTAAAATTCCAGCCAAAGTCCCGGCCGATCGCCGAAACCGCGCCGCAGACAAACAAACCGCACCCGACCTGCCACATGCGAAAACAGGCACAAGCGGATTATGCCCTGGTTACGGCGATGCTGTCGCTGTCACCTCTCCTGCGGTGAAGATGGCGGCTTGGAGGAAGGAAACCGTTTTGTCTGCTCCGGAGCGGTTTCATGGCAGATTTCATCGATTTTAAATGTTCAACTTATGTTGAATATTATATTATTAATAAAAATAATTTGATTTTTATGGTTGTTCATTTTAAATCATATATTCAACATGCGTTGAATATATGATTTAAAACTAATGGCGCAGTAAAAAGTCCAATATCTACGTTACGCGCAATTTCTCAGAATTTCACGTACGGCTAAGTACGCTGCATTCTTCGAAATTGCGCAAGCCTTGATCTTGAACTTTTACGGTGCCATCAAAACTAAATTTTGGTGTTTTTTTATAAAAAAACGGATATCAAGACCCAGACCCACACAGGTGATGCAAAAAAATGACAGGCAAGCCCTTGTCCGCAGATGAACTGCAGAAAACCGTGCAGGAAAAACTTGAAGCGCTTTTGAATGAAACCGGGATGGTGGACAGCACGATTGTGCAAAGGCAAATCCGCGAAAACGACGGCCCGGATTTTGTCATGGAAGTTTTCGGACAAACCGGCACCCGTGTGCTGCTGGTCAATACCCGCGCCAGCGGCGAGCCCAGGCTGGCAAGGGAGGCGGTCAACCACCTGCTGGTCCAGAAAAACAACTGGTCCCATGCATTTCCGGTGTTTACCGCCCCATACATATCCGAACAGGCTGCTGAAATCTGCCAAAAACACCAAGTGGGATACATGGATCTTGCCGGAAACTGCAGAATCGCCATAGACGGCCTGTTTCTCCACACCCGGGGGCG